>JAJZLS010000049.1:0-28759 GCA_021803345.1 Actinomycetes bacterium
ATGCCAGTTCTTCTGTACTTGTTGTACCAATAAACCCACAGTTCACTTCCCAAACCTGTCCGCAGTGCGAACGTGCAGCTAAGAAGAACCGCAAGAGTCAAGCGGTCTTTATCTGTATCAACTGTGGATATAGCGCCAACGCAGATATCAACGCAGCACAGAATATTCTCACCGCAGGACTGGGTCCCCTTTGGGGGGTCACAGGACGTAGAGGGACACTGCAGCAAAAGCCCATTAGGGCTGAGCACAGCGGCCCAGTGAAGCGTCAACTCTCTGAAGGGCTAGTGGCGTGAGCTGCTGGTTCTTCATGAATCCTCTTCCTTTATGGAGAGGAGAGGTCAAGTCTCGCGATCAGAAGTCGATTTGGGCTTCAAGTATCCATTCATTACAACCTTGAAAGTTTAAATAGATTCGGTCATGACAAACCTATTTAGCGTTAGGCGCATTTCCACGACAACTCGTTTAATGGTTATCTATGCGGTTGTTTCGGCGGCAGCGCTGGGACTAGTTCTTACGCAGGTGGTACGCACCTACGCTTCTCATGCCAAAAGTGTGATTATGTCGGACCTGGGTGAAGAGGTGCCCCAGTTTGCCCAGGCTGCCAATCTACGTGCGCCTGGCGAAAGTTTGTATAGTTTTTCGAAGTCCTATTTGGCAACCCATGCCTTGGCCAATCAGCACATACTTTACATTCATATTTTTGGACATAGTACTTTAGGCTCGGCTGGTTCATCGAAGGATATAGCGATTCCTGATGTTTCTCAGTTTCTGGCTTCACCTCCCGGGTCGACCAAAATAAATACCGTTAGCTACAGGTCGAGTAGCTATTTGGTTCTTGGGTCACCTGTGACGGTTTCCAAAAAAGTAGTTGGTTCACTGGTGGCGGTAACCAGTCTTTCAGGTCTTAGCTCCCAAGAGTCACAAGTGCTATTGCTAGCTGGAGCGGAGGCCCTTCTCTCTTTAATCTTTTCTGTTGCCGCCGGGTATTTTTTGATGCGGCGAATTATGCGGGCTGTTGGCCGTGTTACCGAGACAGCTGTGGAAATTTCAAAAGGAGACTTGGATCGAAGGTTGGATTTTCCGAGCCAATCAGATGAAGTAGGTAAATTAGCCCTTGCATTCGACGGTATGATTGGGAGGATCAGCCAAACCTTGGATTCTCAACGAAGATTGTTGGCTGACGTTTCTCACCAACTGAAGACCCCATTGACGGTAATTAGAGGCAATTTAGAGCTTATTCACAGGAGTTCAGAAGTCGATAAAGACGAGCTGAACGACGTTATTGAGGTTGTCACTTCTGAGATTGATTATATGAAAACGATGCTTGACGGGCTACTGCTGCTGGAAAGAATGTCTGAGCCGGAGCCGTTGAACGAAGAAGAAGTGGAATTGCGACCGTTTTTAACCGATATTTTTTCCAGTGCTATTTCACTGGGCAGACGAAACTGGCGTTTGGGGGACATCCCGGATGTCGTCGTCCGGATAGATGGGCAAAAGTGCAGGGGAGCGATCCTGAATCTGCTCGATAATGCTGTAAAAGCCACATCTAACCTGGATCGCATCTCATTAGATGCTTATGATAACGGCGGCTATTTAGCGATAGTCGTCTCAGATAGTGGCACTGGGATCGAGCCTACATATCTTGCTACGATCTTTGAACGCTTCGAACGAGGTGCATCGAGAGATCAGCGAGGGGCTGGTCTCGGTTTGGCCATCGTAAGGGCGGTTTCTCATGCTCATGGTGGGGATATAGATGTAGAATCCGTTTACGGGGAGGGATCGTCATTCACGTTTCGGATTCCATCTAATCGAATAGTAAGAAAGTCTGAGGTTGGGATTGAATATCGTAATAGTTGAGGACGATGAAAAGATAGCCAATTTTCTCTCCAAAGGTTTGAAATCCGAAGGTTATGCGACTGTAGTGATCGGTGATGGAGATGAGGCGATGACTAAGGTTCCCTCTATGGGCACTGACATTGACTTGGTTCTACTCGATCTCTCGTTACCTGGGGCTGATGGAAAGACGGCACTCTCATCCTGGCGAGCAAATGGTTTTACACAGCCTGTGATCATATTGACAGCGCGTGACGAGACGAAGTATAAGATCGAAGGACTCGACGCAGGGGCCAATGATTATGTGACTAAGCCGTTTTCATTTGCCGAACTCTTAGCGAGAATCCGTGCCGCATTGCGCGCTTCAGATCAGGGTTCAAATACTATTTTGCAGGTACTCGATCTAAGGCTTGATTTAGTCACCAAGGTGGCTTGGCGGGATGGGATTCGGATCGATCTTGCGCCGAAGGAATGGGCTTTGCTCGAGCTGTTTATGCGAAATCCGAATCAGATCCTGTCGAGGATGCAGATCCTGAACCACGTATGGGATTATTCGTTCGATCCAGGCAGCAACATTGTCGATGTGTATATTGGTTATCTCCGTAAAAAGATAAATGTTGAGGGCAAGGTTGAGTTGCTTCAAACTGTTCGAGGAGCCGGCTACAGATTCCTTCAGCCTCAATTTCAAAGTCCTCCGAGATAGCCCATTAAATTCGGTTGGCGCTAATTTGCGCTGTCCAGTGAGTTCAAGAAATTTATAAGCTCTCGAAGTCGGCCATGTGAAGATTGGTTAAAGCTGAATTTTATCCTGTGAAGCTCCAGGCCGTCATTGTCGGCTATTTCAGGTGCCGATGGAGAGCACCTTTGTATAGTCCCTGAAGCTACTATGTCTTTGAAGTCAAGGTTAAGTTTTTCAAGCTCGCTTTCAGACATGAGTGATCTCATCCGTACTACCAGATGCTTATTGACGTATCTAATGCTTTGGTAATTGTGGTAAAACCTTGTTATCTCATCAACAGCTTTACTCACATCCCGGGTGATGAGGTATAGTGATTTATCTAGATTTCCCACTAAGCCACGGTCTATAACTTCTTTCACTATGAATTCCTGCCATTTCTCCCAGTAGGTCCCTTTCTCGGAGTCAAGTAGCACGATCGGGGCAGGTTCAGCCTTTCCTGTTTGTATCAGTGTTAGAAGCTCGAAAGCTTCATCCAGTGTGCCGAATCCTCCTGGCATTATTACGAAACCGGCAGACTCCTTGATGAGCATTACTTTTCGTGTGAAAAAATACTTCATTTCGACCAGTTTCTGGCTGTTGGCGATGAAAGGATTCGGTTCTTGTTCAAAAGGGAGTTTTATATTGACCCCGAAACTCATCTCGGGACCTGCGCCTTCTAGTCCAGCCTGCATTATTCCCTGGCCAGCACCTGTTACAGTCATCCAGCCCTTCAATGCAAGTTGATGAGCAATTTCACGGGCAACTGCATAAGTGGGATCTGTGGATTTGGTTCTAGCTGATCCGAACAGGGTGATCTTTTTTTGGGAGTGATAGGGCTCAAATACCCTAAACGCATGGGACAATTCTCTTAGTGAGTCTGCTGCTATCTTCAGATTGAGTCTTTGGTAATCGGAACTGGCCATATCCAGAGCGGTTGCAAGTAGGTGTCGGACCACAGTTCGGTTGTTTTTGACCTGTAAATTTTCTAGTAGCTGAGCTGCGAGAGCATCGATAGCTTCTGGTGTGGAACTGGGATTAGTCACGGTTCTCCTGGATAAATTTATTTGAGGGTAAAGGCAACTATTAGTTTTGGCCTTCGACGATTTTATAGAGTGTAGACCGCTGTGCAAGTGGCCGATTGAGTGGTGCTACCAGCGATTCAAAATCATCACGGGTAAGCTGCTGTCCGTGGACGGCTCCGGCAGCTCTTGAGATATTTTCGTCCATCAAGGTTCCACCTAAGTCATTTGTGCCAGAACGGAGCAGCTGGCGAGCTCCATCGACGCCCATTTTTACCCAGCTGGCCTGAATATTCGGTACAAGGTGCTGGTAGCTGATTCGTGCAACGGCATGCATCAGCAGAGCTTCACGGAAGGTGGGTCCTTTGCGGGCTCTCTTTTGCAGGTAAATCGGCGATGCCATGTGGACAAATGGAAGTGGTACAAATTCTGTAAATCCCCCGGTTCTTTGCTGCAGGTCCCTGGTTAGTACGATATGTTGTGCCCAGCTTCTTGGAGTTTCTACCGACCCAAACATAATTGTTATGTTGGAGCGAAGGCCGACTTTATGGGCAGTTTCGTGGATCTCCAGCCATCTTTCGGTCCTGATCTTGTCCGGGCACAGTATTTCCCGAACCTGATCATCTAATATTTCCGCAGCGGTTCCAGGCAAGGATTTCAGTCCAGCCTCCTTACATCTGGTGAGGTATTCGCTCACTTCAACTCCAGACCGCCTCGATCCCTCGTGGATCTCCAGTGCCGAAAACCCATGGATGTGTATGGTTTCAGACCCGGCTTTAACTGCTTCTATAACCTTCAAATAGTAGTCAGCATCGAAAGAGGGATGAATGCCGCCCTGAAGGCAGACCTCGGTGGCTCCGGCCAGCTCCGCCTCCATTACCCGTTTGGTTATCTCCTCCATCTCAAGTAGATAGGGGGTGCCTCGCAAATTTAAAGACAGGGGTCCTTTAGAAAAGGCGCAAAAGCGGCATTTGAAGGTGCAGACGTTGGTGTAGTTGATATTCCTGTTTGCGACAAAGGTGACAGTATCTCCGGAGATTTCCTTCCGAAGCTGATCAGCCGTGGCCAGCACGTACTGAAGGTCCGTACCTCTGGCGTCAAATAGAGCTTCAATCTGGCTTTTTTCGGGAAGTACCCCGGTAATTGCCTGATCGCATATGTCAGTTATTTCGGTTGCGGTCTTTTTGATACCTAGTTCTCTGACCAGTTGCCAATGTGGCGGATTGGTTACTTCCGGAATCTCTATAAGGTGTGGGGGTTCTGAGTCTCCCCCTGAAACCCAGGAGTCGGTTCTGGCATATGAGTGTGAGTCGCTGTTGGATTTGATTTGAAAGGCCATACTGTCATCGATCCAGCCCGGGTTGTTGAACTCGGGGTAGATAGGTAGGCGAGGGGCCAGATGCAATCCTTGTCCCGCGAGAATGTATTCCAGGTTAGTCAAGTCAGGCCAGGGTCGTTCTGGATTCACATGGTCGATTGTTACTGGTGATATGCCCCCTAGGTCATCAATTCCGGCTTCGGTTAGTTCCAGGATGTTTTCACTTAAATTGGGGGGAGCCTGTAGATGAACTGCTTTGGGCAGTATCAATCGCGCCAGAGCAATTGCTCTTATGAATTCCTCCCGGTCAGCCGGTGGTGAAGAAGCCATTGCGGTAGCTGGCTTTGGCAAAAAGTTCTGGATAATCACTTCCTGAATGTGACCGAATTCTTCGGAGATCTCTCGGATCGCGAGCAACGAGTCAATCCGGTCCTGCTCTGATTCACCTATACCGACCAGGATTCCAGTGGTGAAAGGAACTTTTGCTTTGCCTGAATCTCTCAGAGCTTGCATTCTGCGCTCGGGGGATTTATCCGGTGACAGCCTGTGCGCCAAAAGCGCGGGGTTGAGGCTCTCGATCATCATCCCTTGCGAGGCCGATACTCGTCTGAGTAGGGTGAATTCCTCAAATGAGAGCGCCCCGGCATTTAGATGAGGAATCAGGCTGGTTTCAGTGACAACCATTTCGGCGGCTTTATAGAGATAATCTACCGTAGATTCACAACCATTTTTTGAAAGAAAGTCGGACGAGACTTTATAGCGAAGTTCCGGTTTTTCACCCAGCGTGAACAGGGCCTCGGTGCATCCAAATTCTTGTCCACGGGTTGCGATTTTTACTACCTCGTCCAGTTTGAGATAGGGATCGGGAAGGTGTGCTGGCGCTTTGGCGAAAGTGCAGTAACCGCACCTGTCTCTACAGAGCATCGTCAGTGGGATAAAAACCTTAGGTGAAAATGTAATTCTGTTGCCGAAGACGTCTTTTTTAATTCTGCTTGCTTTGCTGAGTAGTTCGCCGGTCGAGAGGTCAGAGTAGGTAACTTTCATATATGTACCTTATCAAAAGAGCTGTGATTTGCTTTATCTCTAACTCTAATAGATTCGTTTTGTTTATAATTCTTAAGCTGGGCCTTGAGCGAACGTGGGTTTATATTTTCCCGACCTAAAAGTGACAGCTAACTTAGCCCTGATCGATATCTAGGTTTTTCCTGGTTAAACGTGCTAAGGAGTTATGCCAATAGTGCCCTGACTGTTGCAACAGCTTGTTCGATTCTTTTGGCCCATAGGTTCCGGCCGCATACGGATATAGTGGAAAACCTGGGTCGCTGAATGCTTTTTGTATAGGTTCTACTATTTCCCATGCTTTTATAACTTCGTCCGATCTTAGGAAAAGGGTTCGATCACCGATCATGGCATCGAGAATCAGGCGTTCATAGGCATCCCATGATATCTCGCGGAATGTTTCCGAATAAGAGAAATCCATGGCAACGGATCTTATGTTGTATTCTTGACCTGGTACTTTGGCTCCGAATACCAGTTTGATCTCTTCTTCTGGTTGGATTTTCAGGATAAGTCGATTGGGTCCCAATTGTCTTGCGGAGTTGCCCACGAACGGCAGGTGTGGTGCCCGGTTGAATTCCATCACAACCTGGGTTTCTCTTTTGGGCATCCTTTTACCCGTTCTAATAAAAATTGGTATTCCAGCCCAGCGCCAATTATCCACTGCCAGGCGCATTGCCACGAAGGTCTCAGTACCTGAGTTGGGATCTACGTCTTTTTCTTCACGATAACCTCTCACCTCGTCGGAATTTATCACTCCAGCGTGGTATTGACCCCTTACTACACGGTTACATACTTCGTCAACCTTTGGAATCTCGATTGAAGACAGCACTTTAACCTTTTCGTTTTGAATTGCGATGGGGTCCATGGTTGCAGGAGCTTCCATCAGCACAAGCGACAGGATCTGCATCATATGATTCTGCACTATATCCTTTAGTGCGCCGGCATGTTCGTAAAAGGTCCCCCTATGGCCAATTCCGAGTTGTTCTGCCACTGTTATCTGGACATTATTCACATAATTGCGGTTCCATATCGGCTCGAAGATGGCATTAGAAAATCTAAGTGCCAGAAGATTCTGTACGGTCTCTTTCCCCAGATAATGATCGATTCTGTAGATTTGTTCCTCATCAAAGGAAGTATGCATATCTCTATTGAGCGTTTCGGCACTTTGAACATCATCGCCAAAAGGCTTTTCAATGATAATTCTGCTGTAACCAACCGGTGGATTTGAGCTGAGTCCGCTCTCACCGAGTAGTGAGCTGATTGTGCCAAAAAGCGAGGGAACTGTTGCCAGGTAGAACAGGCGGGAAGTCCCAGTGCTGCGGTACTGCTCTATTGATTCGAGCAGCTTTGACAGAGCTTGATAAGTTGAAAGTTGATTGTAGTCGCCCTTTAGGTAGTGGACCTGGTCAATTATCCCCTCCATGGCCTCGGAGTTAGCTGCGGATTCAAGTACCAAGTTACGGAATTCCTGTTCGCTATAGTTGGATCTGGCGACTCCAACAAGGCTGAATTCACTTGGCAGCTGGTTTTGCTCCGCCAAAGATGCCAAGGCGGGGATTATCTTTCTTGAGGTTAAGTCACCAGATGCTCCGAAAACTACCATCGTGGTGCCGCTTAGATTGCGCTTTTTGATTGATGTAGGATTCATTATCACCTCTCCTGAATCTTTTGGAGGAAGAATTGATTTTTCCTGATCGTAAGCCTGCCGTCAAGGATGCCCGTTACGCCATAAGCTGCCTTTTGCAAACTTGAAACGAAAGTTTTTGGGCCTAAATCAAGTTGTGGATACGTAACTAATGTTAATTTGTGGAGCCTTTGTATTAAAGGCTATAGCGGACTTGAGCTTAAGTGCGGGGAAAAGTTGGTTTTATTTAACTGCATCCGAGACCCGTGGGCTTATTTGGTAAAGCAGTTTCAGTGCTTTAGGGGTTTTGAACTTGAGATACTTTGTTGAAAATGGGCCATAGGTTTGGCCAGAAGTTAGAGACTAGATCTCTTGGTTTCTAGCGCTGCCAAAAGTTCTTTGAATGAATTTGCAAATGAAGCTACGCCTTCTGCTTCCAGTTCCTCGCTAGCCTTCGAGAGATCCACTCCGGCGTCCTTTAATTTGCTAAAGATGGCTGCTGAATGTTCTTCGAAATCATCTGGATTGGCTACTGGCCTGCCATGGTCGAGATATGCCAATACGGTAGCTTCAGGCATGGTATTTACAGTCCCTGGCGCAATCAGATTCTCAACGTATAAAAGATCTGGATAATTTGGGTTCTTGGTGGAAGTTGAAGCCCAAAGCGGCCGCTGGACCAAAGCGCCACTTTGGGCAAGTTCCATCCAGTCCTTTTGCGAATACCGCTTTTGATTCAGCACGTAAGCGGCCTGGGCCTGAGCTACCGCAACTTTGCCGGCAAGAGCTTTCCCTTCGTTAGGGAGATTTGAAAGTATTGGATCGAGCTTGGTGTCAACCCTAGAGACAAAGAACGAAGCGACTGAGGAGATTCCCGAGAGTTTGTGCCCCGCTTGCCGGGCCTGGGAAATCCCCGCTATGTGGGCTTCCATGACTTCCCTGTATCGTTCCAGCCCAAAGATAAGTGTGACGTTCACTGAGATTCCCATGGATAAAACCTCTGTGATTGCCGGCAGACCTTCACGGGTGGCTGGTACCTTGATCATCAGGTTCTCTTTGGCGATCTTGTCCCACAGGGATTTGGCGGCAGATATTGTCCCGTTAGTATCATGGGCTAGCTCTGGGTCGACCTCAATTGAGACGAATCCATCGGTGCCTTTGGAATTAGAATATATTTCGGACAGCGAGTCCGCCGCTGAGGCCACATCTTCACAGGCCATCTGCCAATATGCGGTTTTTGTGTCGGTGGTTTTAATCAGTTCCAGGAACTCTTTATCGTAGTCATCAGACTTTGCTATTGCATTGGCAAAGATTGTGGGGTTTGAGGTAAGGCCTCTGATTCCCAGATCTTTAAGTTCAGTAATCCTGCCGCTATTTATCCACGCTCGGGACAGGTTATCTATCCAAGGACTTTGGCCATACTTTTCATACATTTCCACCAGGCGGTTTACCATATTTACCTCTTTCAATCGGAACTGTGGAGTAACTCAAATTCTGGAGTTACCTAAAGACGTCTATTGAGCTGGACAATGATTAAAGGTGCTATAACTACCTCAAAGTCACTGCTCTATATATCAGTCTAGCGACAATGTAAGATTGAGAAATAAAGGATGCCCACTATTCACATTGCATTAAGCCGTGATGGTCTGAGTGGGAGCACATTGACCGGCACTTTGCAAGGTTGATGTGCTAGGGCCAGCCTGGCTGATGATTAATAACAAGGCGAACTGACGAGACTTTCGCAGCATGGTTTTCAGGCAAAACTAATAACCGATGGTTAATGAATTATTACTGCGATTCCAATTCCAAAGGAACGTCTAACGCTCCGGCCACCAATTTGGGCACCCTTAACCGGATTTTAGCTTGTCCGATTGTTTCAAGAACTCTGATAGCCCACCAACCTGGATCAATCTGTGATTTCTTGAACGACAGTTTGGATGATGTGGGTGCCGCATGGTGGTTATTATGCAGACCCTCGCCCCAGGTTATGAGGGCTAGCCAGTTGTTGTTAGTAGCGAAGTTATTGTATGGCCGGTCGCCGTAGGTATGGCCAATTGCATTGACTGCTGCAGACAGCAGAAGGTAGCTGGCCATGTGGATTATAGAAACCAGCAAAGCAACCATTGGTCCAAACAGGACCAGCAAAAGTCCTATTCCGATTCCCAATCCCAGAAGTGGCTTGTTGAAAAAGGCTTTATCCCACTTGTCTGGAGGTAAGTCTTTAGCATATTTGGCGAGGTTAGCCGGGTCCTTTGCGGCTTTTCTGTACAAATAGACGTTTGCGAACTGAATTAGGGCAAACGTTTCTACGATAGGGGAGTGTGGATCTCCGGACACGTCTGTATAGGCATGATGCTTGCGATGTACAGCAACCCATTCTCTCGGCACGATCCCAGTGCTGACCCAAAGAATGATTCGAAAGGCCATCGTCGACGCTTTGCCGAGTTTCAGTGCTCTGTGTGAAAGGGCTCTGTGAAGGTAAACCGTAGTTGCCAAAATGGCCACCTGGGTAACTACGATCGATATGATTACTGATTTAAGGAGCAAATACACCAGGATAAACTAGCGTGTTTGATATAGGAGGACGCAATTTAGTAGGTTATTTAATTTGCAATTTCTTATATATCCCTTAGCGTGGCAGCTTGTGCTGATATCGGAAGGCTGCCACAGGTCAATTTAGCTGGGCGTTTTGGATTGATTATGATGGTCCGGGGGTTGTAGTCGTGAAGGAGGTTATCCATGGTGGAGGTAGTATTCCCGCTTCCCATGTTCCCACTCCAGAGTGTTTTATTTCCTGGGATCGTACTGCCTTTGCATGTGTTTGAACCTCGGTATCAACAATTAATCAAGGATCTCTCATCCGGCCCTTCTAATTTTGGAGTTGTACTCATAGCCAGAGGTTCTGAAGTCGGCGGTGGCGATCAACGATGTGAAGTCGGAACTATGGCCAGGCTGGCTGAGAGAATCACTTTAGATGACGGCACTTCAGTAATTCTGGCAGTAGGAGTAAGCCGGATTCGGGTCCGCAACTGGCTTCCCGATGACCCCTATCCATTGGCGCTGGTGGAGGACCTATTTGATCCGGTCCCACAGGGGGATGAATTTCCAGAGCTAGTTGCTGATTTAGAGAAAAGGCTGCGCTATCTACTTCTGCTCAAAGATGAGATCGCAATGTCGTCAGAGATTCCGGTTCAGATCGCTCTGTCCAGCGATCGAATTGAAGCGTTGTGGCAGATGTGTGCCGTTGCCCCGATCCCTGTGCTAGATCAGCAGAATCTGCTTTGTCAGGATGAGCCAGTCCGCAGGGCGGAGATGCTTGGC
Organism: Actinomycetes bacterium; assembly: GCA_021803345.1. Taxonomy (GTDB): domain Bacteria; phylum Actinomycetota; class Acidimicrobiia; order Acidimicrobiales; family Acidimicrobiaceae; genus SCQM01. Next base: position 10,890 of record JAJZLS010000049.1, read on the forward strand.
GGATTAATTGATGATGCGATATCGCTTTTTGAAGGCCAGCTGCGTGACTAGTTTTTGATTGGTACATGGTTCGCACTGCTTCAGTCAATCTGGCTCCGAAACTCTAAGCGCGGGTTTATTGGTTGCAATCTTTGGTTCAGGTATTATCACTGTGATTATTGGTCACCATTCTGCACGATCTCAATGGGAGCACTCTTTGTTTCGGTCTGGTAGCCTATTAACAATTTATGGGAGATCAAATCCCTGCTTGATATCTATAGGAGCAACGTGTCGTCAAATTCAAAGGCAAAATCGAAGAGCCAGGTGTCTGAATTTGTTGAACTGGTTATCGGATATTTGAAGCAAGAAACTCTAGGACCTATCTCTCGACTTGGAAGATATGTGATATTTGGTTTCGCTGGATCTCTAATGCTTTCGGCTGGGGTTGTCCTGCTGGTGATTGGAGTGTTGCGTCTGTTGCAGAGCGAGACTGGTTCCACTTTCAGCGGCCATTTGAGCTGGCTTCCATACGTTATAGCAGCAGTGCTTGGCGTGTTGGTTGTGGGATTGGGCGCAGTTGGAATAGTTAAGAAGCGAGATACCAGGTCGCTCTAGATCTATTTTCGGGTTTCTACCATCAAGGAGAAAGTTTTGTCTTCCAAAAACTCAAAAAAAATTACCAGAGATGATCTTGAGGAAAAGCTTCGGGAAATTCAGGGAGATGTGACAAAGGCGGTTGATACCGCCAGGCCGGCTGTGTCCGCGCTGGCAGTAGGGGTCGGAGTTGTAATTATTTCGGTCGTATTTTTGATCGGGATCAAGGTTGGGCGTAAGCGTAATACCTTCGTGGAGATTAAAAGGATCTAAGCGATGCTGTTAGGTTTACTTATACCAAAAAGGATTCTAAACGGGATCAAGAGTCGGGCTAGGTCAGGAGATCCTCTTTCAGTTGGATTGATTGTGCTGTGGATGCTTTACAAGTACAGCAAGAAGCGCTCAGCGAAAACGGGCTATGCCACCAAGCTGTTGCCAGGGGAAACCGTAACAATAACTAACCTAGCAAAAGGATCTAAAAAGTCTCGCTAACCTACCACCGTGGTAATGCCTAATTTGTAAAGCCGGTTATGGGTTAATTTTCAATCCCTGCGATCAGGTAATTTATGGCACGGGAAGCTAATGATCAGAATGGAGAGCCAGGTGGATGCCACCAATAATTTGTCCCCTGGGCCGGAATTTGCCGAGCAGTGGATGGTTCTGGAGCCAAATGAGTTTCAGTCTCCAATTACCACCTTTGTCCCAGGTGGAAGGGCACTGTTGATCGACGAAAAGGGTAGAGAGGCATTTGTCAAGCTAAAGGTCGGCGGTCAAAGCCATACTCATGCTGGTTATATTCTGCACGATGAAATCATAGGCAAAGAGGATGGATATAAGTATAAAACCAATACAGGAGCTCACTTTGTGGCGTTAATTCCTGGCTTGGATGACATGGTGCTAAAGATGCCCAGAGGGGCTCAGGTTATCTACCCCAAAGACCTGGGAACGATACTGGTTGAAGCTGATATATATCCTGGTGCCAAGGTTCTCGAATCTGGAGTTGGTTCGGGCGCTCTGTCAATGACTTTAGTGAGAGCAGGTGCCGATGTCACCGGCTATGAAATTCGTGAGGATTTTGCTCAGCGTGCCCTGGAAAATGTATCAATGCTGGCTAGGCGGGGTACGGCTGGAAGCTACAAGATTTTGATCAGGGATATATATCAAGGTATTTTGGAAGATGGCTACGACAGGGTGGTCTTGGATCTGCCTGAGCCATGGCTGGTGGTGGAGCACATTGTAAATGCCGTCAACCCTGGGGCACGGGTGTGTGCCTATCAAACCTCGATCAACCAGGTCGCGGAATTCAAATACGCCCTAAGCCGGAATGGTTTTAGCTTCATTAGAACCATCGAAGTGCTTCAGAGGGGTTGGTATATAGAAGGAAGAGCAGTGCGACCCGATCATCGGATGGTTGCACATACTGGGTTTTTAACTTCTGCTCGTTATATCCCATCGCTTATGAAGCCGAAATAGGATCCGGGGCGCTTTTGGTTAAGGCCGCAGCTTCCTTGTCATATTGAAAGTTCAATATCGGAGAATTAAAGCGAAAACCTGGGCCATTTGCTGTGGCCCAGGAAAATCGATTACTTATCTTTTTTGTTGGCTCTATCCAACTTCCACGAAAATGCATTCTCCAGGGCACTCTTCAGAGGCCTCTACAACAGCATCTTCGAGATCAGATGGCACCGATGCCATCTGGGAGGAACCACCTGGATCGTTGAGTACGGTGCCACTTTCCTTTACGTAGGCAAGACCATCGTCTTGTAATGTAAAGACATCCGGACATATCTCTTCGCACAGCCCGTCGCCGGTACATAGATCCTGGTCAATCCAGACCTTCATATCCTAATCCTCTCATGATTGTCAAAATGTGAGAGCTTTTCCTCTACTTCAGAGTAAAACTTTTGCCTTGTTAATCTAGTCGCTCCGATGAGATCGGCAGGCGCCCTGGCTATATCGCATAGGCAGCATAAACTATTGGATAAGGCTATTTTTAGTTATGGAAACACTTTAGAAAAATAGTTTTAGGGTGGATATCAACTGAACCGGCGGTTGTTTTTCTGCTCTGGGCCAAATTTTGGGCCTTGATAACCTTCTTAGTATGAGGATCGGCCTAAATAAAAAAATAATCAAGATATATGCATTGGCAGCTCGGGATTCGTGCTAGACAGGATTTGGAGAGCACCGTAATATCCAGAATAGGATTTCCGATGGTGTAGTTTGGTGTGTGTGACAGGAGGTGAAGGCATCTATGGAAAATGAGCAAAATAATCCAGGGAACAGTCAAGAGATGTCCGCGGCCGATAAGCTAATTTCGCTCCAGGAAGAGATCGCAGATCTTAGAAGGCGGCTTCAAGATGCCCCACTACGGGTACGCGCACTCGAGGAGAAGCTGCTTGAAGTTAATGGTCAGCTGACTCAAGCATTGTCGCGCAATGAAAAACTTACATTTACCTTACAGCAGGCCAGAGAGCATATCGCCACCCTGAGGGAAGAGGTTGAGAAACTCACCCAGCCTCCGTCCGCCTATGGTGTGTTTCTGCACCGTAATGACGACGATACTGTCGATATTGTTACCTCCGGACGCAAGATGCGTGTTGCCGTTCACCCAGATATAGATATTGAAGCTCTGAGATCTGGCCAGGAGGTGGCTCTGAACGAGTCATTTGCAGTGATCCAGGTTCGTGAACGTGAAGTGGTTGGAGAAATCGTAACAATCAAGGACATCCTGGAGGACGATACCAGGGCACTTATTCTCGGTCGCGCCGATGAAGAGCGAGTTGCTGAAATTTCTGATGAACTGAAGTCAACCAAATTGAGAGTAGGGGACACGGTCCTATTCGACTCGCGTACAAATCTACTTCTCGAAAAGTTGCCCCGTCCCGAGGTGGAAGAGCTGGTTCTGGAAGAAGTTCCTGACGTGACCTACGAAGACGTGGGTGGACTTGATAGCCAGATTGAAGAGATAACCGATGCTGTTGAGCTTCCGTTTCTGCATCGTGCGCTTTTTAGCCAGTACAAACTGCCGGCACCCAAGGGAATTCTTTTATATGGCCCCCCTGGCTGCGGTAAGACTCTTATCGCCAAGGCTGTGGCTAACTCGCTGGCCAAGAAAGTCGCCAGCTTGAACCAAAGCTCCAGCGTGAGGAGCTATTTCCTTAATATCAAGGGACCCGAACTTTTAAATAAATATGTCGGTGAAACTGAGAGGCAATTAAGGCTTGTTTTCCAGCGGGCCCGTGAAAAGTCCGAGGAAGGCGTTCCAGTCATAGTCTTCTTTGATGAGATGGACTCGTTGTTTAGAACGCGAGGTACTGGAATCAGTTCGGATATGGAGTCCACAATTGTCCCACAGCTTTTAGCAGAGATCGACGGTGTCGAAGCGCTTAGGAACGTCATTGTAATCGGGGCTTCAAATAGAGAGGATCTTATTGACCCCGCCATTTTGCGCCCGGGCCGACTGGATGTGAAGATAAAGATTGAGCGACCTGACGAAGCTGCAGCAGCTTCGATATTCGCCAGATATCTCACTTCTGAACTGCCGATTGATCAGGAGGAGGTCAAAACTCTCGGTGGTGGCGACCCCGATAAGGCTATTTCTGTCATGATCGAAAAGACTGTAGAGGAGATGTACCGGACCGATGAGGCTAACCGTTTTCTCGAAGTGACATATCAAAATGGAGATAAGGAGATCCTTTATTTCAAGGACTTCTCTTCAGGGGCGATGATCGAAAACATTGTTAGGCGGGCCAAAAAGCTGGCGATAAAACGGGCGATCATGGGAGATCCCAGCGGAATCCGAACTTCTGACCTTATCGAGTCGATTGCTAAAGAATATAAAGAGCATGAGGATCTTCCGAACACCACTAACCCTGATGACTGGGCCAAGATATCTGGCAAGAAGGGCGAGCGCATAGTGTATGTTCGCACTTTGGTGTCAAACGGTATGGATGCAAGCGGTGGCAGATCCATCGAAAAGGTGGGCACCGGGCAGTACTTGTAGCGACCTTGGGAGATTGATTGTCAACGACCTTTCTAGAATTTAATCTGGGAGAATTGGCTGAGGCTATCTTTGACCAATCTTTTGGCATGCTGAGGCAACTTCATAGGGGAAAAGACCTAGGGTTATTAAATAATCCCCCTCTTTAGCGGTTTATTGGCATTATAGGGTTCAGATAGCGATAAGGTTCAGGTATGGCAGTCTCGAAAGTTTGTGGCATTGAGACGGAATACGGTATTGCTGTAAGCGGCGTAAAGGACGCTAATCCGATTACAGCCTCGAGCGTTTTGATCAATGCCTATATCAACGAATTGCAGGGCAATGTGGGCTGGGACTACGTCGATGAGACTCCCGGTAACGATGCACGCGGTTTTTCGCAGGAGAGCTTTCCATCGTCGGAGGTGGAATCCCATTTGGTTAATGCGGTACTAACAAATGGGGCCAGGTATTACGTTGATCATGCCCATCCTGAGTACTCATCTCCCGAATGTATTTCACCCCGGGAAGCAGTAATTTATGATCGAGCCGGGGAAGAAGTGCTTAGGGAATCTATGGAAGCTGTTAAAAGAGCTCCATCTTTCGGTCAGGAAATAGTTATCTATAAAAATAATTCGGACAGAAAGGGGAATTCTTATGGATGCCATGAGAATTACCTCATGGATCGGGCGCTTTCGTTTTCTAAAATCGTGAAATACCTGACACCATTCTTTGTCACCCGACAGGTTGTTGTTGGAGCAGGAAAGGTGGGCTCGGAAACGGCGCAGAAGTCAAAGGCTGAGGTTCCGTTTCAGTTGTCTCAGAGAGCTGACTTTTTTGAAGAGGAGGTTGGGTTAGAGACCACCCTCAAAAGGCCGATTATAAATACCCGCGATGAGCCTCATGCTGATGCTTCTAAGTACCGGCGTCTTCATGTGATTCTTGGTGATGCCAATATGTCGGAAGTCTCAAGCTATCTCAAAGTCGGAACCACCTCGATAGTCTTGTCTATGATTGAAGATGGTTACATGGATGACCTCGACTTGTCGCTTGTCAATCCGGTTGCTGCTTTGCGGCAGGTGTCGTGTGACTTAACTTTGTCTGAGCCTCTGAGGCTGCAGTCTGGTAAGACAATAACCGCGCTGGGTATCCAGAGGGCGATTTTCGAGAGAGCTTGCGAATACGGCGAGAAGATTGGTTTCGGTGCAGTAGCTCCGGACGATGATGGTTATGCGGTGTTGCAGTTATGGGGACAAGTATTAGACGGCCTTGAAACCGATCGCTTTTCTTTGGCAGGAACCCTGGACTGGGTTGCCAAATACAGGCTGGTTACTGCCTATAGAGATAGGAATAAGTTATCCTGGGATGACCCCAAGCTGGCTGCTATTGACCTTCAATATCATGATATCAGGCCTAATAAGTCCCTCTTTTATAGGCTGGGGGTCAAAAAGCTTGTCGAAGATAATGAAGTCAAAAACGCTGTATCTCAGCCGCCACCTGAAACTCGGGCATATTTTAGAGGTAAATGCCTGGAACTGTATGGTGACTATATAGCGGCAGCGAACTGGGATTCGATGATCTTTGATTTAGGTGCTGACCCATTGCGCAGGGTTCCAATGATGGATCCGCTAAAGGGAAGCCGGAAGCATGTGGGAAAGTTATTGGAAGAATGTGCGACTCCATGGCAATTGCTGGATAGTCTCGGATCATAAGGAGGTTTATATGGCTGAGCGAGAATTAAAGAAGAAGACTCCAACTCATCGAGGCGATCAGGAGGTCGAGGAGGAGGCTGTACCGGCAAGTTCCGAGAAATCTGAAAAACTAAAGGCTGACTTGGACGACCTACTCGATGAAATAGATGAAGTCCTTGAAGACAACGCAGAAGAGTTCGTTAGGAATTATGTACAAAAGGGTGGAGAATAAACTAAGTAATCTGGTTATGGGATAGATGTAATTTGAACGCGATTTGAGAGGTGCTTAGGTGACATTGCCAATATTTCAGGCCCATGAGGACCCGGGTCCAAGCTTCGTCAATCTTTTGACGAAGCAGCGTGGCAATTTGAGTAGTCATGTAAATAGGTTTGAATCATCAAATTTGGAATCTATGGTAACTAAAGCCTCTATTCCCCACGGAACTACCATCGTTGCCCTAAGGTATAGCGACGGTATAGTCATGGCTGGTGACAGGCGGGCGACGGAAGGCAACTTTATAGCACATCGGCGAATAGAGAAGGTATTTTCGGCCGATAAATATTCGGCGGTTGGAATTGCAGGGGCTGCAGGTCCGGCTGTAGAGATGGTCAGGCTTTTTCAGACTCAGCTGGAACACTACGAGAAGGTTGAAGGTGTCACTTTGAGTCTTGAAGGGAAGGCTAATCAACTCTCGCAGATGATTAGATCAAATCTATCTATGGCAATGCAGGGACTTGTAGTGGTGCCATTATTTGCCGGGTGGGACCTTCAAAGAAGGATAGGGCGGATATTCACCTACGACGTGACTGGTGGCCGCTATGAAGAGGTTGCTTATCATGCAATCGGATCTGGCGGAAAAGATGCTCGGACAACGGTGAAGTTGGGATTTCGAGATGCAATGACTCGCGATGAAGCTGTGAGGCTAGCAATTTCTGCGCTTTATGAAGCTGCGGACGAGGACAGTGCCACTGGCGGCCCAGACCTGGTTAGGGGAATATATCCAATTATTGCTACGGTGGAAAGAACCGGATTTGCGAGAGTGGAGGAATCTGAGGTGGCAGCTGCTTCACAGGCGTTAGTAGCTTCTAAGTCGAGCGCAGGTGGTAACTAGTGACCGTCCCTTTTTATGTTGCCCCAGAGCAGGTAATGAAAGACCGGGCAGATTATGCCCGGAAAGGTATTGCTAGAGGTCGATCGCTGATTGGCACGGTATTTGAAGGCGGAGTACTTCTTTGTGCGGAGAATCCTTCCAGATCCCTGCATAAGATTTCCGAGATTTATGACAGAATTGCATTTGCCGGAGTAGGAAAGTACAACGAGTTCGATCAACTCAGGGTTGCCGGAATTCGCCATGCCGATACCAAGGGATTCACCTATTCTCGGGACGATGTTGATGCCAGGTCCCTTGCAAATGTGTATGCACAATATCTGGGTCAGGTTTTTACCCACGAGATGAAGCCTTTGGAGGTCGAGATCCTTGTCGCAGAGCTAGGAAACAGCGATCAGCCAAGTCAGCTATTTCACATTCTCTATGATGGCACGGTTATGGACGAGAACAGTTTTACCGTGTTGGGTGGAGACGCTGAAGCAATAGCGGAGAGGTTTGGCAACGAATTTATGCCCGATTGGTCTTTGCCTGATGCTTTGAAGTCAGCTATAAAAGCTTTGGGTGGACCAGATCGCGCTCTTAGTTCAAGAGATCTTGAAGTAGCGGTTCTGAATCGAAGTAATGGCCGAAGAGCTTTTGATAGATTGGATATCAAGGCAATAGAATCAGCTCTTTCGTGAAAGTTGGGTAGCAAGTGACACTTGAACGTCGTATTTTCGGACTTGAGAACGAGTACGGCGTTACTTGTACCTTGCGCGGCCAGCGGCGGCTGTCTCCCGATGAGGTTGCAAGGTATCTTTTTCGGAGGGTAGTGAGTTGGGGTAGATCTTCAAACGTATTCTTGGAAAATGGTGCCCGTCTTTACCTCGATGTTGGGTCTCATCCGGAATATGCCACACCTGAATGTGATTCTATTTCTGATTTAGTGGCCCATGATAAGGCTGGAGAGCGAATTCTTGAGAACCTGGTTAGTTCTGCTGAGACAAGAATGCGGGAAGAGGGAATCAAGGGCTCGATCTTTCTGTTCAAGAATAATACTGATTCGGCTGGCAATTCATATGGGTGTCATGAGAATTATTTGACGGTGAGGTCGGATGAGTTTTCGAGATATGCCGAGGTGTTGATACCATTTTTGGTCTCAAGGCAGATTTACGTGGGGGCTGGAAAAGTTCTTCAGACTGCCAGGGGTCCGATATTTTGCATATCGCAGAGAGCTGAACATATCTGGGAAGGCATATCCTCTGCCACAACCAGGTCCAGGCCTATCATTAATACAAGGGATGAACCTCATGCTGACGCGGAGAAGTTCAGAAGGCTGCACGTTATCGTTGGCGATTCCAATATGAGCGAATATTCCACTTTCTTAAAGGTTGGAACGACGGCAATAATGTTGAGGATGCTGGAGGATGAAAATTTCGTGCTCCGGGATCTAACGCTGGAGAACTCGATTCGTGCGATACGGGAAATCAGTCATGATATAACGTGTCAACGGAAGGTAAGGCTGGCCAATGGGCGGGAGCTTACAGCTTTAGAAATCCAACAGGAGTATTGCCAGAAGGCCCGAAAATACTCAGATCAGCGAGGTGGCCTTCCGGATGAGGAAGAGCAGGCGCTGGAGATGTGGGAGCATGTCTTGGAGGGCATTGAGAAGGATCCTTTGACTCTCGATAGGGAATGCGATTGGGTTATAAAACATAACCTGATCGAGTCGTATCGATCCAAGCATGGTCTCAGTCTTTCACACCCTCAGGTATCTTTGCTTGATTTGCAGTACCATGACGTAAACTCAAGCCGGGGGGTTTTCTACAAACTTCAGGATCGCTTCATGGTGGATCGTGTAGTAAATGATGAAGCAATTGCAAGGGCAGAGACTCTACCTCCCAGTACCACAAGGGCTAAATTACGAGGTGAGTTTATTGCCCGGGCGAAGGAAAAGAAGAGAGATTTTACTGTAGATTGGGTTCACCTGAAGCTGAATGATCAGGCACAGCGAACTGTTTTGCTAAAGGATCCGTTCAAATCCGAAGATGAACGTGTTGATAGGCTTATAGAGAGCCTCTAGGAAGGTAATTTGTTTTGGAAGAACATGAGTCCTCGGCTAGTTCTGGGCTGTCGTCAAAAAGTAAACTATCTAAAAATGCAAAACGCAATATAAGAGACCTGACAATCATCATTGTAATTGCGATAATTTTCGGAATAGTTATCCGAGGTTTCGTGTTCGAGTCTTATTACATACCATCGGGGTCCATGATCCCCACTTTGCCGATTGGCGACAGAGTGTTGGTCAATAAGCTTGCCTATGATTTCCATCCAGTGCACATAGGGGACATCATTGTATTTAGGACTCCTCCGGATGATAGAAGCAATCCTGCCATAAAGAATCTGGTAAAAAGAGTGGTGGGTTTGCCCGGGGATACAGTCTGGTCGGCCAATGGAAAGCTGTATGTGAATGGCAAACCACTTGCCGAGCCCTACCTTCCACCGGGGACGATTACAACTGGCGTACCTAAGACAAAAATACCGCCAGGCCACTTGTGGGTCATGGGCGATAACCGACAGAACTCAGAAGATTCCCGTTATTTCGGGCCGATCTCAGAAAAATTAATAGTTGGAAGGGTATTTGTTCGATACTGGCCGTTAAGTAATTTCAAGTTATTTATGTAAAACCTCCCAATTAGCAAACCGAATTGTAAATAGTGCGAAATCTCAAACTACTATCTAAAATGTGGGCAATCTAGACCCGACCAAAATTGCAATTATATTGATTGTGGCACTACTGGTGCTTGGTCCCGACAAACTGCCTGGTTTTGTCAAGCAGGCTGGAGCGTGGTGGGGTGAGTTCCAGCGTATTAAAGCCCGTCTTCAGGCTGAGGTCAATGGTGCCGTGAGTCAGATTAATACTGTGGCAGCTCCTTTTTCTGAGACATTTACCTCTGCTTCAACTTCGGTTAGTGGATTTGTCCAGTCGGTATTTTCAGGTACAGAGCAGCCGACTCAATCGGCGAATGTTTCGATCGACGGGACAGCCAATCAATACAAAAGGCCTTTCGATTCGGTCCAGCCGGAAAATAGTTCTGGGTGGGGTGTCGGAGAGCAGGAAAGTGGATACATCTACGGTGATCCGAGGCTGAATTAATTGGTGGATCGAAGCACGAGAGAAGAGAAACTTAGATCAAAGTCTGAGATGACTTTTCTTGAGCACTTGGCCGAGTTGCGAAAAAGATTAGCGATTTCCATTGTGGCCGTGTTTATTGCTGGAATTTTCGCATATATAGCATATAACTCAATACTTGATTTCTTCCTTTCGCCTTACTGTAGCATTGTGGGTGGAAATCACTGCAATCTTTATGTGACTGGGCCACTTGATGGATTTGCGCTGCGAATAAAAGTATCGCTCTATGGCGGTATTGTACTGGCTTTACCTGTAATTCTGTGGGAATTGTGGCGCTTTGTAACCCCCGGACTTCATAGGAAGGAAAAGAGATATGCTATTCCGTTTATTATCTTTTCTCTTGCCCTGTTTGCCTTTGGAGCCTTCGTAGCATTTCTAACTTTCCCGCATGCGCTTCGCTTTCTTTCCGGGGCGGCAGGACCCCATTTGAAGCAGATCTACAGCCCAAGCAGCTACTTGAATCTGCTTTTGCTTCTAATGGTGGCGTTTGGGGTGGCTTTTGAGTTTCCAGTATTATTGGTGTCGCTCCAATTGGCGGGGGTGGTAACTCCAAAGCGGCTGAGTTCTTTTAGAAGGTGGGCAATTGTAATCATCTTTACGGCTGATGCGATTTTCATCCCGTCGTCAGATCCTTTTTCGCTATTTGCGATGGCAATACCGATGGTTTTGTTTTACGAAATAGCCATCTTGATAGGAAGAGTGGTTCTACGATCTAAGAGCAGGGTTAGCCCGGATACTCAGACAATAAAGTCGGACTCCTCTTAGGTTATAAACTGTATTAGTTGGACGTGGTTAGCGTTGAGTGAGCTTTAGAAGCGGAAGAATGATGTCAGTCCAAACAGAATTTGCTAACCGAATGGGATTTGAGCTAGACGAGTTTCAATATCGGGCGATAGCTGCTCTGGAAGAAGGTAAGTCGGTTTTAGTGGCTGCACCTACTGGTTCTGGAAAGACTGTGGTTGCAAGATATGCTATTGAAAAGTCGCTCGGTCTTGGCAAAAGGACCTTTTATACCACTCCTCTCAAAGCACTTTCCAATCAGAAATACCTGGAGTTTTCTGAATACTATGGTGCTGAGTCAGTGGGACTGCTGACTGGTGACAATACTATTCGTCCCTACGCATCAATTGTGGTTATGACCACAGAAGTACTGCGGAACATGATCTATGCCGGCTCGTCAGAACTTTCGAATTTGGCGTACGTTGTTTTGGATGAGGTTCACTATCTTCAGAATCCTTACCGTGGGGCAGTTTGGGAGGAGGTGATAATTCATCTGGATCTAGAAGTGGATCTGGTTTGTCTGTCTGCGACGGTATCGAATGCAGAAGAGTTTGCGGAGTGGATTGGTACGGTCAGGGGTTCCACTGCGGCAATTATTGAGGAGAAGCGCCCGGTTGATCTGAATCACTATTATCTGGTGGGACGCTCTAAATCAGATTCAATCTTGATGCTTCCCACCGAAATCAATGGAGAGATAAATCCTGAGGGTTCCAGGTTCGATAGCCCGGGAGTAACACAGTTCCGGAATCACGCCAATCGCAAGAGGAGACTTTACACTCCCAGGCGAGTGGACGTGGTTGAGGAGTTTTCCGACCTAGGGCTTTTGCCGGCAATATATTTTATTTTTTCCCGAAACGGGTGTGATGAGGCTGTTAGACAGTGCCTGTATGCCGGTGTGCGTCTTACCAGCCCGCACGAGAGGGAGGCGATACGTGAAATTGCGGAATCCAAGGTTCAAGCCCTGGGCGAGAACGATCTCAAAGCACTCGGTTATACAGAATGGTTAAATGCTCTTGAGTCAGGAATAGCTTCACATCACGCCGGTATGGTCCCGCCATTTAAGGAGACGGTGGAAGCTTGTTTCGCCAGGTCGTTGGTAAAGGTGGTATTTGCCACCGAAACGCTGTCTTTAGGCATAAATATGCCAGCCAAGTCTGTTGTAATCGAGAAAATAACTAAGTTCAACGGTGAGCGCCACCAAACCTTGCTACCGGGAGAATATACGCAGCTTGCTGGACGGGCAGGTCGTAGAGGTATCGATGAGGTGGGATATTGCGCAGTTCTTTGGTCTCCCCTTATCTCGTTTTCGCAAGTGGCATCCCTGGCTACCAATAGGTCATATCCTCTGTCTTCTTCCTTTAGGCCCACCTATAACATGGCCGCCAATCTGGTGAAAGGTTTTACTCCTGAAAATGCCCACCATCTTCTCAACCTTTCATTTGCCCAGTATCGATCTGACGCCGATATTGTTCACCTGGAAGCCGAATTATCCAGGCTCCAGAGTCAGCGGACAGAGTTGGAAGGCAAGGGTCACTGCGAGTTGGGAAGCGTCAGCAGATATCTCGAACTTCGTAGTGCCATAAAACAGGGTATCTACAAAAAGAATGTTCCAATTAAAAAAGCAGGTGCCCCACGGGATGTACTGGGAGCGCTTGAGCAGCTGGTCCCCGGCGATGTTTTAGCGCTTGAATCTGAGGATCCGGATCAAATGACCAGGGCAGCAGTTGCGTGGACGTCTAGGCGAAAAAACGGTCGCATTGCGGTGGGTATTGTCGACAGTGGTGGACTTCGGCACAGTTTTTCCGGGGGTGATTTTCATTATCCTCCCAAGCCAATTGGAAGGATCCCGGTTAAGACACCTTTTGATCCTCACTCAGCTGATTTCACCAGCTATTTGGCGGAGTCTCTTGTGGGGTTGGATCTGCCAGATCTTTCCCTGGCGGAACCACTGATGGCGGTCAATCCTGAGCGATCTGAACTTCGGGAAATTACCGTCCGGCGCAGGGAGTATGAGCTACTTGAAAAGAGACTGTCTCAATGTCCGGACTTCAAGGATCACCTGCTGGCCCAGCGCCAGTTCGAGAGAGTTGAAAGAAGGATTTCCGAAGTGAAAACCAAGGTGAAATCCCAGGCAGAATCATTGGCTCGACAGTTTGATCGAGTGCTTGCAATTCTGGCAGGGAGGGGATTTCTAGATGGGTGGGTCTTGACCGAGTCCGGCAGCAGACTGGCCAATCTATATCATGAGTCAGATCTTCTTGTATGTCTGGCAATGGAAAACAATATTTTTGATTCCCTTGACACGTGCAGCCTGGCAGCAGTGCTGTCGATTTTCACATACGAGGGTAGAGGGCAGACGCGCTATCTTCCGGCATTTCCAAATTCGGATCTGGCTCGGCTTTATTCAAGGGTGGCTCATCTGTGGGACGATCTTGTAGCCGAAGAGGCAGCTATGAGCATTCCACTGACACGCGAAGTGGATCCGGGTTTTATGGAAATGGCCTACATGTGGGCTAAGGGAGAGAGTTTTGACTCAGTCTTGAGTACGGGGCAAATGTCGCCTGGCGATTTCGTTAGAAATATAAAACAATTGATAGATTTAGCGAGGCAAATTGCGTTATTGGCACCTAACCCAGAAACTGCTGACAATGCCAATTCTGTTGTCTCAGCTTTGTTGAGGGGTGTGGTTGAGGCTTCGTCGGTTGTTGGGATCGATATGGAATCCGAATTAGGTGACTGAGATTCGAGTTTAATAACGCGATTATTAGACAGCCATATTGTAAATTAATCCTTTTTTTTGCACCATTACTGGGCGCACGTAGGCTCAGTTGTCCTATGCTTTGGGGCAATATGTGGAATTATCTCGCCGAATCTTTTACAGAAGAAGAGTCACTAGTCCTTTCCAGGTATTTTACCAACTTAGATAAGCCCGTATTCGCCTTGATAAATCTTCCAGAAGTCGTAAAGGGAGCTTTATTTGCCAGGTATAGCAGGTCAGCTAAGTCGCTTAGGCGCTTATTTTTAGATGAATTTTACAATCCGGTCGACTTCGCTGTTAATCCAGTAGGAGAGGTGGGCCTGCAGCGCGCAGAGCGGTTGTATGAAAGGATGCTTTCTGAGTACGGTGACGATTCAGTAGCACAGCTTGGAGGGGTTCACCTAGCTTGTGAACAAGCATCGAATATCCTGACCAAGGTACTTGAGCGCGGCCGCTTAATGGCATATTTAGAGCAGTCGACCCGTTATGTGCCCTATGACAAGCCAATGGCGGATGGTCAATTCAAGTACTTTGTTCCCGACGAGGTAGTTCGAGCCGGACTAGAGTCTGAGTTCCGTGCTACGGTCGATCATCTATTTGCTGGCTATAGGGAGCTATTCGAAGAAGTTCAGCAGTCGGTTTATGCGACGACTTATAAAGAGGCTCAAGATTCTGATTTCATTTACAATTCCTCAGTGAGGGCTGTTGCGCTGGATGCAGTCCGAGGTGTGCTCCCCGCAGCCGTCCTTTCGAATGTTGGCATTTACGGTTCAGCCCAGGCGTACGAGATGCTGATAATGAGAATGCGCTCCTCACGGCTGGCTGAGGTTCGGGAATATGCCGAACTGATCAAACAGGAGCTGGATAAGGTCATTCCAGCTTTTCTTACCAGGCTAGACAGGTCGGATCGTGGTGGAGTCTGGGTGGATTATTTGGCAACTAGATCGGGCTCGTTAGACGGATTGACGTTTGAACTGGCAACCAAAGAGGCGCAGACGGCTGTGTCTTACGGGCAGGTGGATTCTCGTGACGGTGATGGTACAGCTGTAAGGCTTATACGGTACCAAACCGGCGGTGAACGCGATGTTGCTGCTGGCATTCTATTTGAACTTGGTCGATTTGAGATGAGTGACGCTGTAAAAGTTGCTGCCGATCTATCCGAAAGTGAGCTTTGCGACTTATTCACTAGGTATGTCGGAAATCGTGAAAATAGGCGACACAAGCCGGGACGTGCTTTTGAGCAAACGAGTTACCTATTCGAGGTTGAGTGCGACTACGGGGCATTCAGGGATTTGCAGCGACACAGGATATTGAGTATCGAATGGCAGGATCTGGGGGTCTCGCTTGGTTATTCAATTCCGGAATTAATTAGCGATTTCGGACTTGAAGAAGAATACACTGGACTCCTTGAAAGAGCAAGAACCTTATATGATCATATGTTGCCGATCTTGGGTACAAAAGTAAGTTCTTACGCAGTTCCAATGGGATACCGAATAAGATTCTTACTCGAAATTAATGCCAGAGAAGCGATGCACTTGATTGAACTGCGGTCATCTCCCCAAGGACACAGCGAATACCGCAAGGTAGCGCAAAAAATGTTCGAATGTATTGCAAATATTGCAAATCACAGGAATATTGCGAGATCAATGGTGTTCGTTGATTTGGACCAATATCGTTTGGGTCGACTATCATCGTTGCGGCGAGAGGAGAGGAAGATCCAGGATCCTTCGAATTAGATTATTGAAAAATCTTTTTGGGATCTGGAAATACTTTCGGCAATTTTATGTTTTATAAGTCAACTTGGCTCAAAACGGCAGTGTTGGGTGGTATTACCGGGTACAATTCGGCGCCAAAGTACAAATTTTAGGATAGATATGGTTGACGATTTAGACGAACAATTTGAAGATGATGAGATCCTCGATGAAGAGGATTTCGATGGAGATGACGATCTCGAGGTTCATGAGGTCGTCGATGAGGATGAGGCTGAACCTGAAGAGGAAGGCCTAGCATTTGCGGAATTTCCCGAAGAGGATTTTGAGGAAGATGAGGATCTAGCAGAAGATTTTGACGATGATGACCTCGCTGATGACCTAGGTGATGAAGATGAGGTAGATGTCCTGGATGATCTTCTGGTGGCTACGGCAAAGCCTGAGCCAAAGGTTGTTGCGCCACGACGCGGGGACGACGAAGAAGAAGACGATGAAGAGGATGAGGACGAGGATGATGTTGAAGCCAGTCTGGATGATATCCTAAAAGAGCGTCTCGTAGTTGACGACGAAGATGAAGAGGATGAGGACGAGGAATACGACGACCTTGACGACAGGGCTGACATTGCGCTCAGGGTGTTGCCCAAGCAGCCTGATGAATTCGTATGTCAGAGCTGCTTTCTTGTGAAGAATCGAAGTCAGGTAGCCGATAAGGATAGGATGTTTTGTAGGGATTGCGTGTAGGCGCCCTTTAAATATTTCAGCTAGGAGTACCGGTGGCAAAATCAACGATTCTGGACGCATTAGAAACTGGGTTATTCGCGGTTGTTGGGGCTGTAAGCGAAATCCAAGAGACTTTCCCAAGAATTGTTGAAAAGGGAAAGGCCACGCTGGAACCAAAATTAGGTGTAGCCAAGTTTGTCGGCCAATTTGCAGTCAAGGGAGCCGAGAGTGAGTTGCGTAAGAAGTCTGGGGATTTGGTAGATCAGATTTCAGAGCTAGTTTTCCAACTCTTTGACTCGGGTGAGGAAGTCAACTTATCCGACGCGGCCGATGTGGCACAGGTTAGACCGAATCAAGCAACTAACGAAACCCTTAAGGCGCGGTCCACTAGGCCTAAGGGCTCAAAAGGAACGTCCCAGGTTGCTGACGATTTGCCTATTGCCGGGTACACCACGTTATCTGCGCAGCAGGTTATCGCTCGTCTAAATTCGTTAACCTCCGCAGAACTGGTTTCAGTGTCAATTTACGAGGCTTCTCATAGAAACCGTTCTAGCATCTTGCGTGCAATTGAGATCAGAAGGCAAAGTTTAGATAGTAATGCCAAGTAGTGAATATCTAGAGCTTTGTTTGGGGAGCGATATTCATTTTGACGATCTTAGTGAATTTATGGAATCCGCTCTGGATGAACTGTCATCCAAGAGAGGCGGACCGCAATTACTAGGACTATTCAATCAGTCAAAGTTAAAGAGTAATTTTCTCGACACAGCTAATGAGGATATTTTCTTCCGTGGGATTCTATGGGAAGGGAATCTCGGTGGATTAATCTGGGCTGAGTTATATCTCAATAATCTCGACCAAAGGTTTTGTGTAATAAACGCATTAATCGTAAGAAAGGATTTGAGAGGCAAGGGTCTTGGTAAGCAACTTTACATCAGTTGCGAGAAATGGTCGGCGGACAAGGGTTCAACAGGAATTGAAATCCAGGTGCTTCCCGGCGACAGGCATAGCAAAAATTTTTGCGAGTCAAGGGGACTGGTTGCCCGTTCACTGATCATGCATAAGCCCTTGGGTAGCTGATATGTAACTCAGCCTTTGTTTGCCTAACTGTTCGATGTTGTAACACAACCTGGTCTCTTTTTGTGAGAGACCAGGTTGTGTTCGTTTAATAACAATGTTTATTGTTCGTCTGGAGCATCTACAACTGGAGCATCTACAACTGGAGCATCTACAACTGGAGCATCTGCAACTGGAGCATCTGCAACTGGAGCATCTGCAACTGGAGCATCTGCAACTGGAGCATCTGCAACTGGAGCATCTGCAACTGGAGCATCTGCAACTGGAGCATCTGCAACTGGAGCATCTGCAACTGGAGCATCTGCAAC
>JAJZLS010000049.1:28769-35595 GCA_021803345.1 Actinomycetes bacterium
CTGCAACTGGAGCATCTGCAACTGGAGCATCTGCAACTGGAGCATCTGCAACTGGAGCATCTGCAACTGGAGCATCTGCAACTGGAGCATCTGCAACTGGAGCATCTGCAACTGGAGCATCTGCAACAATCTTCTTCCGAGGCCTAGGCGGCGGTGGGATTGCTATTCCCAACATCTGCGCCAGTGAAGGGATCCTGCCCGAATTTTCTTTGGCAAGTTCAATTAGCTGACTCGACGCGTTTTCAGGTAAACCCTTTGGATGAACTTGACGCCTAATGGGCGAGAGTGCAAGAGCTTCGATAAGCGCCATCCAGCGATCTGACGGGGTCTCTGGAGACATCATATTGTCTACAGCTTCTGTGAGCTCCTCAGCAAGTTCAGGCGGAAGCTTGGTAGTAGGTTCTGGTGGTCTTGAGGATAGCCTCACCGCTCTTATGACCCTTTTACCAGAGAGGTTTTCTTTTATCTCTGAGATCCATTCAGTCGAAAGACTCTCTGCCCTAGCCTTAGTCAATTCTTTGAGGTTTTCAAGCATTGCCCGAGTTTCCTCGTCATGTTTGATTAGTTCGGCAGCACTTAGCACAGACCGCAAATCTCTTAGAGAAGCTTCTGGGGCAATACGGGTGGCTTCTTCTGCCCGATCTTTCCATGTTGCGAGTTTTAGAGCTGGCAACATGGGTTCTGCGATTGCCAGTAAAGCAGATTCAGGCACGGTTGGCTTGCCTTCGGCAATCGCTTTTTCATTTTGGACAGCAAGGGCTTGTCTCACCGCAGGAATACCGCCCTTTAGTAGCTGTTCAGCTATTGGCAAATGCTCTGGCGCAATGCTTTCAAGTGCTTTAGCTCGATGGGTATTTTTAGGCGTCAATTTCTTGAACCTTACTGGAGCAGCTTTAGGAATTTGTCGTCTCTGGGATTTCCGTTCCTGCGGTTCTTGTCCTGGCTTTCTTTCTGCTTTATTTTGTGATGGGTCTGTGGACCCAGAAGTTGTTCGTTGATGGCGCTGATCGTCCCTTGGTTTACGTCGGGTAGCACCGTCTGACCCAACCTCCTCTAGCGATCTCGGATTTCGCGCTTTACCTTTAGGTGGCCTGCGATCACCATTGCGGTTGCCCCGGTCTCTACCCGATACTGTACGAGTTAGAAAAGACACTGGCTCCCGGCTTGCTAGCTCTAGTAGATTTGAGTCCACCTTTTTGGGTTTGGGCGCCATGATTGACTCGACGGTAATCCCGTCAATCTCAAAGACGACTTCAGCCCGAACAACGTCTCCGACTTTTGCTCCTTCGTAAAGCAAAGAACCCTCGAGGGTTCCTCTGGGCTCTTTGGCTCCAGCTGCTCTCCAGGTCCATATTCCGTCAGCTTTCTGACTTGTTAACTCAACTTCAATACGCGAAGACATCTTCTCTCCATGCCGCTATTGTCGATCACTTGCGAGCCGTCGAGGCAAGGCACTGCGCAATTGCGCTCACGAGGCAAGCATTTAACATTTCACGATCGTTAATCCTAATTGCCCATAACACCTAAATATAACTTCACTTAAGTCAGACTTACTAAACATAGACGGTAGGGCGACACTTCGCTGTTGTTGTGAAGAAGGTATAGGTATTAGTTTTGGAAGTATCGCTGTTAGCAGCATGGGTAAATTAGATTTCAAGGGAGCTGAGTGCTCAAGTGGGGAAGTTTTAGTTTCATTTGAAGCGCTTAACTTAGTCTTAGTTCCAATTAGAGCATGCGACGATGTGAACCTTACGAGGTCGTAACTTCAGGCGGAAATATCCTGAGCCAATCTAGAAAAGTACTGGGGATCACTGACTTGCTCACGGCGACATGAGAGTCGAAGCGATGATCTGGGCACGTTAGTTAATCAAAAGGTGGACTCGTTTTCTTAACGGGAAATGGTCACAAGCCAATAATCGCCGAGCTATTTTGATTACGATCCATAAGAGTTTTCATGGTTTTGAAGTGAACGGCGTGACCTTCTGAATACATCTGATAGCTTCTGGAACTTATGTAGGCCAGTCAATGAAATCAAATGAAGTGGATTGTGCCTCGAGTATTTCCGTTGACCACGAAGCGCGAAAATGGTTATTGCCGATCTATATCGGCAATAACCTGTAACTTAGTGCAAGTGCTCTTAGCAGACGCTAGTTCGGTAGAACTGTAGTGCGCTACCTGGATTTACTCCTGCTTCGAGATAAACCTGCCCGCTGGCCTCGCCGGCACTGACGATGTTATCCTGAGTGCCATAGGAGGTGGCACCTCCGAAACAGTTCTGTGCATGTGTGGCTGGAATGGCAGCTGATGCAAGCTCAGTCTGGGCTCCAAGGCCAAGTGCACTGAAGCTCGAAAGAAGAGCTGCTGGCAGTACAGAATACAAGAGAAGTTTCCTGATCATTTTCAACCTCACTTTAGGAGCGTTGCTCCAAATGTGTAGTAAAAAATTGCCGGACCAATTATATCAGAGTGGTATCTATTTTGTCAACTTCGGTAGAGGCGTTGACCAACCGTTATTGCTAAGTATGCGTCAAAAGAAAAGAGAGAATATTGTGCCCTTGTGCTCGAACCTTTTTTTGCTCAGAATCACTTGGGGGATTATTTCCAAATTGATCCGTAATGAGTGCGCCGGATTTGAGTCTCAGTATTAGCTTTAGAAGGGGCTGTCGGGTCGACCTAGTTTGATAGCAATAAAATTCGGACGACCGTCCTGTGAAAACGATTTGATTTTCAGGTCAACTCATACAAAAATAAAATCTCTGGCACATTCTCACCGCAACGATACCAATGGGTGCGCCAGGGTCATCAGACTCTAAGGAGGAGTTATTATCTGGGAAATGGATTCGTTTTTAATTGGGGGCCACGTATCAGCTTCGGGTGGCATATTGAAAGCTTTTGATAATGCTAAGGAAATCGGTGCTACCTACGCGCAGATTTTTACGCAAAGCCCGCGAATGTGGAGGTCAACCAAGATAAGCGATGAGGATGCGGAAACTTTTCGTTCAAGATTGTCTGACAGTTCGGTACCGCTGGCCGGGGTGGTAACTCACGCTTCATATCTGATTAATTTGGCCTCGATGGATTCCGGAATATTTTCAAAATCTCAGAATGCACTGGCTTCTAACGTTGAGTCAGCTTTCAGGATTGGGGCTCAAGCTGTGGTGCTTCACGTGGGTAGCCATAAGGGTTTGGGTCTTGATGCCGTGCTGGATCAAATCGTAGACTCGATTTCAAGCGCAATTTCGGGTTTGGGCGAAAATTGCAGACTCCTACTCGAAAACACTGCTGGTCAGGGTGGAAGTGTCGGAGTGGACTTTAAGGAGATCAAGAGGATAATTGATGGACTTGGTGGTGATCAGAGAATTGGCGTCTGCATAGACACCCAGCATCTGTTTGCCTCCGGAGTTTCGTTTTCTTCAATTGACGAGGCAGATAAAGTCATGGAAATGATAGATGAAACTATAGGTTTATTGAGAATTGGGTGTATTCACCTAAACGACTCTAAGGTTCCGCAGGGTTCATTTAGGGATAGGCATGAGAACCTAGGTCAGGGATTCATAGGGGAATCAGCTTTGGCAAATTTCATTTCCCATCCCACATTGCGGGAGGTGCCAATAATTCTTGAAGTTCCAGGTTCAGGTGATGGTCCCAGGGAGGCAGATATCAAGAAAGCGAAAAACATAATGAAGCACGGACTGAAGGCTAGAGCTAACCAGCATTGATTCGTATTTGGATATCTGTCCTAACCAGATCATCTTTGGCGAAATACACCTCGAGTTTAATTTCATTTTGTTTTTGTTCAAGCAGGTAAAATACTTCCGCGGGGTCGTTGCAAGCGGTCGATTCCCGGTAGGTTACTTGGCAGGTGGATTGAGATTGAAAGTTTATCTCAATGTCATTTAGGTAAAAAATCTCTTCAACAGTTTCAAGATAAGTTGCGTTGTTTAGGTGAGCTAAGATGTCTTGGTCGCTAAAGCGGATCTGCCAATTGAGCTTCTTTTTCTCTGAAGGTAATTCAGGGCGCTTTCCGTTACGGATTTGGACTTTGTGGTGAGTGGCAAGAGGTCCATAAATGCTGTAGACCGATTCGGGAACAGATATCGGCGAGCCAGATTTCAAATTTGTTAGTACCCAAAGGGCCCGAGCGGCAATCAGTTCGTTTCCAGTGTCTTTATCGGAGATTACCGAGGTTCGTTCGACCCAAGCTCGTCCCGACCCTGTCAGGTAAGTTTTAGAAGTCAGCTTCTGTCCATAGGTTGGGAAAGTAAGAATCTCAAAGTTGTTCTGTTTTAGTACCCAATTGCCAATTGCTGAGATGTCGGCATCAAGGGCGTCGAAAGCAGCTACGTCCTGAAGATATCTTGCCGCTGCGTCGAAACGCAGTCGGCCTTTAGTGTCGGTGTCTGATAGCGCAACTTGCCTCGAAAACTGAAATTGTCGCGATGACTCTAACGGGTTTATTATCTCGTGTATCAAGCTTAAATACTCCAATGGAAAAAGAATCTTTTCGGGGTTCCCGCTATAGCAACGAAAGGCCCCAGTCCGGATTGGTTGCTGGGGCCTTGTTGTTTTAATCTCCCTGTGGCGCAGTGTGCCTTAGCAGGTAGTTATAACCTGCATATGTCTGGGACTGATTCCAAACGTCCAAGTTTTTGGCTTCGATTTCTTCGTCATTTGACCATCTGGCCAATGTTCCAGCCGCCATAGCCGTTAGCTGTACCTTGCAAGCCCGCTCCAGTAGTACTGCTCTCATGACTGCAGTAGCTGCATCTGGTCCAACTGTGACGAGACCATGCTGGGGGATTAGGCAGCCAACGGCATCGCCGATAGTTTCAGCAAGCGCTCTTCCCAAATCTCTTGTGCGGATCAAATTACCCGTTTTGGTAAATCTCGGAACATCGGGACGCACAAAGGGTATGCCATCATGTGAGATTGCTCGCAGTGGCACATCGAGAGCCGCGAATGCGTTTGCCATGGGAGCGTGTGTATGTACTACCGCATTTACGCTTGGATTTGCGAGCATCGCTTCAGTGTGGATTGGAAATTCAATGTGACGCTTTTGGGTACCTTCTAAAACTTCTCCGTCGGGAGTTACCAATACCAACCTGTCCACTGTGATCTCTTCGAATCCCCATTCAGAAGCCTTCATCCAGATCCCGCGCCCTTCTGGATCCCTTACCGAAGCGTGGCCCCACACCATATCCGTATGGCCGGCAACTGCCAAAGCTTGATTTGCCCTTGCTGCCTCTATTGCGGCCTGAAGTGGCGTTGACATATTCTCCTCTTTCTTTACCTTCCCATTCATTTACTGACGGGATATATCTAATAATCACCCGAAAACTGGCCAAATCGGCATCAAGGACGATCGGTTATAACTTGATCATATGGGATTAACCGAATTGGCAAATCTGGATTTACCCTTCGATAGCTTACTAAATTCCCTTGCCGATGGTAGGTGATTGGCCGGTTGTGAGCCAACAATTTAGAATTCTTTTAAGTTGGGAGATGGATCCAGTCGGAGCCCTATGTGAGGTTTCGGTTTTTAAAGGCACTCAAAGTATCGATCACCACAATATCATTTAATGGCAAATAGAAAATAACCGCAGGCTCTCTGACCTGCAGGTTTGTTTAGCTGATTAAAGAAAGTATTGAAAATACCCAGGCTTCCTTGCTAGGTTGTCACTTATAGCTCTAACCCACAGATGAAGTCCGAGAAGAAAAGCGAATTCCAAAACTTTTGGAGGTATGGATGAAGAAAGTTCTCGATGACATGATCAAAGCGATAGAGAATTTTGAGGAAATCGACCAGGTCAGTACTCCGCTGGCAAAAATAATCGGAAAAGTCACCCATCCACGCCTGATCAAAAATGCACTTAGCGGAACCTGGTTAGGACACCAATTCCATCCCATGGCTACCGACCTCCCAATCGGGGCTTGGCTCAGTGCGGGAGTGATCGACCTATTGGGTTCGCAAACGCCTAACCCAACAACCCGCAAACTTGTGGGGATAGGAATACTTGCGGCCATTCCAGCGGCAGCATCGGGAGCTTCGGATTGGTCGGACACTGTCGGCCCGGACCAGAGAGTCGGTTATGTTCACGCCCTGGCAAACTCCACTGCGCTGTCCCTTCAAATCCTCTCGTACCTAAAGAGGCGTCATGGTAAGCAGAAAAGTGCAGTCGTTTTAAGTACAGCAGCTCTTGCAGCAGTTGGTGTCGCTGGCTATCTGGGAGGGCACCTCACCCTTCGCCGCGGGATGGGGGTAGACCACAGCGTGTTTCAAAATCGTACCGAAGAATGGACCAAAGTTACCACCTCTTCAGAATTGAAGAACGATAAGCCACTTGAGGTCAACGTCGGCGAGACCCCGGTGGTGTTGATTTCTCACAACGATTTGATTTATGCTCTGTCAAGTACCTGCGTCCACGCTGGTGGTCCGCTCGCTGAGGGAGAGGTAAAAGGCGACCGCATTGTATGCCCCTGGCATGGAAGTCAATTCCGGATCAGCAATGGCCAGGTTGTCAGAGGACCTGCTTCTGTATCTCAGCCTTGCTGGGAAGTGCGAGTTGTTGATAAGCACATCGAGGTCCGAGCCAAGCTTTAGCAAACCGTTTCCAGCCTAGTGAATTACAAAGCCTTTGCTTTGCAAACACCCAGCGATTTAATTGATCAGATGTATCCTGGTCCCGTCCTTAGGAAGCACCGAATGTTAGCACGCGCGTGATATAATGAATGAATGGAGATAAACGATGAATCGCTCGCGCGATTCTTTGACGTACTCCTTCCACATCTGAACGAACTTCAACGACGGGTAGCTGTTGGTGCAGCC
>JAJZLS010000062.1 GCA_021803345.1 Actinomycetes bacterium
TGTGCGCCTTCCGGCGTGACCGATTGCAGTGGCATCAACCTTGTCCATTCCAACCCTAGCGTGAAAAGGCTGCCGTCAGTATCGCAAAGGTGAAAAACCGGGTCTCTTTATGAGGCCTTTGGAAGGCTTGAGCCGAGTGCGGTGAAAATCGCCAGCTCTGGTTCTTAGGGGGTGCGACCCAGTAATGGGCCGTGCCTACCCGACGTGAAATCAAAAAGTTATTTTTCGAGATACTGCCAAACTGAGAGCTATGGAATTGCAGATGTTATTCAAATAATCCAGTTAAGCCAAAGTAGCAGCTGACCGAAGGCTCGCATCTCGCAGGTTTTATCGGTCCTATGCTTGGAGATTCGTAATGCCTGGCTAGAATATGCACCGTGAATCAAATGCTGTGGTTCTCTGAACTTCTGCGCACCCCAATTGATGAGGACCAACAGGAGATCGGCAAGGTCCAGGATATTGTGTTGCGCCTGGAAGAATCAGGTTTCCCAACCCTCACTGGCATACTGGTGTATATCGAAGATATGCCAATATTCATTCCCACTCACGCAATTAGGGAGTTGACACCCGAAAGGATTATCACTTCCAAAACACTGAATCAGTTCTCACCATTTGAGAGGCGCACGGGAGAAGTCCTTATCGGGCGCGATTTACTTGACCACCATCTGATATGGACCAGACCACGACATCGACCCAGGCTCGTGATGGCTCGTGACATTGCTTTTATCAATAATGGCGGATGGAAAGCGGTTGGAATTGACGCTACAAGTCACAGGCTGGGTCTCAGGCTATTCTCAAAACATTCGAGTCCGGATAGACAGGTAGTAGATTGGCGGGAACTGCTTCCATTAGTTGGCCACGTTCCAACAGCACGAAGAAGACTTGAACTTGGTAAGATCCGCAAACTTCATCCAGCCCAGCTGGCTGATCTCCTTGAACAAGCCTCCGAAGATGAAGGGAAGGAGATATTTGGAGCCCTTCAGGCTGATCCGGAATTCGAGGCTGACGTTGTCGAAGAAATGGAACCAAACAGGCGCCGTGAAGCTCTTCGAGAGAAGACCGACAATGAACTTGGTGAGTTACTGGGCACAATGGAACCCGATGACGCGGTTGACATGCTGCTTTCACTGGACCAAGACCGAAGGGAAAACGTTTTAGCCTTAATTCCAAAACCTCAGCAGAAGGATGTAAAAAGGCTACTGCTCTACCATCCTGATACTGCTGGTGGCATAATGACTACCGATTTCATCACGGTCCGCTCAAGTGACACAGTGGAAGCCTGCTGCGAAGCCCTTCGGTTGAAGCCAGAACTTCCAGGTAACTTATGGTCAATTTTCGTGATAGACAGTCAACGTCGCCTCATTGGGCAGCTTCCACTGGCATGTCTGATAACGGCGCCGCCAGAAACGATCGTGACTGCACTTATTGCCGATATGAATCCCGCCACGGTTTCTCCCGATGCAGACCTTACCGATATAGCGGTGACGATGGCTGACTACAATTTGGCAGCCTTGGCAGTCTTGGACTCATCAGAACATATCCTCGGAGTCGTCACTGTAGACGATGTGCTCTCCCGTACCATACCAGCCAACTGGAGACGCAGAAAAGAAGCGCTAGACGAGGGGTAAGTCTTTTGACGTCCTCTCGCCATGACGAAATCGGGTATAACCTAGACCAGCGGCAACTTACACTGCGTCATTCGGAAGGTCATCAGCCACCTCCAAGCCTGACAAAACTGACAATCATCAAAGCAATCGCCACGATGAGATAGATGCGCAAGCCACCCAATACCAGGGAGCGCCCACGATTTACCCGGGGGCGATGCAAAAGTGCGGAGGCCGGCATCGACCAGCTAAGGCGAGCCACTTTGTCCACGATAGGGCGCGAATTTCTCGATCTCCATTGTGAAATCCATACTCCAACCGTCACTAGAGCCACAAGTGAGAGACCCACTATAAGAATTGAAAGAACGTTTACACTTGGAACAACCGTCACTACTGTCAAAATAAGCGATAACTCCAGTAAAAGACCAATAATAAACGTAGCGACGACATTTAACCAGGGCGGGTTCACCCAAGGACCGAGGATTTCCTTATCATTGCAAAGCAGAAGCAAAAAAGCAAGAGCACTGGGCAATAACACTCCTGCCAGTACCTGAACAGCTAAGTTAATCAAACTCAAAGGAAGCCGTGGGATCAGAACGATCCCTGCAGCAAGAATTACTAGGATCAGGTAGGAGCCATAAAAACCCTTTGCATCCCGAACCGGTCGGTTTAACGACTGGTCCACTCCAAAAAGATCACCCAAGGCATATGAAGTTGAAAGGGTAACGGTTGCTGCACCTATTAGAGACGCTTCAAGCAAAACCAGCGCAAATAGGTAACCTCCCAACGACCCCAGGCTGTGTGCGAATCCGCGAATTAACCCGCCTGCATCCTGGAATTGACCGGTCACGCCTCCTAAAGCGAACGCCGCTGCCACCATTACCGCCGCAGCCGCAACATTGGTTAGAAGCGACCCAATAAACGTGTCGGCTCGCTCATACCGTATCCACCGTGGAGTTATCCGCTTGTCTATGATATTTGACTGTTGAAAAAATAATTGCCAAGGAGCAACTGTCGTTCCTACGATTCCGATGATGAATATCACAGCGGTTGAGGTGAGTCCGCCCTTGATGCTGGGAAATAATGCTCCAACTGCAACCGAGCTCCAACGAAATGGTGACAAAGCCATTAGTGGAAAAACCGCCAGGCTAACCAGCACGAGAACGAGCATAAACCGCTCCCATCGCTCAAATCTCCCGCTAATCACGCTTGCCACAAGAACGGCGGCCATCAAAAATACAGAGGCATAAGGCGGGATACCGATGTATCCCAGCGCATAGCGAACTCCGATAAATTCAGTTACCAGTGTCAAAAAGTTAAGGACAAACAAATCTATGACCGAAAACACTGCCCAGAATTTTCCAAAGCGCTCCTTGAGAAGTCTTCCGTGGCCAACTCCAGTAACGGCGCCCAGACGAACCACCATTTCCTGAGATACTGCCAAAACTACCACCAAGAGCGGGAGAGTCCATAATAGTGAGGTTCCATAGGCCTGGCCTGCTTGAGCGTATGTGGTAATCCCTCCAGCATCGTTGTCACCCACCATAACAATGATGCCTGGTCCCATTATTGCCAATAGCGCCAGCAGCCGGCGCTTAATGCTGGGGCTTTGAACATCAGAGGTGGTAATTCGACCAAATCCTCCGCGAATGGTTTCGTCAGCCGCACCCAGACCTGTAGCTTGCAGTTTTGGATTACTCATAGTCACCACCTGTCAGACGAATCTGGCAACTAATCGATTGGAAACTGGCTCTATAAGGGGCTAACTTTCGGGTGTTGGGGCTGAGGCGCTCAAGAGCCATCAACTTTCCTCCTTTCGATTCGGAACACGGCCCTCGAAAGGATTAGCTAAATACCCTGAAATGAAAACTTAAATAAGATCGATGACTTCACATCTTAGGGTTGCTAAAAGCTGACCAATCGGAGGGACGCAGTAGATGAAAAATTGAACTCGGTACTGTGGGGTTCACTAGGTTTCACTTACTGTCACCTCCTCAACTAGGCCAATACGCAACTGCTGCAAAAATTAGGATAGTTGATTCTTGCACTGATGCGGCGCAGCAAGCTAAAGATCTTCACGAAACCATGAGGATCTTAGGCAATCTGGCACAGTTGATTAAGGCTAATTAGCGCAGTGGTTTTACGCCAAAAACAATTGCCGCCTCTGCAACTATTGACTCTGAACCGACCTGAGCAAATCCAGCTTCCTGAAACAGCCGCTCCCAGGCTTCACGAGAAATTGGTTTTTCCTGCACTCTTACCAAATATCTGACCGAATTCTTGGCTATGCGCCACCATCCACCCGGCCCCTTGCGCAACATCAGACTGACCTTGGAAGCTATTATCTCCCGATCCTGTTTGCTTGAGCCGCGTCCGAACATCATGTCTCCAAAAACAATTCGGCCGCCCGGCTTTAGCCATTGGTACGCTCTGCCAACCGCCCATTTCTTCTGATCGTCGCTCAAATGGTGCAGAGCGTAATTGGATACTACCAAATCAAAACTCTCGGGCTGGTAATCCAGCTCCTGGATACTTGCTACCCGCGTCGAAAGGTTTTCAATACCAGAACTAGTCACCTTGTTTTGAAGCAGTTGAATCATCTTTGGCGATATATCAACAGCCAATACAGACTTCGCCTCTCTGGACAACGGTAGCGACAGCTGACCTGATCCACAGCCAAGATCGAGAACCACGGTGGTTGAGTCGGGGCTGGCATGGTCTAATACGGCAGAGACCACCTTTCCCAGACCAGGATTATCCGCATGATCCCAGCTATCTGCGCGCTTTGACCATACAGCCTTCTGGAACGACAGACCAAGTTTTTCAATAGCCGAAGACAATAATTAACCTCTCTGGTGACAAGAAATTCTCATGGATCCTACACAAGTTTGAACCGTATCAGCGTCGTTTCTGTAACTTAACTCGCCATCTCGGGATTCGACACAACGCTCTTAGTTCCTTTAGTCCCAGAAATTAGCCCTATGACATGGGATCCGAATCGTAAACCCGTGGCATACGTCAAACCTGTAATAAAACCCTCAGATTAAAACTACAACTTCAAATATCAGAACACCATGAGAAGACATTTTGCACAATAGCGAGCCTTACTATCTGCCGCCAGGACGGCTGACAGATAGTAAGTGAAATTCATCAAAATTACTCAACCATGAAAATTGGTGATTCAGCAACAGCCTCTAAATCTTCGGCTCCCCCATCGCCATCGTGCCGACCGTGGCTTCTTTTTAGTATCTTTTCAGGAAGTTTGAAGCTAAATATAAAAGCCAGAATTCCAAATGGAACCGCTGCAAGGAACATCACGTGCATCGAATTCACAAATGCCTGCAGCAGCGCATTATGTATTGGAGCAGGCAGTGAATTCAGATAAGTGGGCGAACCGGAAATAGCACCGCTCTCCATTGACTGGGAGACATGAACCGACTTAGGCAACAGCCTTGGCATGTTGTAAGCCAAGCGGTTCACGAGAATACTTCCAAAAAATGAGGTTCCTATTGCTCCACCCATAGTCCTAAAGAATGAAATGGCTGAGGTAGCGGTTCCCAATTCTTTATATTCGACCCCATTTTGAGTTGCCAGAACGATTACCTGCATACACAACCCAACCCCAAATCCAGTTAGAAACATCATCCCGGACTGAATAGCGAATGATGTGTCAATCTTTAAAAAGCTGAGAGTGTACAACCCAATAGAGGCCAGTCCGGTACCAAGAATCGGATAGAGCTTGTATTTACCGGATCGGCTGATTAGTGCACCCGAACCAATAGACGCCAGCACCACACCTAAAGTCAGTGGAATCAACATCAGGCCGGACTTGACTGCGCTAGCACCTCGGACGATTTGTTGATACTCGGGGAGGAAAATTATCGAGCCGAATAGTAAAAATCCCACCAGCAAGCCAACAATAGACGAAATGGTAAAAATCTGATTCTTGAAAAGTCTTAGTGGAAGCACTGGTTCAGACGAATGGGCCTCGACATAGATGAACGCAGCTACCAACGCAACTGACCCGATCGCCAAACCAATTATGGTTGCCGAGGTCCAAGCATACGTTGTTCCTCCCCACACTGTTATAAGAAGAACTCCAGTTACCGCAGCAGCCACCAGCGCTGAACCCAAGAAATCGATATGATGCTGTGTCTTGCGAACCGGAAGTTTCAGAACCACGCTGGTAACGATTAGAGCCACAATTCCAATCGGCACATTTATATAGAAAATCCACCGCCACGACAGACTGTCGGTAAAGAAACCTCCAGCCAGAGGACCCAGCACCGAGGCCGCGGCAAAAACGGCCCCGATAAGACCTTGGTATTTCCCACGATCCCTAGGAGGAACTATATCGCCAATAATGGCCATAACCATTGCGAATAGTCCTCCACCACCTAAGCCCTGGACTGCACGGAAGGCTATCAACTCCCCCATGTTCTGGGATAGACCAGAAAGTATCGAACCTATGAGGAATAGGACTATTGCAATCTGAAAAAGCGTCTTCCTGCCGAATAAATCTGAGATTTTCCCATAAAGAGGGGTGACTGCGGTAGAGGTAAGCAGATAGGCGGTGACTACCCACGAGAGGTGATTAAGCCCGCCTAAATCACCAACAATGGTGGGCAACGCTGTGGCTACGATCGTTTGATCCAACGCAGCCAACAACATCCCCAACATTAGGGCGCTAAAAACCACCAGAATCTGCTTATGGGTAAGAGGAACACCGCCAGCTCCAGGCGCCAAGCCCGCGCGACTATCGTTAGAGGAGGAGTTTGTTTGAGTCATATAGGTAACAACCTAATAATTTGGTGATTGATTCCCTACTAAAATAATTTTATTTACAAAACTAATTACACTCCCAATCGGTTCCTGGAGATGGATAATGTGTGGGCGATTTGTACAGATTGACCAGAATATTGAAAGAATGAAGTCACTGCTAAATCCCCTCTTTAGCCTGGATACCTATCCGCCCCACCCAAAGGGGTTGGAAAATTACAATGTCACTCCGGGCAGCACCGTAGTGGTCGCCACTAAGCCAAATGCCAATCTGGAACTTTCCCAAATGAAATGGGGACTAATTCCAAGCTGGGCCAAAGAGAAACGTAAACTGATTTTCAATGCCAGAAGCGAGACCATAACCGAAAGGCCAACTTTCAAGACCGTGGTTTCCAACAGGGCGATCATTCCCATAGAAGGGTTTTACGAATGGAAAAAATCGACCCAGACCGACGGCAAACAGGGTAAACAGCCTTACTTCTTTCACCGCGCAGATAGCGATACGATGTTACTCGCCGGTCTCTACGAACGCCAAGTCAACCATGACACTGGCGAAATAACTGACGACTTTGTGATTCTCACTATGGGTGCAAACTCGTTTATGAAGCCTTACCATGACAGGATGCCAGTAATAATTGAGCCGGATCAAGTTGAGAACTGGCTGTCAAACGCGCCCATAGGTTCACATATCAAATACCTGACACATAATCCGGCAAGCTCAATAAGGTGTTACCCGGTTTCGGATCAGGTAAACCGTGTGACGAACAATCATCGGCTACTAATGCAACCGATCTAACCGCCAGACCAGGAATCTCGAATCCAAAAGATCCCTCAAACTATCTGAGCAAGAGAACTGGCGATCGACTTGGCAATACCCTCGGCATTGAGCCCCAATGAAGATAGAATATCATCTGCCTTTCCATGAGGTAAATAGCCCACCGGAACCCCCAGCTCAAGAAACTGCAGCTCCAATTTGTGAGGTGTATTTTCAAGGTGGTACCTTAGATGGGATCCATACCCCCCGGGAATAAATCCATCCTCGATTGTTGCCACGAACCTATAGTCGCGCAGTCTGGCCAGATAAGCCCCGTCAAACCTACTTAGTATCCTCGGGTCCCAAACCGAGGCTGAAATCCCAGACTCGGCCAATAGCTCTGCCGCCCGCAACGAGGGCTCCACCATCTTGCCTACTGCCACTATTCCAACCTCATTGCCGGTCACCAGTTCCCTGGGAGCAATTTCGGGCGATCCCTTTATCGACAAACACTTTGGACCTGGAGTCTTTGGGAAACGAATCATCGATGGGCCAGCAAGCGTCAACGCGTAATTCAGCATCTGATCTATATCTTCTAGCGAGCTTGGCGCAAGTACAGTCATGCCGGGTATTGCCAGAAATTCGACCAGATCCAACACTCCATGATGAGACGGACCATCATCGCCAGTGATTCCCGCCCTGTCGAGAACAAATACCACCGGGACCCTATGCAGGCCAACGTCGAGGTTTACCTGGTCTAATGCTCTGGAGATAAAAGTGGAATATATAGCCACCACTGGTCTCAAATTACCCATCGCCATACCTGCGGCAGCCGTCACTGCATGGGCTTCAGCAATTCCCACATCAAAAAATCTCTCAGGGAACCTCTCTTCGAATGCCAGCAAACCTGTTGGCCCCGGCATTGCAGCAGTAATAGCCACTACTTCAGGAGTCTTTTCAGCTATTGATACGAGTGATGTCGAAAATGCATCGGTGTAGGAACCGTACTCAACTTCCGAATGAAGCGTGGGCTGGAGGACTTTCAGGTCATGAAGACGCTGAATCTCGTCGTCTTCAGCCGGTCCATAACCCCTCCCCTTCTGGGTCAAAACATGGATAACAATGGGACCATCCCAACTTTCAGCATTTTTGAACGCGTACTCCATGGCTGCAACATCATGACCCTCAATCGGCCCTGTATAACGGACGCCCAGCGATTCGAAGAAAACCTTGGGTTCAATTACTTCTCTAAGGGCAGAAGTTATGCCAGCAATCCCAGACACGGCCAAACCTCCTACCGCCGGGAGCTCCGCTATCATCTGCTTTATCTTTGACCGGGCCTGCATATATGAAGGATTCAACCTAAGTCTGGTCAAGCCGCTTGAAAGTTTGGAAACCGTTGGAGCATAGGATCGACCGTTATCATTCCAAATGATTACCACTCGTTTGCCTGAATGGCCGATGTTGTTGAGCGCCTCATACGCCAATCCCCCGGTCAGGGCTCCATCACCAACTATTGCGACGACTGTTCGCGGCTCACCGCCTAATTGATCCCCTACCGTTGGACCCTTTCCCAGTTCCAAGGCAGTAGAAAGCCCATATGCGTAGGAAAGCGCTGTGGAGGCGTGAGAATTCTCGATCCAATCGTGGGGAGACTCCTTTCGTGAAGGGTACCCCGAGAGCCCACCAGCTTTGCGCAAATAGGGGAAATCAGCCATCCTCCCGGTCAGTAGCTTGTGAACATAAGCCTGGTGACCTGTGTCAAAAAGAATTATGTCACGGGGAGAATTGAATACTCTATGAAGCGCGATAGTAATCTCCACAATTCCCAGATTCGAACCCAAATGTCCGCCAGTCTCAGTAACCGTGTCGACAATAAACTTTCGAATTTCCTCGCAAAGTTGAACGAGTTCTCTTTCATCCAATGCGCGCACGTCTTGCGGACCCTTGATTTTTTCTAGGATCATTATCTCTTCCCTTTGCGCTTCAGCTGCGCCCAGTCCTGCCTCATCGAATAGAGTCTAAGTCTGTATCGTACCTAGCTGGGACCAGGAACACGGTTTCTTACAAGATTATTCCATTCTGCGTTCTAGCGTTAGCTACCCGATCCTGCAATCAGCATCGGCTAATTACTGCAAGAGTGAGTTGCGCTCCCGATAATCGATTCTGCCACAGTTGACAGAGCCACATGGAATTCAAGCCTAACTGGACCGGTTCGATCAAGCTTCCAGCTGATTAGTCCGCTTTGCTCCCGGCAAATGTTGCCAGCATTCGGTTCAAGATAAGGACTGTAGCTGACACTGAGATGATAGGTGCCAACTTGCTTGGCATCAAAGGAGAGAGTACTTATTCCTACAGTTGAAGCTATGTATTGCCCGCTTGGGGAGCGCACGATAGTTGGCCTTCGGGGTACCTGATAGATTCTGAATCCACCGGTCCGGGCAACCAGCCTAAGGCCAGACCTCCCTGAACTAAGTAGCGATGCTTCGGCCTGAGAGGAAAAGTCATAGGGTCCTGGCGGGAGAAGGACTAACGAAGCTCCCGACCTTTGCAACCAGGAAATGTATCCAGATGAAGAAAGCTTGCCAGAATAAAGTATCTTGTTTTGCGGAAAATCATCTTGACGAAACCATCCCCTCACTATCGGATATCCCATCGCCGGCAGATAGTAATCTCCTTCGTGGTTTACGGTGTCCACCAGCTCTATCCTGCTGCCCGACAGGTAGTACTTAGCTAATGCTGGCTTCAGGTGATTCCAAAAGGAAGGAGTGGAAATCCGGTAAACCGAAGGTGTCGCTATAAGTGAAACCGGCATCAGGTTATAAATTAGGGCCAACACCAAGACAGAAAGCCGAATAAATCTCACATTGAGCCTGCGGTATGACAATAATGCGACAACTATCGGAAAAGCTAGATCCTGAATCCGAGCTGCATTAGACCCTAAATTTGACTTGATCACAAAGGATATTAAATTCGTGATGCCATAAAGGACTATCACTGCTTTTGCCTTTGACGCACGAACAGAAGTTCCCTTGATGAGGAAAAAGCAAACCGCGGCAAATACTTCCACCAATACCAGATCGGTCCACCAATATGGATAGAAGCCATGGTCAGGGAAAGCCCTAATGGAAATCAACTGTACAAGGCCAAGAAGAACAGAACAAAGAAGATATGGATTTCTAACCGAAGACTGAATGGCCTCGACTATTCGGGTCCAGCCGGTAAGACGATAGAAGGGGACCTCGACTCCGACAGTTACGATGATCAGAGCCAGCAGCGCCAAAGGGCTTGATAGCAGCACTAAAGTCGAGAAAACAAAATATAGGTATTTTCTCCCATAGCTCCGCATCAGCAGGGCTACGAACATAAACGCTGTTCCCAGCAGAAACGGCCAAGCTCCGTTTAGCACCATTATCGGTACCAGCAGTAGCGCTGCTCGCTTCTTGCCAGCCAGGGCTTTGGGCAGATACCTATCGCTAAGCAGACTCAGCGATGCCACTGAAAGACCTACGCTTAGCAAAGCTACGGATTTAATCCCCAGCAAAAACCCAAATACGTAGAACGCAAAGGAATAGTTCACGAAACTATAGCGCCCCAGGTACCAGGTATTATCCCAGAGATCAAATCCATGTGAGTCAAATATCGACTGTAAATGGAAATGTGCAGCCTGATCGACTGCCGGAGGACCAAATAGTAAAAGAATCAGAGCAAGTAAAAGCGAAGCCAGTGTGACCCAGAACGTATCACCAAGATTTCGCATTACCTTGCCGATTTGTAATTGATCCCTCAAAGCATCCTCCCGCAGGCTGCTGTAAATGTTATAGCCACACAAGAGAAAACTGTTCGAGACAACTTTTGCGTAAACTTAATTAGGGATATCTCGGGAATTTAGTTTAAAAATCTCGGTTAGCCACAAATATTGCAAGTGCTTCCAGTTCGGAAATAGCCTCAGGTGCAAGACCCGATTTATAAATCGCTTTTATTGCTTGCGAGCAAAGCTGATCAGAAAGCTGTTCCACCTCTTTGCGCGCACCTGTTGAGATCAAAATCTCCTGGAAGCGAAATACCTCATCTTGAGTTAGATCCTCAGCGCCAAACCGAGCTTGCATGAATTTTGCATCCTGCCCCGTGGATCTCTCCATTGCAATCGCAGCCAAGACCGTCGGTTTCCCTTCCCTCAAATCCTCTCCTACCGGCTTTCCAGTTAGGGACTGGTCACCAAAGGTACCAAGCAAATCATCCCGAAGCTGAAATGCTTCGCCCAGAGGAAGGCCGTATTCACTAAGAGGCTGTTCAAAATGGTCCAGCTTGTCGAGCAAAGCCACCCCTAGATGCAGTGGTCGCTCCACCGTATATTTCCCGGACTTGTAAAGACATATCTTCCTGGCTTGACTCCTAGATATCCTCGGCTGTGAGCTGCCATTAGCCGTGCCTATCAGGTCTAAGTACTGACCTATGTTTACCTCAAGTCTCAATTCGGTGAAAATATCAAGCGCTTGCCGAGGTGCACTTTTAAGCATCATATCGGCATAAACAAAAGCCATATCACCCAAAAGAATTGCCACACCTTCGCCGAACCGACGTGACTCACCGGCCCAAAGAATGCCTTCATGCTTATCTTGGAACTGCTTGTGAATCGCTACCAGACCTCTTCGGGTAAGGGAAGCATCCATGATATCGTCGTGAATGATGGCGAAAGTGTGAAGCAACTCAAGCGCACAGCCTGCTCGGAGAATCTCGACTGCGTCGGGATCTCCCCCAGCCCCAACATACGCCCAGTGACTAAACGCCGGCCTCAACCTCTTGCCCCCAGCCAGCACCATCTCTT
Source organism: Actinomycetes bacterium (assembly GCA_021803345.1). GTDB lineage: Bacteria > Actinomycetota > Acidimicrobiia > Acidimicrobiales > Acidimicrobiaceae > SCQM01. The sequence continues at coordinate 11,966 of JAJZLS010000062.1, forward strand.
TTAGCAGAGTCAGAGGCTCAGCAAGGCTCGGATCAAGCGAATTCCAACGCCCAATCTCCGCTGTGAGCATATCATTTATATGACTGCCTACCGCTTTCGCAATGATATCAAGAGATTCAGGAGCTCTTTGCCCAACTATTTTGTCAATCAAGAGTTGAAATGCTCCTCAAAATAGGTTCTTCCCTGACTATTAGTAAAATATATCTACTTCGCCTTGGTTATATCCTATTAGAGAACTGATAGATACAAGAAGCTAATATCGTCTTACTTCTTCAATCTGGCTCGAACAACCTAGCATCCAAATAGACCACCAGTCCCTAATAGAGTGTATTTAAAAGAAGGCCATACCTAAGGAGCGCACTTGATATCAAATGACCTAGTCCAAAAGGTGCTCGCCTCCGCCGTAGCACGTGGAGGAGAATTTGCCGAAATTTTCGTAGAAGATAAAAAAACTTCCTCAGCATCTCTTGATGACGGGAAGGTAGAAGAACTGAGTTCGGGAATTTCCAGAGGAGCAGGCATTCGGGTAGTCGTCGGCGACACCACCGGCTTTGCTCACACTGCAGATCTGAGTGAATCAGGACTTCTAAAAGCGGCTGAGGCAGCCAGAAGCGTTGCTCTCTCCGCTCAGGGTGGAATAAAAGCAGTCCAGGTTGGGCCACCAGACATTTACTCGGCCAGATCGCTTACAATAAATCCCAGTCAGATCGGCAAGCGCGAAAAGATCCACCTGCTTGAGCGAATGGATAATGCTGCGCGGTCCACCTCTGGGTCAATTCGTCAGGTGTCTGCGGGATACGGCGACTCATACAGACAAATACTGGTTGCCAATACCGACGGTGTGTTTGCTACCGACCAGCAGGTGCGGACCAGAATTGCAGTTTCCACCATTGCTTTCGGCGATACCGGTATGCAAACAGGATATGAGACTGCTGCATACACAATGGGCTATGAGATGTTTGACGATGTAGTCGTCGAAGAACTCGCAAGAATGGCTGCAGAACGGGCGGTTAGAAAACTATCAGCGCGACCGGCACCTTCCGGGATTCTTCCGGTGGTACTAAAGGGAGGATCAGGAGGAATCCTGTTTCACGAGGCATGTGGTCATGGACTCGAAGCAGACCATATCGTCAAGGACTCTTCCGTCTATAAGGGCAAAATCGGCGAACTGGTGGCATCGCCTTTGATCACTTTGGTAGACGATGGCACAGTAAATCAGCAATGGGGTACCGCCAATATCGACGACGAAGGAAAGCCGTCACAACGCAATGTCCTGATAGAAAATGGGGTCCTGACTGACTATATGTGGGATGGTTTGCGGGCCAGGAAATCCCATCGATCCTCCAGCGGCAACGGGAGAAGACAGAGCTACCAGCATCTACCTATGGTAAGAATGACGAATACATATCTTTTGGAAGGATCTGAAACCCCAGAGTCACTTATTAGTAACACTGACCATGGCATCTACGTGGCGCGTCTCGGCGGTGGACAGGTAAACACTGCAACTGGCGACTTTGTGTTTGGTATGACTGAAGCTTATCTAATCGAAAATGGACAAATCACTCACCCATTGAGAGACGCAAATCTGATAGGGAACGGCCCTGATGTTCTAAAGAAAATCGACGGAGTCGCTAGTGACTTCTCAATTACGCCCGGTACCTGCGGTAAAGATGGTCAGAGTGTTCCAGTCGGATGCGGACAGGCGACATTGCGAATTACCGGAGTCACTATTGGAGGAACCGCAAATGGATGATCTGCAAATTATTGCTGAAAAAATCGTTAGCCAGGCCAAGCCGGACGAACAAATCGAGGCTTTTATTGCATGGGACGAAGAAACATCAATAAGGGTTTATAACCGGGGAATAGAAAACCTTTCACAGTCGCAATCGAGCGGGGTTGGCATACGGGTGGTATCGGATCAACGGCAGGGTTTCGCATGGGCAGGGACGTTGGAACCATCAGCTATTGAATTTGCACTTTCCGAAGCCAGAGATAACGCCAAATTCGCAACTCAGGACGAATACCTCGGTCTCGGTATTCCAGACGGGGTTGAACCCCAAAACCTCGACCTATGGCAAGAAGACCTGGCAAACCATTCAACCGAAGAAAAGGTCAGTCTGGCTCTGGAGCTAGAAGAAGCTGTTAGAAAATCTGACAAACGCATTACCAGCATAGAGTCCGCAAACTACGGAGATGTGCGGTCGATCGCAAGCGTTCTTACAAGCACAGGGCTTAGCGCAACGTTCAAGCAGACGTTCAGCTATATATCCGCTCATGCAATTGCCACCCAGGGTCAAGAGACGCAAACCGGTGGAGGTTACTCAGTTGGACGCACCCTGGGCGAGTTGGACCTGCAGAAAGCTGCATCGGATGCCTCAATCAGGGCCACGAGGATGCTGGGCGCCACAAAGCCATCCTCTTCACGGCTAACTGTGATATTTGATCCTCAGGTTGCCACCACTCTCTTGGCAATTATTGGAAGCACCCTTTCTGGAGAAGCAGTGCTTAAAGGCAGATCACTTTTCGCTGACAGACTGGCGGAAAAGGTGGCCTCTGACGTTGTCACCCTGGTTGACGACCCTACTAATCCCAATGCCTTTGGAGCAAGTGTTTATGATGCAGAAGGATATGCATCCAGACAAACCACGTTAATATCTGACGGCATTCTCAATGGCTTCCTCTATGACACCTATTCCTCAAGGAGGGCCGGTGTCAACTCAACTGCTTCTGCCACAAGGGGTGGATTTGCCTCAACCCCCGGTGTCGGTGCCAGAGCGCTCCTTCTATCGCCCGGGGATAAAAGTCAATCAGAACTTATATCTTCGATTGAAAATGGGGTGCTGGTTCAGTCAATCAGCGGTGTCCATTCAGGTGTCAATCCAATCTCTGGTGATTTTTCAGTTGGAGCAGAAGGACTACAAATCCGATCTGGAACTATTGGGGCTCCAATAAAAGAGTTCACAATTGCTTCATCACTGCAAAAGATGCTGCAGGACATAGTGGCGGTGGGTAATGACCTGGAATGGATCCCTTCAGTGGCCGCTGGCGTGAGCATTGTGGTTGAGGGTATTTCCGTCAGTGGCGCGTAAGCCTGAAGCGGCCGAAGCTAAAGCTGCAAAGTCATGGCAATATAATTTGGAGCTCAAAGAAATTAGTTCAGAAAAACGTTTAGCCCTAGTGGATTGCCACACCCATAGCTATTTTTCAGGCGATTCCAGTACCCTCGTTGAGGAGTACATCGATCAATTCGAAAAGTCTGGACTAACCCATATAGCAATTACAGACCATCAAAGTATCGATGCTTACCCATTACTACGGGAGAAACTTGGTCCGCGGATCATATGTGGTCAAGAACAGCGGATTAAAGAAGGCGAAATAATCGGTTTGTTTATAAATAAGAGGATTCCGCCAGGACTTTCCCTAGCGGAAGCAGCTGCAAGAATTAGGGAGCAGGGTGGACTGGTCTACCTCTGTCACCCGCTGGATCCCAAAAGAGCGTCGCTCGATATGGAAGCGTTGATGTACGGCCTTGAGCGCCAGCTATTCGACATGATCGAATTTTGCAATTCCAAGTCAACTTTATTAAACAGGGCCGTACAAAAGTTAGCCTCCCAGTACGAAATCCCGCTCATGGGAGGCTCAGACGCACACGTTCCCGATGCGATCGGCAGCTCAGGAACGATTATTCCTTGGTTTGAGTCGTCGGAGACCTTTAAAAAGTCAAGTAAGGGCGCAGTCCCTTACGGAAGGTACTACGACCCGCCCCGGATTTGGCAAAATCGATCCGTGCCCGCAACCTCACAACTTCGGCCAAATACGCTATGATTCCGAAGCTGGGGATGGACGTGAATCAGTCTTGTAAAAACCGGAACCCTTAAAGGTAATCCCGATATTTCCAAACACTTTCTTCAACTCGCCACCGCAAACTTCACAAGTGGACAGGGCCTCTTCAGTAAATGACTGAAAAACTTCAAAACTGCGGCCACAACTTTTACAAACGTATTCGTAGGTTGGCACCTACTCCCTCCAGCCTTATTAGCACTCTACTATTATGAGTGCTAATAATACCAGCAGCAAATGTACTTACCTGATGTTAGGTTTGTTATTCCCAAAAAAGTCCAGTCCAGAACCAAAAAATTGATTTGTCCGAAGTCCAGATTGTAAACATGACGGGTCGCTCAAAATTGAGCAATTCAAAAATCTCAAGAAATAGAAAACGTTGATCTGAGATAAAATCCCGTATTTGAAAACTACCTTGAACCAACGGCTAAAGCTGGCGAAAAGTGCGGGACCGGTAGCCACAACCACAAATTGAGAAGTGCAGTTTGAACCAGTTGTACATTAATGGATTAGCCCAGCCGCATCGATACACTATAGTAAAGCGATACTAGCGAAGGATTCACCTCCGCTGGTTCCGAGAAACCAAGGACCAGCGGTGAAGTCGAAGTCATTAGGGTCTCATGTTCGCAGGCTGTGAAATTTGTCTCAACCAAATACAATAAAGTCCACTAACTGCATAGGTCTAATAAAGTCGAATGTATTTCGCGTAGGTCCTTCACAACTCGTGATTCAAAGGAGTAAGTAGTGCATGATTTGCCTAGAAAAGCCGTAATACCAGCTGCAGGACTTGGCACCAGGCTTCTACCGGCAACAAAAGCTCAACCAAAGGAAATGTTGCCGTTAGTTGACCGACCAGCAATTCAGTACATAATTGAAGAAGCGGTTACTGCTGGCCTGAACGACATATTGGTAATCACGGGAAGATCAAAAAGATCAATCGAAGACCACTTTGACAAATCGGTTGAACTCGAAACCTACTTGGAAGCAAACCATAAATTTGAAGAACTCGAGATAGTTCGTTCTATTTCTGATCTTGCTGAAGTCCATTATGTGCGACAAGGCGAACCGTTGGGTTTGGGACATGCGGTAGCAAGTGCACGCCAGCACATTTCCAACGAAGCGTTTGCGGTCCTGCTTGCAGATGACATCATTAGTGAAAATCACCCTATTCTCCCTAAAATGATGGAGCTCTACGGTGAAACTGAATGTTCAGTTTTAGCTTTGATGGAAGTCCCATCGGCTGATATATCGTTATACGGTTGCGTCGCTTATGAGGAGGTTAAAGATGGCGTGGTGACCATTAGCCAGATCGTCGAAAAACCTGATCCCGAAGAAGCTCCATCCAATCTTGCAGTAATAGGCCGATACGTTTTTACTCCAAATATTTTCAGCTGCCTTGACCATATAACACCTGGAAGAAATGGCGAGCTTCAACTGACTGATGCAATATCTCTTTTATTGGAAGAGCAACCAGTGTATGGCTGTCTTATCACTGAGGGAAGATTCGACGTCGGGACAAAGATCGATTATCTAAAAGCTATCGTAGAACTAGCTCTGATGCGGGAGGATCTGGGTCCTGCGTTCAAGGAGATATTGCAAGAAATCGTTAGCAAGATGAACTAGTACATTTCTAATTGAAAAAGGTTGACCAACGACGGACAACATCAAAATCACTGAGAGCTAGGAAGTAGAAAGAGATGATCAAACTCGAAGAAGCGCAAAAAATAGTCTTGGATAGCATTTCCCGCCTCCAGCCAGAGGACATACCCTTGGAGGATTGCGATGGTCTTGTAACCGCCGAACCACTTTATGCTGGCGAATCAATACCTCCATTTGATAACACTGCAGTGGACGGATTTGCTCTCAATTCCCATGACATCGACAGTGGATTTAAAGAGTTTGAGATTCTTGGAACCATAGCAGCAGGTGGCTACCAGGAGTCGCCACTTCCAACCGGCAAAACCTATCGGATAATGACCGGAGCACCAATGCCACCAAACTCCGACTGTGTGCTTATGGTCGAAGATTCGCTAATTACTGACAGGGACGGCAAAAGCTATCTAAGCTTTCAGTCGGCTCCAAAGAAGTCTGACAACGTCAGAGAAGCTGGCAGTGACATAAAGGAAGGACAGCTCCTATTCGAGGCCCAAACCAGACTTACAGCTGGCCATCTTGGAGTGCTTGCAAGCCTTGGTATGTACAGAGTACGCGTATATCCACGACCCCGAGTCGGAATCCTTTCAACAGGAGATGAACTTTCAAATGACTCAGGACCTCTTCAGCCAGGGCAAATACGAGACTCGAACCGTCAAACCCTAGCAAGCCTTGTAAGAGAGATGGGAGCGGATCCTATCGACTTCGGGACAATCAAAGACGACCCAGACCAGCTAAGAGACGCATTCACTAAAGCTGCGTCGTCATGTGATGCGGTACTTTCATCAGGCGGCGTCAGCGTGGGAGACTTTGACTACACCAAGGCAGTACTTGACGAGCTTTCTTCAGGCTCTATGTCATGGATGCAAATTGCAATACGACCTGCCAAACCGTTTGCCTTTGGCCATATCGCAACGACGCCAGTGTTTGGTTTACCGGGAAATCCAGTCTCGTCAATGGTTTCTTTTGAACTTTTGGCAAGACCAGCGATACTTAAGATGATGGGATCTTCAAACCTGTTTCGTTCTCAAATAGCAGCTGTCAGCGACAGCGAACTCCGACGTCGACCCGATGGAAAAACTCATTTTCTACGAGTAACCGCTTCTTGGGACGATCAAGGTCGGATCCACGTCAAGCCGCAGAGCGGCCAATCGAGCCACCTCCTCTACTCTATGGCAAACTCAAACGCCCTTGCCGTGGTACCGGATGGGCACGGAGTACCCGTCGGCGAAATGACCCACATAATTCTTTTGAGGGAAATATAGATCGGGATTTACAATTCTCTAACTCTAAATAAATCTAACAAGGAAAACCGTTTTACAAACAGGTAGCAGAGACGAGGAATTGATTAGTTAATCTGGGAAAATGCCTAACGTTTACTTTTCGATTCACAGTAGGCTTTAAGTAGTGTCAACTTCAAAAGTCACCCCGCTAGTCGATTCTTATAACCGCAGAGTTCGAGACCTGAGAATCTCTGTGACTGACAGATGCAACTTTAGATGCACATATTGCATGCCGGCCGAGGGTATGAAATGGCTCGACCGCTCCCAGATTCTTTCATTTGAGGAGACAACACGGCTGGCAAGAATATTTGTAGAGCATTTTGACTTCGATGGCATACGGCTAACAGGTGGAGAGCCGACCGTACGTGCGCAACTTCCTGTCCTCATAGAAAAGCTGTCTCAACTCGTTGTTCCATCCACCGGTAAAAAAGTGGACTTGGCAATGACCACCAATGGTTCTGCACTTAGAAACCTTTCTGACGACCTGAAAAAAGCAGGACTGAATAGGCTGAACATCTCTATTGACTCTCTTGACCGGGATATCTTCTCCCAAATGACCCGGCGTGACCAACTTGACAAAGTCCTTGACGGTATCGATGCAGCAATAGATTCGGGTTTTGACCCGGTGAAGATCAATATCGTCATGATACGGGGAGTCAACGACCATGAGATCGTCGATTTTGCCACCTTTGGGCGCCGAAAAGGAGTGCAGCCACGGTTCATAGAATTCATGCCCCTGGATGCCGATGACGCTTGGAGCATGGAAAAGGTCGTGCCCGCTGACGAAATCATCGACAAGATAAACCAGGTATATCCACTTGAGCCGATAGTACACGGACCAGAACCTGCGCAACGATTCAAATACAAAGACGGAGCCGGCGAAGTTGGAATCATCCCATCAGTGACAAAGCCCTTTTGCGGAAACTGTGACAGGGTCCGATTGACAGCCGAAGGACAGTTCATGACCTGCCTTTTCGCGATTGACGAATTCGACTTGCGCTCCATTTTGCGTACAGGTGGCACTGATGAGGAACTCATTACGGAAATCGAACGGGCAGTCGGTAAAAAGTGGGCCGGGCATCAAATTGGAAACGTGAACTTTATAAAACCTCCTCGTTCAATGAGCCAAATCGGCGGATAATCAAATTTTTTAAACTATTCAGGCTAATTCTTCGAAAATCAGGTCTGTTAAGCTTTAGAGTGGATTTATGTCCGACGCAAGTTTAACCCATCTTGATCCTCTCGGTCGTGCTCGCATGGTCGATGTCACTCCAAAAGACCCAACACATAGGCGAGCCACCGCGAGATGTAAAGTTTTCATGCTTCCTGAAACCACCGCAAAGGTGGCCACCAACGCAATCACCAAAGGAGATGTCCTTGGTGCGGCACGAATTGCTGGAATCCAAGCAGCAAAGCGTACTTCGGATTTGATACCCCTTTGTCATCCATTGTTAGTTGGATCTGTTTATATCAATTTCACAATTGGAGACGACCACGTCGAGATTGAAAGTCAAGTGGAGACAGTGGACCGTACCGGAGTGGAAATGGAAGCTCTAACCGCCTGCTCAGTTGCAGCATTGACCATCTACGACATGTGCAAATCAGCAGACCGAACTATGGTAATTGGAGAACTTGCGTTATGGGAAAAAGTTGGAGGTCGTTCCGGCACCTGGAAGCGTCCTGGATCCGACGCCCAGACTGAATTCAATCTCTAACCTGTAATACACGCTGGTAAACCAGCAATTCTAAAAAATCACCGAATTGCTGTGACGCGCGCCAAAATAAGTTATATATTTGTAATTACACGATTGTAGTTAAGGGACAAGGTTTTAAATGCTACTCGCACTAGTCGCTTCAATGTGGGCTGCTGTTATAACCATTCCGCTGATAGTGAGATGGCGAGATTCCCGTCACGTTCAATCGGTTGGAAGTTTTTCTAGGTCACTTGGTGTGCTTGGGCACCAGTGCTCAACCTCAGTTACCGCCATACCGGGACGTAGAACCGTCGCTAAATCTTCATGGGCAATACTTACCAAATTTGGTCGAATTGAACCAGAAGTTCTCCTCACAAGTCAATACGGATCGAGCGTTAAACCTTCAGTCCGAGTAGGAAATTACAGACGCCGCGTTTCGCGCCTCGCCCACCAAAAAATGCTCCGTCGCCGTAAAAACATTTTGTTTAGCTTGCTTGGAGCCACGATCTTTTTCTTCCTCGTCAATGCGATACATGGATCTAGACTCGTTGAATTGCTGGCACTTCTCACATTTCTAGCTTTGGCATTCTATGTCGGTTTACTTATTCAACTCAAAAAAGTAGTATTCGGCTAAATTACGACTCTTAGGCAAGATATTGCGGGTAAGATCGAACTCTGCCTGGGGGTGTAGCTCAGTTGGTAGAGCGCTACGTTCGCAATGTAGAGGTCGAGGGTTCGAATCCCTTCACCTCCACCAGGGTTCTTGCAACAAAAAACCTTATCGTCGCAATGGCAAGAGCGTGCCGCCTTTATAACGGTATCAAGTAATTTTTATTGTACATCTTCGAAGTGCTGAAATGTAATATCTAAGTTCATCAGACCCCAAACAAAATCAATCTGTGTCAACGGAGAAATCCTTTATAAAAGAATTCATTGAGCGACGCCCTTAAAGGCCCGGTGATACACCTCGCCCTAACCAGGAGCCTCAGGGCGGGTACCAGCCTTTGGTACCGGGACAGTCTTTATCGGTCACATATTCGACCAGCCTGAAGCTCCCCGTCTGCAATTGAAACATGCCGACCCGGGCTCATCTTCCAACTAGAACAGTTCCGATTTCGAATACACGACTCACCTGCTAAAATCGGCCGATGAGTGCACAATCCATAGCGTGGTCCCGGTTACCGAGGAGGCTCGTTGCAGAACCAATCAATAGTTAAGTCCGATCACTTCCGCAATGTCACCAATTGGATTACCGACCTGACCGATGATGAGAACCTATCCGCCTCTGGTACCTGCAAATACACCAAATGACGAATACCTATTTGGTACTGCTGCGAGGAATTAATGTTGGCGGCAAAAATCTTGTACCTATGGCTGGTCTAAAGAAATTCCTGGAAGAATTGGGATATTTCAATGTCTCAACCTACATTGCAAGCGGCAACGTAATTTTAAAATCAGACAAGCCAATTGAAGAGATAAAAGCCCAGATAGAATCCAATCTTACTAAAAATTTTAAGCTCGACAGCGAACTCATCAGAGTCTTGGTACTAACACAAAAACAAGTTAATGGTATCGTAAACCAAAAACCGGATACTTTCGGTGACCAACCGGAAAAATACTACAACGACGTAATTTTTCTGATGGATATTGACCAAACTCAAGCAATGACAGTTTTCAAACCCCGGGAGGGAGTTGACAAGGTCTGGCTCGGAATTGGAGTAATCTATTGGCAGCGTCTCAGTGCTTTACGCACCCAAAGCCGTCTAAGTGCAATTATGGCATCTCCGCTTTACAAATCCATGACCATCCGCACCTGGAACACCAAAGTAACTGATAGACGGAACATGCATCAAGCAGCTTTGTGGCAAACAGGCACGGCGAAGGGAGGCATGAAATTCTACAGGTTATAACCGCGATAGAAAGTGATCCGTGTTGCTAATCAATGCTGGGATGTCAATCTGAAGTCCTGCTTGATCTGCTGCGCAAGATTTGACACTATAAACAGTGGCATCGCTAAAACTGTCGTCACCGCTACTGCAGACTCTATTTACCTTCAGCACCTCTTTATCCAGGAAATACTCTATGGCTTGGGTAAATCGATCCAGTCAGCTTTGTGTCCTGACAAGCAGCTTCAAAGCCCATAGACTGGTACCTCTGAACCTTTGCAGCCAATCTACTAATCCCAGTATGAAAAAGAATCTTCTTCACACTATCGCAATTTTGTTTACCTTGGCGCTTTGTGTCTCAGGATGCGGAGCAACTGTAAATCATAACGCAATTTCTGCAAATGGAAATACTTCTAATTCATTACCGAGTACAACCACCACTATATTGCCAAGCCCACGGTCGACGACGACAGTGGCAAGTAAGGCTCAATTCAAACATCCGCATGTCTTTGTAATCCTGATGGAAAACCTGGGCTACAGCGCCGCCTTGGGTACCCCTGAACTACATGCCCTGGCAAGCAAATGGGCTTATGCCAGCAATTATTATGCCACTACCCACCCTTCACTTCCTAACTACCTTTCACTTATCGGCGGAAGCACATTCTCAATCACAACTGACTGCACGAGCTGCTATGTCAATTCCAACAACCTTCCAACCGAGTTAACCCAGCATTCAATATCGTGGGGAGCTTACATGGAGTCAATTCCTAGTGACTGCTACCTTCCTCCATACGCACCAAGTGGCCTATATGCCGGCAAACACGATCCGTTTAGATATTTTGACAATATCCGCAGCTCAACAACCTTATGTTCGAATATCCAACCGCTCCACACCCTCGAAAATACACTCGCAAACTCCTCGAGCTCATTGCCCCATTTCATCTGGATAACTCCAAATATCTGCAACGATGGTCACAACTGTTCGGCCTCGGTAGCTGCCAACTGGCTTGGGAACATGATCTCGAAAATCACCTCCAGCAGTACATGGCAAGATAACGGTGCTTTATACGTGACCTGGGACGAAGGTAATGGAGGCGATTACCGTGGACTAAACAGCACTGGGTCAATAGCACCGAATGGCGGCGGTGGACATGTACTGACCCTGGTTATCGAACCTGGGCTAAAGCATGGAACGATCCTACCGCAATTGACAGACCACTATGGCCTGCTCAAATCGATCGAGAACAACTTCCATGTACCGCTGCTCGGCCTGAGTGCAAATTCAAGCCTCGCCACGCTACCGTGAAAATACCAAAGAAAGCCCGGGTCAGGGAATTCGTATATCGTGCACCTTACTTGCTGCATCAACGTCAGCTTGATTTTCTGGTTCATCTTTGACAACCGACACCATTGCCCAATGCTTCCCCACCGGACAATACTGATAACGCCTGAACCCCAACCTCAGCGCCTTAAAAGACCCGAGTGGAACCCAAATGGTAGTAAATAGATGACCTGAACTGCATCGAACCGGCTTGTCAAAGCTGTCCAGCATACGCCAAACCTTATCACAATTCAGAAATCAAATCTATCAAGTGGAGTCCTCACTTTCGTGATTTGATTCCCTAAGCCAGAGAGGAGCATGCCTTTCTGCCCATGATGATGGAATGCGACCAGTAAGCATCGAGCGAAGAGCTTTCCTATGGGTAACTGCCATAAAAATATGGCCAGCTAAAACCAATACGAACAAAGTTGCAAAGGTGTCATGGACAAAAGTTGCCCCAGTTCTCCAGCTAAGTGGGAAAAAATTAAACCATTTCAATATTATGCCAGTCGCTAACATCACAGAAATTACTGATCCGGTGAACAAAGCATTCAATTTCTGGCCCGGATTGAATTTTCCAAGCTCTACCATGGGATCTCGGGCCAAGGATTTCAACCACCTGACCTCATCACTTGTCCAGAGATTGAATCGGCCAATATCTGATCTCAAGCCTTTCCCCCAGTTACCGAACAACGCTATTACCAAAGGAATCGGTAGAGCAATTCCTACCCAGGTATGAATATTTGCCAACAAAAGTCGTCGACCAACAATGGCTTCAATTGATGGGAAATAGAGTGGCAGCGCAGTCGCTATCAAAATAAAAAACAAGAATGCCAAGCTCCAATGGACTACTCGCTCCACCACGTCAAATCGAATCAATGACCGAGAGTAAGCGTCTTTGGCGGATCTCATTTCCTTGGTCATGTAATCGGAGCATCCTGCCGGCCATTATAGTTACCTACCCAGGCATCAACTGGGTATCCATTCTGTTCCCAGAATCCAAGTGACGCCTTCTTGACAAGTCGTATCTCCGAAAGCCATTTCAACGACTTATATCCATACATTGGAGCCACGTATAACCGGACCGGGCCCCCATGAGCTGTCGTTATAGGGCCACCTAGCATTCGATAGGCAACGATCACGTCTGAAAGGCGGGCCTGACTAATTGTCAAACTCTCGGTATCGGCGCCGTCATAGGAATAAAACTCCACCGCCCGTGCCTCAGTGGTAGCTCCTGCAGCATCGATGACATCGGAAAGTTTCACTCCTTCCCAGGGAACTTGTGATACTCTCCACCCAGTAACACACTGGAAATCTTTTACCAGGCTGACACTCGGCATCGACTGGATTTGATCCAGACTGAGCGTTAGAGGAGTGTGAACCAAACCGGTAACTTTGAGTTTATATGAAGCAGGTTTAATATTTGGAAATGATCCGGTGATACTGTATATACGGAAGCGATTTCCCCCGGGCAAAAGTCCACCTAAACCGGAGCCAATTGCATCTGAAACTGATCGTTGCGCTTTGGAACCAAAAATAATGCCCAGTAATCCCAGACCAGTAATCCCTAAAAATACACGGCGACCTATAGGCCTAACTTGGCCTGTCGAGCTACTGCCATCCATAACATGAAAATAGCAGTAAGGGGAAGCTACTATAGGGCATCTTCAATTATATTTTCTGATGCCATGATTATTTATCGTAATACTTCTAAAGTTGGTATGCTAAAAACATGAGCGGCCCTGTGGAATATTCAGATGCGTCTTTCACAGTTGATCTGGTTCACGAAGAACGTGGTCTGGCGTTCGATATATTTCCTTCTCGAAATACTACAGTTGGGCATACTTTAGTCCGCAGAGCGCTGCCAAAGAGGCAGCGGCGAACCATTAGTCAATGGTGCTTCGCTGATCACTTTGGTCCCATTGAATTGCCGCCTGGCGAGGCTGCAATGGAGGTAGGACCACATCCACATATAGGAATACAAACTGTCACATGGTTGCTGGAAGGAAAAATCATTCACAGAGACAGCCTGGGGTATGAGCAGTTGATATCGCCGGGCCAACTCAATCTGATGACAGCCGGATTTGGTGTAGCCCACTCAGAAGAGTCCCCTGCCAAAGCAGGGCAGAAACTGCACGGAATTCAACTCTGGATAGCTCAACCTAATTCCACGCGAAATGGTGAGCCAACCTTTGAACACCATTCTGGATTGCCTCAAACCAATTTCGACAATGCAACCGCAACTGTGTTGATCGGCAATTATGGAAATACAACCTCTCCGTCCGATAACGATGGGAAGATCGTAGGAGCAGAAATTAGTTTCGCAATTGGAGAAAGCATTCTCGAACTAAAGTCGGGATTCGAATACGGGATTATCGTCCTTGAGGGACAGGCAATCATCGGCACTAAAGTGGTCGCTCCTGGCATGCTGCTTTATTTGGGAAAAGGCAGAAACGAACTTCCAGTGTATGCACCGCAACCATCCACGATGATGCTCCTCGGCGGCGAGCCATTTGAGGAACCAGTTCTAATGTGGTGGAACTTCGTAGCAAGGACCCAAAGTGAAATAACAGAAGCGTACCAAGCATGGCAAGGTCGCGACACTCGATTCGGCAAAGTTGAATCAGGCTTGACCAGAATTGAAGCCCCCAAGCCTTACTGGCTTTGACGTGCAGCCATAAACCTGAAAATCCGAAGAACATAACGAACGAAAACTAGTCTATATCCAGGATAATTTTGTTTCGAAATTAGTAGACTTGTCTATAAATATCTATTTGCAAAAAGAAATGGTAAGTGAATGTCAGTTCCGATACTTGATGATGCCGAAATACTGCGAAAAATCACCCCCAAACTGGCTGTGGCTGCAATGAGGTCCGCCCTACAGGCACTCAGCGACGGGCAGCTGTCAGCACCACCAAGAATTTCGTCTGATCTCGAAACTGTGAAGATCGATTTCACAAGCGGAAGTTTTAAAAACAACTGGTTCGGATATCGCTCCAATCCTACGATAAACGGTCAAGAAGGCGAGCAAATCGTTACCTTGCATGACTATGCGACCGGCAAAATACAGGCAGTTAGTATTGGGAATGTACTTGGGCCACTCCGGACTGGCGCTATAGGAGCTTTAGCGGTAGATCTGATGTCTCGAAAAACTGCCTCCACTCTGACAATACTTGGCAGTGGACCCCAGGCATGGAGCCAGATATGGGCCATCTCTTCGGTCCGCGACCTAAGTAAAGTCAAAATATATAGTCCAAACGAACAAAGAAGAACCGCTCTGGTACAGCGCATACGAACTGAACTACAAATAGATACGATAACGGCAGAGAACGAACAAGCTGCGGTACAAGATAGCGATATCATCGTTTTAGCCACCAATAGCAGGCAACCAGTCATAAATTCAGATTGGCTCAGTCCCCAGGCTCACATCAATACCCTTGGACCGAAATACCGTGGCAATAGCGAGTTTGGAACTGACCTCATTGAAAGATGCAAACTTGCGGCCACTGACTCCCCCAAGCAACTCGAGACCTATGCGGATCGTCTTATATTCTCAAAAGAGCAGCTCAATGGGGTCATTGGACTATCAAGCCTGATTAACAAGACCGATCTAAATCAGCTTGAATCCAGACGCCCCACGATATTTTTATCTTTAGGCCTAGCTGGGACCGAAGTGTTTCTTCTGCAAGCACTTTTCAATCAATAACACAGATCGACAGGAAACCCTTTGAGTCCAGAGTCAAATAATCAAGAGAATGCTAAAGAAGCAAATATTGAGGACGTCGAACAAGATACTTCCTTATTTGCGGCTTTCAAGGTGTCGGGCTTTCCTAGAATCTGGACGAGCATCCTAAGTGGGAACTCCGGAAGGTTCAGCATCCTGGTTGTGGCGGGATGGGAAGCCTTCAAACTGTCACATTCTGCCTTATGGTCCAGCATAATTGCATTCTGCATCCTTATACCAGTTGCATTTGTTGGGCCGATCGCAGGTGCCTATGCTGATCGGTACAATAAGACGCTGATAATGTCTCTTGGCCAATCTATAGCGGCAATTTCATGTCTGGTTGCGGGAGTCCTGGTTTACCTCGGCCATCTCAACCTGACGCTACTGGTGATCACCACTTTGGGAGTTGGGATAGCAAACGCTATCCAGAATCCAGCCTGGTCCTCTCTTGTTCCTGCTGTAATCGGAGTAAAGAGGATGGTTAACGGGGGCGCTATGGTGAGGATAGCTCAGCAAGGTTCGGAGTTCCTCGGACCACTTGTAGCAACACCACTGCTGGTGGGAGTCGGACCCGACGCAGTATATCTCCTGAGTGCTCTGTTTTACCTTGCCGGCGCCACATTTGCATTTAGCCTGCGTAACCAGGTTCCATTTGTGGCCGCGACGCATCGCGGCATTTACCGTCCACTTAAAGAAGCTTTTGTATATGTATCAACAAGACAACGCCTTCTCGGTACCTTACTAATTCTTGTAGGACTTCATTGCGGCTTGACAATGGCGTATACCGGCATAATTCCAAAACTAGCTGAACACAACCTCAGAGGGAGCAGCGGTGGGATTTATGGTGAATTACTCACCGCGGTGGGGGTGGGAGCTATCTTGGGGGCAATAATGGTGATTGTAGTTACTAGATGGCTAGATCTCAAGTTCGTTCTAATCATCACTGGAGTCGTCAGTGGGCTGTCGCTCGTAATGCTCGGATTTTCAACCTTGGTTTGGCTTTCTTTGGTCGGTGCAATCCTCGTCGGAGCAAGCCAATCAGCTTTTATGGCACTCTACCTGGCACTTCTTCAAGGAAGTACGATTCCCGAGATGAGAGGAAGGGTTGCAGCTATGTCTAACATCCTGGTGGGATCGACCATGTCCTCATTTGCTCTCCTTTGGGGAGGGCTGACAAACAGTAATTCGGTTGAATGGGTCATTGCCACCCCAGGACTGGTTTTCACATTGATATTAGGACTGATGCTCGTGAAAATACCTTGGCTGAGGCCCTCAAAACTGACAGCACTGAAATTCTCTCCGACGAATTGAGATCTCACGCAAAGGTACCTTTCAATAAGCTTTCAATAAGCTATAAGCTCTCAATGACCTAGCCACTGGCATTCTGAAAATCAGGACCGGGTCCTTACTCAGCGTAAACATTTTGAAAATCACAATTTAAATGTACAGCTTAAATGCCAAGTGGGCACCCCCCGGAATGGCGAGGCGTGCCCACTTGAAGAGATATATGCTTCCCAGCGCTACCCAGCCGACGATGATGGAAGATCAGCAGTGGTATATGACTTGGATAAGACCGACGAAGATATCGGCTTACTCAGCAGATGGAAACTTTCAAGAGCAGCAAGTCCATTAGTCCATTGACTGGCTGTCATTTGCGCATCCTTGACCCATTTGTAACTAACTAACGCACTCTTTAGCAACGACGGGCTTAGCTTGGCGAAAGTTGGTTGCAGGTCAGTGGTTGCAGCGCTCGGATTACTGATCAGATAGTTGTCTGCCTGGGAAATCGCTTTACATACTCCCTTGACAATTTTCGCATGTGAAGCAATATACGATTTAGCCGCAACGATTCCTTCCCAAGGAACAGAAGCCAGGGATGGAATTTCGGTTGTGTCAAAAACAACCTTACCTGCATTAAGTTTCTGGGCCTCAGCTGGAATCGGCTGAGTGTCGAAGATGGCCTGAACCTCGTTATGCTGCAGTGACGTCACAAGTGCGCTTGAACTTTGAACCGCGAAAATAGTGAACAGGTTTGAGGGCAGATTGTAGTGCGCCAAAAGCCCAAGCAACATTACCCCAGGAGCTGCTGCTGGCCCTCCAACTGCTGCCACTTTGTCGCCCTTTAATGCCTCAAGCACTGCTTTTGGCGAAGAGCTAGAACTAAGTCCAGCCGAGGTGGCAATCTGGTTTGTCACAGCCATCGCCCATTCAGGCCCGTCATACTCCATGCAAGCCATCTGAATTGGAATACCCTTGGAGTTAGCGGTCAAGAGTGACACTGCATTTACCGAGGTGAATTGGACACTATTTGAAACTAAAGCAGAGTTGACTATAACGTCACCGGCCAATACCACAATCTTAGGATCTATCCCCTCTTTCTGAAAATAACCCTTGATTTTGGCAAGATATACCGGTGACTGAACTGGTTCGGCAACTGGCAATGCGATTGTTACTTTGGTAGGTGCTGCCGTTGACGTGGTCGCCGACGCAGCAGCGGTCGTAGCAGATGAGGAACTGGATGAACCAGAGCCGCAGGCTGCCAAAATTACAGCCGATATCGCCAAAGAGGCCACTATCGACTTTTTGCTTCTGAACATGATTCCCCCCTGAAAGTAATTACGAGGCAACGGTAAAAGGCAACGAATTACACCTTGATGTTATATCACATGAAACCGGCCAGTTTCTATACAACCCATAAAAATTATCAAAAAAATACCAGTATTAACGGGTTATTACTATCGATAGCGAGCCTGATTGCAAGCGATCTAACTTTATATTCCCAGCTCAATACCGAATTTCCA
Source organism: Actinomycetes bacterium (assembly GCA_021803345.1). Lineage (GTDB taxonomy): Bacteria > Actinomycetota > Acidimicrobiia > Acidimicrobiales > Acidimicrobiaceae > SCQM01. The sequence goes on from JAJZLS010000062.1 coordinate 30,168, forward strand.
TGCGTTACAAATTTGTAATTACCACTTCGAGTAAAAAAGAAATAGTCCAATTACTATGCTTAGTTGAAATCGACCGGATAAGTAGTAGGGTATTTCAAGATGTAATATTGTTATCTAGTTTACTTTTCAAATAGGAGGCTATCCTTTGCTGGAATTTCGAAACGTAACCAAACGCTTCGAGACACCGGGGGGCCAGGAAGTCAACGTTCTCCAAGATGTGTCATTTACGATTGAAGACGACGAATTCTGTGTCGTCGTTGGTCCCAGTGGATGCGGAAAGAGTACTCTGCTCAACTTAGCCCTTGGTCTGATACCCGCTTCAGTTGGAGAAGTCATACACAATGGGAAAACCGTGAATTCGATTGTTTCCAGCGATGTCGGCTATATCACCCAAGATGCGAACTTGCTGCCTTGGTCCACAGTTCTTGAAAACATCATGTCCCCTCTTGAAATACGAGGCGTGCCAAAAAACGAACGGAGGGAAAAGGCAATGGAGTGGGCGGTAGCGGTCGGACTCGAAAAATTTGTCGATTTTTATCCGGGCCAGCTATCAGGAGGAATGCAGAAAAGATGCTCTATAGCTAGAACGATGGTATACGACCCAGCCATGATCTACATGGACGAACCATTCGGCCCACTCGATGCAATCACTCGGACAATTCTTCAAGAAACGCTGCTAAATCTATGGCAGTCAAAAAGAAAGACCATTCTCTTTATAACCCACGATCTGGTGGAGGCTATTGCGCTTGGCGACACTGTGGTAGTGATGCACGGCCAACCGGGAATGGTGAAGACCCGGATCCCGATCCCGCTTTCCCGACCAAGAGAAATCAGACACTTAGCAGCGTCGAGTGAGTTTGTAGAACTTCATACCAAGATTTGGTCATATCTGGAACCTGCAGCCAACCAACAGGAGGAAAACGAACTCATCTAATCTTTCTGAGATGGGATAACTCGTAAAGGAAATTGCCTAACAACATAAGTCAAAAGATCACAGACAGTTTACAAAACCGAAGTTATCGCAACCACCAACACTCTCAACTGAACTGCATTGTTATTTGAAAATAGATAACATCACAAATGGAAACAAAGTGAACAATGTGAACAATGTAAATATGTAAATATGTAAATAAAACTACTTATCTGGTCAGATAAACACGTTCGGGGGGAACACTAAAATGAGCACACAGATGCAGCAACGCTCCAGCACCGCACTTGACGGAGAAGTCATTGCTCCCAAAACTTCCACTAGATCTCAACGAGATCGAAAATGGCGCATCAAGGTTACAATAGGTCAAGTTACAGCTATCGTCCTCATCCTTGCCATTTGGCAGCTAGTTAGCGGAAGACTAATCGCCACCTTCCTGATTAGCTCACCGACTGGAGTGGCAAAAGATTTCGTAGACCTGATTCAGACCAAGACTATGTGGCAAGACATACTTACCACAAGCCAAGAATTGGTACTGGGATATGGTATCGGTGTGATATTTGGAATCGCGGTCGGAGTTCTGATGGGTTCGGTCAAATTTCTCTCAGATGTGTTTGAGCCGATAATTGCGGGAATAAACGGAATACCTAAAATCGCCCTCGCACCCTTGTTCCTTCTATGGTTCGGCTTGGGAATCTGGTCCAAAGTAGCCCAGGCTTCAATGATTGTTTTCTTTGTGATGTATTACAACGTCTACATGGGAATGCTGAGCATCTCGCCCATGTTGGTAAAGCTGTTCCAAGTCATGGGAGCCAAGCGAGGCTACGTTGCCAGAAAAGTTGTCCTGCCTTCTTTGTCAGTTCCAATCTTTGCAGGCCTGAAAGCGAGCGTGCCATTTGCAATGATTGGTGTGATTGTAGGCGAGTTCATCGCCGCTGACCGTGGGGTCGGTTACTTCGTACTTCAGGCAACCCAACAGTTTGATTCGGCCGGGTTATTTTCCGGAATCCTTGTGATGGTGGCGATGGTTCTCATCGGAATGGGCATCGTCGGTTTCGCACAAAAAAGAGTGCTGTATTGGCAGAAAGTCGGTAACGGAAGATAAGAGATATTAACTGGCAACCAAATCAACACCCTCTGGATCAATTGATTGAATGATCCACTGCAAGAACGTGCCACATCAGGTGGTATCACCTAGAATCCCGGGCCACGATTTTCATCGGGCAACACAAAAATAAGAAAATGTGTATGCAAACAGGGAACTTCAGGAGAACCAAAACGAATTCACTAGGAGACAATAATGAAAATTGAAAAGCTGACGGTTCCGATTGCCGAGCGGCCAAAAATGGAGTGGGGAAGCGACGTAGTTGCCGAGGTTCTGAATCAACTTGACCTCCCGTTTATAAGCTTGACCCCCGGTGCCAGCTATAGAGGGGTGCACGACAGTCTGGTAAACTACTTGGGAAATTCAAAACCTGAGATGATCCTCTGCCTCCACGAAGAACACGCCGTTGCGGTTGCTCACGGATATGCAAAGGTGACGGGAAAGCCTATGGCCGTTGCGCTTCACAGCAATGTCGGTCTGATGCATGCAACCATGGCAATCTTTAATGCCTTTTGTGACCGCATGCCGATGCTAATCCTGGGAGCAACCGGGCCGCTTGACGCCTCAGAAAGACGTCCCTGGATCGATTGGATCCATACCGCCAGCGACCAAGCTGCCCTGATCCGACAGTACTGCAAATGGGATGACCAACCAGGATCCATTTCAGCAGCGGCAAACTCTATCGCACGTGCAGACATGATTACACGTTCCTACCCTTGTGGCCCCACATATGTTTGTCTTGATGCCGGTCTTCAGGAAGAACAGATAAGTGCCGAAGTTGAGTTACCTAACTTAAAGCGCCACTTGCCTCCTTCTCCACCAGCTCCATCCCAAAAAGACGTGGACCAAGTTTGGCAGTTATTGTTGCAAGCCAAGAAGCCCCTTATCCTGGTTGGCCGAGTCTCGCGAACTGAAAAAACCTGGAACGATCGGGTTCGGCTTGTAGAACGGTTAGGTGCTTGTGTGCTTACAGACTTGAAAGTTGGGGCAGTCTTCCCAACCAAACATCCGGCTCAACCTGCCTGGCCAGGTTCCAGAGTCACCGCACCAGGTAGAGACCTTATCAATCAGGCAGATCTTATTTTGAGTCTGGACTGGGTTGACCTCGGAGGGACATTGCAGACTGCTGATGCGGGAAACACCCAGATCATTATTTCGTGCAGCAATGATGCCGCTTTACACAACGGATGGAGCAAAGATCACTACCAAATGCCGGAGGTTGACCTGTCAATCTGCGCGGATCCAAATGCCATGGTGGATGCCCTTTTAGCCAAAGCGGAAAAAGAGTCAGCCATTTCTCGAACTGACTGGCCTCCGCCCCCAGCCCAAAGCGAACCAGAGAGTGAAGGGAAAGAGTCTGACCAGCTACTAATGTCAGAGCTTGCCGCAGAGCTGCGCAATGCTCTGGAGGGAACAAAAGTTACCTGGACAGGTCTACCACTCGGATGGTCGAGAGGAGACTTGGATTTCGATAATCCACTCGATTACCTGGGCCGAGACGGTGGCGCCGGCGTTGGCGCTGGTCCTGGGCTGGCAGTTGGAGCTGCACTCGCATTAGCTGGATCTGGGCGAATTCCTGTAGCAGTTCTTGGCGATGGTGATTACCTAATGGGATCCTCTGCACTTTGGACAGCGGCCCACCATAAACTCCCCCTTCTGGTGGTTATAGCCAACAACCGGTCCTACTATAACGATGAGGTTCACCAGCAAAGAATGGCGATCACTAGAGGACGGCCAGTGGAAAATAGGTGGGTTGGACAGCATCTCCGCGATCCTGATCCCGATTTGGCAACAATAGCCAAAGGCCACGGTCTGAAAGGTTATGGTCCGATAAAGTCAACCGAAGAGCTTGCTGGTGCATTGAAAGAAGCGCTCCTAGAAGTAAAGGCTGGAAATGCTGCCCTCATTGACGTACGAGTAAGCGCCAGAGGTTACCAGGGGGCCCCGCCAGAGATGTCCAACCAAGGCCGAGGCTAGCCGAATTCAAAAAATATCTGCCACAACTGTCAAATAGAAAATGTTTCCACCGGTGGATTGGCCGATAGCTAAATGGATTACAGGTGCTGAGATTGTTATAATTGTCACACCAACACCTTTTTGGAAATATTCTCCTGATTGAAAGGAACTTGCCTTGAGCACCATAGAGTCTGCAAAAATCATCAGCAACCGCTTAGCGGGTAAAGTTGCCATAGTCACCGGCGCTGGACATGGAATTGGGCTGGCCTATGCCCGGAGATTAGCTTCAGAAGGTGCTTCCGTCGTAATAGCCGAGATTGACGGTGATGCCGCGGACAAAGCCGCTAAGGACCTTAGCAGCGATGGATTTTCCGCACTGGCTACCACCACCAACGTAATCGAGCCGAAGTCACTTGAGGAAATGACCTCAAAAACACTTGAGAAATTTGGAAGGATCGACATTTTGGTTAACAATGCGGCGATCTTTT
>JAJZLS010000052.1 GCA_021803345.1 Actinomycetes bacterium
CTCAAGGCAATGTTTCAAACCAACAAACCCGGATTCGGCGCCAGTACTGAATCTTCACTCCTCACGGCGAGCCCTCTCAAGGGCTTCTCAGCTGCTGGGTAGAAAAGACTACTACTGATCTTGTCCGCAGTTATGACCTTATAGCCATCGAGGATCTGAAGGTCAAGAACATGTCCCGTTCCGCTAAGGGAACTAAGGAAAAACCAGGCAAGAACGTAGCCCAGAAGAGAGGATTTAATAGATCTATACAATCCCAAGCCTGGGCACTATTCAGAAAGAGACTGGAGGACAAGGCAGTTAATGCCAGTTCTTCTGTACTTGTTGTACCAATAAACCCACAGTTCACTTCCCAAACCTGTCCGCAGTGCGAACGTGCAGCTAAGAAGAACCGTAAGAGCCAAGTGTCTTTAGCTGCATCGTCTGTGGACATACCGCTAATGCAGATATCAACACAGCAAAGAACATTCTTGTCGCAGGGCTGGGTCCCCTTTGGGGGGTCACAGGACGCAGATGGACACTGCAGCAAAAGCCCATTAGGGCTGAGCACAGCGGCCCAGTGAAGCGTCAACTCTCTGAAGGGCTGGTGGCGTGAGCTGCTGGTTCTTCAGGAATCCTCTCCCTCTAGGGAGAGGGGAGGTCAATTAACTGAGAATGGTGGTCTCAGGCTAGCAAAAAATCGTGAGTTCGAGCCTCATCATCACTGCCAGCTAAGAGCAAAAACACTATTCACGCTCGTCTATTTGCGGGATTAGTTCCTTTATCTACCGGCGCACAAATTGCAGCCGCTCGGTGTTCGCCGGTCGAAACAGGGATACTTGAACTGAATTTTTAGGCAATGGCCAATATTCTCACTGCGGCCGAATCAGATTTGGACTAAAAACTTAGAACTGTGAAGCCTTCTATGGCAAATTTTTCCACTTCAGCTCCAGCAGAAAGAAGTTCGACAGGTCGTTCCTGTAAAGAAGTTTCAACACCGTATGAGATTGCAAGGTTAGAGCATGCAGCTACACTAATTTCAAGTTTCGCTAAGTCTTCAATCTGCTGATCAATACGACCGTCAGCTGCAAGTTTTATCCCAGGTCCGAAAAATAGAACTCTAACATCGGATCCACGGCCCTCTTTCATTCTTGCAGCCATAATCAAGCCAGGTATAACCCGATTTGGATCGTCGGAAAGTATCAAAAACGCAACTTTAGCCTGGTTCATCGCGACCCTTCTCTGACGTAACTCATGGGCAATCTTACTTGGGTTCGTATTAGGCAAAGCCTTAAGGATTTTAAACTTCCAATAGAAATTCGGTAATTCACCAAGAGACTTTGTCTGCTGGTTGGGTTAATTTGATTCCGATGTCTGGAATTTCAGTCCTGGAGTGTGGAGGCAGTTGACATCCTGCTTCAGTCATTCGTCTGATCAGGACGATTAGCCATGGTCGATAAGGACTCGTTGTTCACTCCAACTTTTCATGTGTTGAACTTAGCCCCAGCTCAGAACCCACTCTATAACAATTACCACTAGGTTACGTATCTTGAGCTGGTGAAATCTGCACGGGAGTACAGCTGCAGTAGGACTCAAGGCGTTTAGGACGTTGACCAAGCGCCGATGGCTTGACAGGTTCCGCCGCACCGCTCTAGTTTTTGTGTATGAAATACACAGGCTGCCGGGAAGTGGGAATAGCCGATGGTGGCGTTATCGTTTGTACAAACAGGGAGAGTGGCACAAGGTTCTATCATTCATGGCCCCTCAGCGCCTTCACGAGGATGGTAACAAATGCTTCAGGATCAAGCTGCATCTTGAGGATCCCTGCATGACGAATGAAAGTCAGTACGTGATTGGAGGAAGTATATCTTACTTCCGGGCTGCAGGATGCTTCCGGGTTCTGGACGAAAACGTTAACCAGCAGTTTTGGCTTAGTAATGGCGCCCGGTCACGTCACAACATCGACCTATGATAGAACTTCCAGAGCTACTCCTTGAAGATGCCGCCGAGTGGCGTGCATGGTTAGAGCGCCATCATGCTGACCACCCTGGAGTTTGGCTGGTATTGCACAAGAAGGGTGGACAGACCACGAAGTTGACCTATGCTCATGCGCTTGACGAGGCATTGTGTTTCGGGTGGATTGACGGTCAAATTGCACGGCGTGATGACGACATCTATCGTCAACGCTTTACTCCACGCCGACCCACCAGTCCCTGGTCAGCTAGGAATGTCGAGCATTTAGCCCGCCTAACCCGGCAAGGACGGATGCAACCAGCCGGAATCGTGGCAGTTAACGCCACCAAGGCTCATGGAAGGTGGCAATCGGCATATAGCGGGCAGGCTAACATGCAGATTCCGGACGATTTAGCTCAGGCACTAAAGGCTAACCCTGTAGCAGCGGAGATGTTTGACCAATTGGACTCGGCTAACCGTTATGCTATCCTCTGGCGCCTCAATACAGTTAAGCGCCCGACGACTCGGGACCGCAAGCTGGCCGAGTACGTAGACATGCTCACCCGCGGTGAGGCTCTGCATCGCCGCAGGCCCCGAAAGGACCTTCAGTGACTAATCCCGTTCTGTTTAATACAAAACTACTGGAGTCTCATACCACAGGCGTGAAGGTGCAGCAGTTCATGAACGACCATTAAGCCCGATTGTGCTGTCATTCGAAATGCCGACGGACACGAAATATTCCCGATGTAGAAATAAAAAATTTCCTGGAGTATGGCCTGGATGAATATTTCCTCGCGAATTAACGGAATAGTTTTCGCGAGTTGAAATTATGATTCGCGGGAATTGAGGAATACTCACGAAGTTAATGAACCGTATAGAACCTCAGGTTGGAGGTGTCGAGGGTGCCCGAGTCGTGCTCATTGTGGAACGGCTCGTCGTATTGGAGTCACACACACTTAACCACGAACATACAGAGTTTGTCCTGCTGTAATAGAAATAATTTTCGAATCTTTAACCACAATTCATGATTGATCTAGAACACTTTAACGAGCTCTAAAGCTTTGATATTATCTTCGGAAATATTAGTTTTAGTAAACGGGAAGCTTTTGACTGGTTTCAATAAAGCCGGTCTCGCAGACGGTGGCTGCTAATCGCTGTCATGGACCAAAGACGACATATCTGCGACTTGTAGACGTATGATCATTGTTGCTCCGCCTCCAGGTGTGTCATCGACAGTCAATTCACCCCCCATGGCTTCAATAAAACCTTTCGCCACCGCTAACCCGAGACCTACGCCGTTTCCACTGTTTTGGTCACCCAGTCTCTGAAACGGCATAAAGATGCGGTCTCTATCGCTGAGAGCTATACCCGGTCCTTGATCAATCACTCTCAATTCCACATAGCTATCAGGTTGGAGACCGGCTATTACGCGTACCGGGGTTTCCTCATTCGATGCAGAGCGAGCATTAGTCAACAGATTTGCCAGTGCTCGCTCCAAAAGTGCTGGGTCTGCGTGGACTGGAGGCAACGTTTCAGGCACTTCAATTTCAAGTAGCTGGTCGCTGGTTGGCAGGGAGATGAGGGCAGCAGAAACAATCTCATCGAGTCCAACCGAACGAGGCCGCACAATAAGGGCCCCGGTCTGAATCCTACTCATATCTAGCAAGTTTGCAACCAAGGAGTTGAGCCTGTCAGCTTCGCCGTCTATCGTTTCAAGTAAAGTGCGGACTACTGTTTCGTCCCATGCTACATCGTCCGGGAGAAGGCTTGTGACTGCTGCTTTGATGGAAGCCAGCGGGGTACGCAGATCGTGACTGACGGCGGCAAGGAGAGCTGTGCGCAGATCGTTGGCCTTAGCTAAATTAGCAGCTTCTGCTGCTTGATCTTGTAACTGTCGGTTGGCTATGGCTACGGCAATCTGGTTTACGAAGATATTGAGCGTCTCTCTATCCTCGGCTCTAAGCCGGGCAGAGTCCAGCACCAGTAGCCGATCGGGGCTTATTGACATGCTTAGGGTTGCTTCTTGCGGTGAGGACGGAGGATTTGGACCAGACGCCACTTCAGTTATCCAACCTTGGTCGGTTGAAAGTAGGACAGCCGCCCCATCTATTAAGAATGTGCTGCATATCTCCTCTACAAGTTGGGGCAAGGGATCAGGCAAATCCAAAAGTGCGCTTGAAGTTCGAGCTAGTGAGGCTGCCTGGGACCGAACACGGTGAGCATCAAATGAGCGACGGGCGACGAGGTCCACCTGGATGCTGACGACACCTGCTATTACGAGGAAGACAGCGAGGGCCACGATATCTCTAGGATCTGCGATGGTAAGGGTATGAATTGGCGGGCTAAAGTACCAGTTCAACAGCAGGAATCCGCCGATTGCGCCCACTGCCCCTGAGCCTAATCCACCTATGGCAGCTCCAGCAATGACCGGAAGCAGATAGATGAGCGATACTGTACCGAGAGGTAAGTCGCCCCGGATAATCGCCAACCCCACTGTGACCAAGGGAAGGGTAAGTGCCACTACCAGAAGTCCAACTAACTGTCGGCGCCTACTGATGACGCCTGAATCAATTCCTTGCCGTACGAATCTCAGCCATTTTGGGTGCCACTTCTTTTCTTTCAGTTGACGGCTTGGTTGTTTTGATGGTTTTGGGTTCAACCTGGCTGGCGGAGAAATGACATGTACATCGAGGGTTTCACCAGATTTAGCGATCACCGAGTTGATAACTGAGCCAGCACTTAGTCGAGTCCATTTCGAGCGATGGCTTGTTCCCAGAACGATTTGGGTGGAATGCTCCGCTCGGGCTACTTGTATCAGAGCTTCTGCAACATCTGAACCTAGAACTTCACGATAGATTCCGCCCAGCTCCAGAACCAGAGAGCGTTGGCGTTCAAGATCGGCAGGTTTGGACCTACGCATTCCGTCATCTGACCGCACGTGGACAGCGGTTAAATCACCTTTTGCTCGTCGTGCCATGCGGGCAGCGCGCCTGATGAGATGTTCGCCATTTGGCGCACCGGTCAGCGCAACAAGGACCCTCTCTCGGGTTTCCCAAGGGCGGTCTATACCATGACGCTGGCGGTACTCCTGAATTCGTGAGTCTACGTCATCGGCAACCCACAATAATGCCAGTTCACGCAGCGCTGCTAGGTTTCCTGCGCGGAAGTAGTTGGCAAGAGCGATGTCCACGCGGTCTGGAGGATAAATATGGCCATGAGCCATTCGCCGTCGGATGGCTTCTGGCGTCATATCAACTAGTTCTACTTGCTCGGAGGCCCGCACGAATGCGTCGGGAACCGTCTCTCGCTGTGGGACGCCAGTGATAGTGGCCACGACATCATTCAAGGACTCGAGATGCTGAATGTTTAGGGTGGAAATCACGGTAATGCCAGCATCGAGCAATTCCTCGACATCCTGCCATCTTTTGTTATTTCGGCTACCGGGTACGTTAGTATGTGCCAGTTCATCAATAAGGACCACTGATGGCCGTCTTAGAAGAATGGCTTCAAGGTCCATCTCAAGAAGTGTCTGATTCCGATAGACGAGAACGGCTGGCGGAACTACTTCCAGGTCTCTCAGTTGTTTCGACGTCTCACTGCGACCATGCGTCTCAACCCAACCAACCACAACGTCGGTGCCACGATGCTTGCGGCGCCAACCTTCGTTTAGCATCGCGTATGTTTTCCCTACGCCGGGAGCCGCTCCTAGGTACACTCGCAGTGACCCTCGTGCCATGGACGCCATTCTATCTTGGCGTCTCATAAACGTTGCGTTAATATCCAGGCCATTGCCGTTAATAACTCATAAAAACACTTTTTGAGGTCAATTTGTCGGGTTAGAGTTCTCGCTTGTAGTCGTACATAGTAGGCGGACTCTTCTTGATCGATGAGGGTGAAAATCAAAGAGCCTTAGGCCGCAATAAGGAGTTGACTATGCCAAACGAGCATGGAGATTTTGAGGATTCTGAAGTGAGCGGGGTAATGAGGCCTGAGTTAGCGAAGTCTCCCCAAACTACCTGGGATGACATTGGTGGCAATTGTTCCTCAGATACCGGATATTTACATCAGGTGAAAATCAGTGGGACTAATGGGCTGTCTACTGCGGATGAATCGGAGATTCCTCAGGAGGAGGGTGATTTGCAACCCCGTGGTTATTTTGGATCGGCAATACCTGTAAAAGATATAGTTCCACGTCATCCGTGTGTTCTCCGGGGGCGGGTTAGGAGGACTATTTTAGTTAGAGATCTCAATGGTCCATCTTTCGAGTGTTTGCTTGATGACGAAACCGGCTCGGTGGTACTGGTATTTCTTGGTCGTTCGTTCGTTCCAGGGTTGTTCGCCGGTGCAACACTTCAGGTTCAGGGAACTCCAGGGACTTTGGGGAACCGCATAGCTATAATCAACCCGCTTTATGAGTTTCTCTCCGAAACTGTTGATGCTGAGGGACGCACCCAACTGCAAAAGGTAAGGAGTTCAAAGTGACCTGGCAAGGTATACTTCAGATCTTTGTCCTTCTCGCCGTTGTGACGGTCGTCGGTTTTTATCTGAGCAAGTACATGTACAACACTCTCGAGGGTGGCCGCACCTTTATGGACCGCATCCTCGTGCCGTGCGAGCGGGGTGTTTACCGCATTTGCGGAATTGATCCCACAGTGGAGATGCGCTGGACCCGCTATGTGTTTGTGCTGCTGGCGGTCAATGTGGTCGGGTTCATTGTCCTAATGGTGCTCCTTGCTTTGCAACCGGTGTTGACAATCTTTAACCCGGCACATATGAAGCAGGTCCCTTTCTGGGTCAACCTGAACACCTCTATCAGTTTCATGACCAACACAAACTGGCAGAACTATGGAGGAGAGACCACTCTCAGTTACCTTTCCCAGATGTGGCTTACAGTGCAGCAGTTCTTGTCACCGGTGACAGGAATTTGCCTTTTCCTGGCTGTTGTCCGCGGATTTTCAAGGCACAATGCAAATACTATCGGTAATTTTTGGCGAGATTTCGTACGGACCCTGTTGTGGGTGGCTATCCCGATTGCCCTGATAGGAGCGATCGTGCTACTAGCGCTTGGAAGCCCACAGAACCTCCATGCCTACACTGTTGTACACACTCTCCAAGGTCGCAAGCAGGTGATCGCACAAGGACCGGTCGCTTCGATGACGTCGATCATGCAGCTTGGTGACAACGGCGGCGGGTTTTTCAATATGAATTCAGCCCAGCCTTTTGCGGGACCGAATGCGGCCTCCATCTTTTTCCAATTGATCCTGGGTTTCAGTGTGCCAGTGGCTTGTATTTTCCTGTTCGGAAAGATGGTAAAGAGCCTTCGTCAAGCCCGACCTATCTTTGCTTCTATGGCCATCTTGTTTGTGATAGGCGCTCTGGTCATGTATCACTTTGAGGCTGCAGGAAACCCTGCCTTGGCTGCACACGGGATTCACTTGGCATCCAGCCACAACCTTGAAGGCAAGGACAGTCGGTTTGGGACCGCAACAAGTACGCTTTTCAATAACTCGACAACTGCAGTTTCTTGGGGATCGGTTATTGCTTCTAACGATAGCATGACCCCCATTGGAGGAATGATTCCGCTCTTTAACATGATGACCGGTGAGGTAATCTTCGGCTCTTGGGGAGTGGGAATGATAGGCATGATTGCTTATGCGGTGCTCGCCCTATTCCTGGCGGGATTGATGGTGGGGAGAACGCCGGAGTATCTGGGCAAGAAGATTGAGTCATTTGAGGTGAAAATGGCGGTCCTCTCAATGGTCGTGCCCAGTCTTGTTATTTTAGTGTTAGCAGCATTTTCGGTGGTGCTAAAGGCCGGCGTCTCGGGAATATTCAATCCTGGCCCGCATGGATTATCTGAAGTACTTTACGCATTCGCATCTGGAGTAGGTAACAACGGCTCAGCCTTTGGCGGTCTTAATGCAGCAACCCCTTGGTATTCGGCAACGGTTGGGCTGGCGATGCTACTGGGTCGCTTCCCTATGTACATTCCGCTTGTCGCTATGGGTGCCTCACTGGCGAAAAAGCAGCGTATTCCTGTGAGTGCTGGAACTTTTCCAACCCATGGCCCCCTGTTTACAGTATTGCTGACAGGAACTGTTGTTATCGTGGGTGCTCTGATTTTCTTCCCTGCGCTTGCACTCGGTCCACTTGCCGAGCAGTTCGCAGCTCACGCCGGAAAGCTATTTGGAGGGTGAGCCTGATGATGCACATAGATATTTGGGTTTTACGGAGGTATAGCAAATGAGTGAGTTGGGTTCAAACGGCGGTGCTGGACGGGATAACACCGTGCTTGACCACCACGACAATGATGCGGTTGCGAGCGCTGAAGGTAAAGATAGTTCACGGGGGCGCCGCAGAGCAATGAGCATGTGGGACCGCGACCTGGTAAAACGAAGTCTGCGTGAGTCACTGCGCAAGCTGGATCCAAGGGTGCTGGCTCACAACCCCGTTATGTTTGTAGTGGAGATTGGCTCAGTTTTTACCACCATTGATACCATCCGCTATTTGATATTGGGGGATCTGAGCAGATTTTCATTTGTCGGTCAAATCACAATATGGCTTTGGCTGACGGTGCTTTTTGCCAACTTTGCTGAGGCAATGGCCGAAGGTCGGGGGCAGGCTCATGCTGATGAGTTGCGCCGAACCCGCCAGGAGACGGAGGCGAGAAAGGTGACTCCTTCCGGGATCGAGATCGTGCCTGCCACCTCTCTGGTTCCAGGCGACATAGTTGTGGTTTCTGCTGGCGAGGTTATCCCAGGTGACGGAGAGATCATAGAAGGTGTGGCTTCAGTCGATGAGTCGGCAATAACCGGTGAGTCAGCTCCTGTCATCAGGGAAGCCGGTGGTGACAGGAGCGCCGTTACTGGCGGCACCACAGTCCTTTCTGATGAGATTCGGGTGCAGATAACCGCTGGCCGGGGTGAGTCGTTTCTTGACCGGATGATCGCTCTAATTGAAGCGGGTGTCCGTCAGAAAACTCCAAATGAGATCGCTTTGGCACTGCTTTTAGCCGGTCTTACACTGATCTTTTTAGTTGTGGTTATCACCCTGGCGCCTTTCTCGGTGTACTCAAAGGCTGTTGTATCAGTGACGGTGCTCATTGCGTTATTGGTGGCGTTGATACCAACCACTATTGGCGGGCTGCTGTCAGCTATTGGAATTTCGGGAATGAACCGCCTTCTTGAGCACAATGTTTTAGCACTTTCGGGACGGGCAGTTGAGGCTGCTGGTGACGTCAATGTGATAATGCTCGATAAGACAGGGACTCTTACCATGGGAAGCCGCCAGGCGAGTTCGTTTGTTCCAGCTCCAGGTATCGATGAGAATAGATTGGCCGAAGCAGCTCAACTTTCTTCACTTTCAGATGAAACTCCCGAAGGGCGTTCAATAGTCGCGCTGGCGAGGGAGAAGTTCAATATCCAAAGCCCAAACCTTGACGGCAGCGACGTCGAGTTCGTGCCGTTCAGCGCTCAGACCCGTATGAGTGGCGTTGACCTCGATGGTCGTAGGATCCGTAAAGGGGCAACCGACTCGGTGGCGAGCTGGGCCGAGGCGGAGCTTAATCCCGAGACCACGGCAGCGATCGAACGCATTGCCAGGGCGGGCAGCACCCCTCTTCTGGTAGCCGAGGATAATCAGATTTTGGGAGCTGTGGAATTAAAGGACGTAGTGAAAGAGGGCATTAAGGAGCGCTTGGCTTCGCTTCGTGCGGCTGGGATCAAAACCGTAATGATCACCGGTGACAACCCCATAACTGCCGAGGCAATAGCGCATGAGGTTGGAGTAGATGACTTCCTGGCCGAGGCGACCCCAGAGCGCAAAATGGACTATGTCAAGTCTGTTCGAGCTGAAGGGTATATGGTTGGGATGGTTGGTGACGGCACAAATGATGCGCCAGCGCTAGCGGTGGCCGACGTAGCTGTTGCAATGAATACCGGGACAATGGCCGCCCGTGAAGCTGGCAATATGATCGATTTGGATTCTAATCCCACCAAGCTAATCGACATCGTCGAGGTAGGTAAGCAGATACTTATCACTCGTGGTGCTCTTACAACCTTTTCAGTGGTAAATGACGTTGCGAAGTATTTTGCAATTATCCCGGCAATGTTCGTCGTAGCTTTCCCTGGTCTGAATGCGCTAAATATTATGCATCTGACCTCGCCAGAGACTGCCATCTTATCTGCCATTATCTTCAATGCCTTAATTATTCCCGCTCTGATTCCCCTGGCTCTTAGAGGTGTGAGATATACCGCAACCAGTGCCGCAAGTATTTTGCGCAAGAACTTGCTGATCTATGGACTTGGTGGGCTCATCGTTCCATTTGCTGGGATTAAGGCAATTGACATGATCGTGACAGCTCTGCATCTTGTATCGACGGCACGATGAGCATATTTGCAAAAAGATCAGGAGAAATGTATTTATGCAAACTTCACAGAACACGAATGGGAGAGGAGTGAGGTATGAGCGTTAAGGTGATCTGGAGTTCTTTTCGACTCGTATTGCTATCGTTGATAGTTCTTGGTCTTGGTTACAACCTGGTTGTTGTCGGTATTGGCCAGGTGGTCTTTCCAAATCAGGCAAACGGGAGCCTGATAAAACATAATGGGCAGATCATTGGATCTAGATTGATCGGTCAGCAGTTCAGTTCCGCACGCTTTTTCATAGGTAGGCCGAGCGCAACTTCCCCTGCCTATAATGCGGCATCATCGTCGGCAAGTAACTATGGACCAACCAACCCGGCTTTGCTTAAAGAGATTCGGACCAATCTGGCTGCTGTATTAAAGGCGAATCCGGGAGTTAAGCCCAGCCAGGTTCCACCGAGTCTTGTAGAAAGTTCTGCCAGTGGTTTGGATCCAGATATCTCTCCCGCAGCGGCTTATCTTCAGGTGCCTAGAGTTGCCAAGGCTAACCATTTACCTGTGAGCACGGTACAGAAGTTGGTCGCAAGTCATATAACAGGGCGCTTTATTGGAATCTATGGAGCTCCACATGTCAACGTTCTGGAGTTAAATCTAGCACTTCTAAAGCTGGCTAAATGATGGCTAATTCCGATCTAGTTCAACAATACTTATGAGTATAAATACAAGGAGGCCAAGTGGTTTACGCATTGCAAACTATTGCAGGAATAGTAGCCGTAATCTTGATGTTCGTCTTGTTCGGATACTATACCCGAGCTTGCGACAGACTATAAATCAATGTCCTACAAAATATAACCCGGAGATCCAATTATGAGTCCTATTGAAATAGCAGCCTTTGTAGTAAGTATTCCCCTACTGGTGTACTTATTCTACGCCATGTTATATCCAGAGAAGCTTTGATTATTGACCTTGCTGATGGAACTTTAAGGCCAGGAGAGGTTGGACGATGGAACGTGCCTTAATCCACCTTCGATCAAAATTACCTAATGGCGATTGCGGAAATGACTATCAGGAGGGAACCCGGAAGGCCATTTCTGGTAATCGTTTTAATAACGTTGAGGGAAATCGAGGGTGCGGTCTCAAATGAGTCGGATTTTGGTTATTGACGATGAAGCGCCATTCGCCCGGGCACTGAGTATTGGTCTCCGCGCTCGTGGTTACGAAGTTGTCTGGGCGGTCACCGGTCGAGCAGGACTTGATGTGGCTGCCCAGGAGCACCCAGATCTGACCTTGCTCGACCTTGGACTTCCGGACCTTGATGGAATTGAAGTTCTTGAGGCGCTGCGGGCCTGGACAAGCATACCTGTAATAGTTCTTTCAGCTCGCAACCAGGAAGAATCCAAGATTGAGGCTCTAGACAGGGGAGCAGATGACTATGTAACCAAGCCTTTCGCAATGGGCGAGCTGCTGGCCCGGGTAAGAGCTGCTCTTCGTCATAGTACTCCTGGCATGGATGAGGCTACAGTTCAAACAGAGCATTTCACAATTGACCTAGTGGCAAAGAAGGTAATGGATAGTCGGGGCCAGGTTCGGCTCACCTCGACCGAATGGCAGATGATCGAGTTGTTGGCCAGACATGCCGGCAAATTAGTGTCTCAAAGGCAACTGCTTCGAGAAGTATGGGGACCGGAATTCGAAGACGAGATAGACTACCTAAGGGTTTACATGGCTCGGATTCGCCGCAAACTCGAACCTAATCCATCTCGGCCGCGTTATTTCCTCACCGAGCCAGGTATGGGTTATAGATTTCAGGTTTCTTTATTGCCAGAATTGGGTTCTCCGGAAACCTGATTGCTCGCGGGCTAGCTTATTGAAAGCTGCCAGCTTTAGATGTTTTTTCAGTTCATGATCTGTTTTCAGCGCTTATCGAGCCTCTCTTCTCCTAGTCTTTGGGATGATTTCGGCAAGCTGCCGAGCAGTTCGGGGCCAGTCTTATGTTTGAATGGTCTGGAAGTGTTTTATCGCGCCTGCGCTCCCGGTCTAGGGATTTCGTGCGGGTGGACTTGCCTCCGATAAGCTATGGAGAGATCTACAGGGATTCTACGGTGGCTTTTAGTGCCGCTAAAACCGTGCCTGCCCGGTCTGCGTCCACCGAGTCAGTGCCACTTGCTCCGGGAGACGGTTGCCGTCGATGTCTATCGTGACGGTGGTTGCGTCCTCATGTTCATCAGGCGTATAGGAAATGACAAAGTGGTGTTCCGTTCGGTTTTCCAAGCCCGGCTGTGGCGCAAATAGAAAGTACCGAATGGTTGGATTGCGGATCAACTCTTTGAATTTGCCCTATTGTTCCTACACCTGTCCCTTCCATTCGTTGCGGAGCCGGATTTCATCACCGACGCGCCGATCAGTAACGAGCTCGCTGCCGTGTTGCCATTGCTTAACGAGCTCGGACTCCGTGAGGCTCGCCCACACATTGGCTGCTGCGGCCCTTTATCGTAACCCGACTCGTGTGCTTTGTCATGTCGTAACGCTCCTTTTCCATGGATCCATAAATGGCCCTCAAGCTGGTGAAATCCGTATCAGCTTCACGGTCAGACAGCTTGCGGGGGAAAGTCTTGCAGGCGTCAAAGTGCCGGAGCCCCAGCCGCAGGAGTGTCAGCCCGCGTACCTATATGGGAACGGAACATCTGTTCCTTCTTGGACGAACGATTACCGTTTATGAAAGATTTCCCTATTCGCCAGGCCTTGGTTAGCAGGACAGGGATTCAAGCTTCAACTGTACTAAAACCACGGAATCAGTGCGTGAAATGGATTGGAATCTCTATATGAAAACCAGCCGATTATCACGGTTTCATATCTTTGATGCTAAAACTTGTTGCACGACCCCTTGGTATCGGATGGGTACTGAGGATCCCTAATTCGGATGGATTTTATCTTCGCAAATCGCTCTGTTGGGAAAGTAGCCGTTAGTTCACTATACCATATAGGGGTATACTGTATTGCAAGGAGGTCCGATATGGCTAGCCCTGGATATCTAGATAATAAGACCCAAGTGCTGAGACGGCTGAAGCGGATAGAGGGTCAGGTAAGGGGCCTTGAGAAAATGGTCGACAATGATACTTACTGCATTGACGTTATCACTCAGATTTCAGCAGCAACAAAGGCTCTGCAGGCAGTTGCTTTAGAGTTGATGGGCGACCACCTTTCGCATTGCGTGCAAGACGCAATACTCACCGGTGGGCCTAATGCTGATGCGAAGATCCGTGAGGCAAGGCTAGCTATCGAGAGACTTGTACGATCATGAAGCTGGAAAATAGGCAGATTCAAGACCCGGATGTTTGTCGCAAAACCAGTGGAGTACCCAGCTGCGATGCCGGTCCTGCGGGTCGTCTTTTCTGGAGCCTAAGAGAGCTATTCAGCATCATCACACAAAAAAAGAAGATTAGTTAATGCGAGAAGTTATCTTAGCTGTATCAGTTGGCCATCTATTTATCGACATTGGCCGCGGTTTAAATGAATCATTCAATATGTTGTGGGACACTCTGTGGGCCATGATCCTGGGATTTGGTCTATCGGGGATCATTCAGGCTTTTGTCTCAAGACGGCAGATGCAAGCTCGACTTGGTAATCATGAACCAAATTCAGTTGGTCGTGCCTCGTTCTACGGGATGATCTCTTCGTCGTGTTCATATGCAGCTTCGGCAATGGCCAAGTCTCTGTTTCTACGCGGAGCTGACTTTGTGGCTTCGATGGTATTTATGTTCGCATCGACGAATCTTGTAATTGAACTCGGGATAGTGCTTATTGTCCTGATCGGATGGCAGTTTGCGGTTGCAGAATTCGTTGGTGGCGCAATCATGATAGTTCTGTTAGTTATCTTTGGCGCCATCTGGTTCCGTGGTCGCGCCGTGGCTGAAGCCAGGCGCAATGTGGAGAACGGAGTAAGCGAGCATTCGCCCATTTCCTCCGTTGACGAAATGGGCGAGAAACCGCTGCGGGTGCGGATGAGGTCGCTCGCTGCATGGTCCGATGCGGCTAGCTACACCATGTCAGATCTTACGATGCTGCGTAAGGAGATAGTGGTTGGTTTCCTTATTGCTGGTTTCCTTGCCGCTCTAGTCAATGTTCAGGTTTGGAAGATAGTTTTCTTCAGTGGCCATGGACTAGCAACAAATATCGAAAATGCAATTGTAGGGCCTCTGATTGCCTTATTAAGTTTTGTTTGTTCCATTGGTAATGTTCCGCTGGCGGCGGCATTATGGAAAGGGGGAATAAGCTTCAGCGGTGTTGTGAGTTTTATTTTTGCTGATTTGCTAAGTCTGCCATTGCTGCTTACCTACCGCAAGTTTTATGGAACTCGAATGGCATTGCGGATGATGGGTGTTTTTTGGTTTGTCATTTCCCTAGCTGGACTTATTACCGAGGGGATTTTCCATTTATTTGGAGCAGTGCCGACAATTCGGCCAAAAGTAGTCGCATCCAATTCGTTTGGTTTTAACTACACCACGGTTCTGGATGTAATTTTCCTTATCCTTTTCGCCGGAATGTATTGGCTGTACCGGAATAAAGAAAGATTCGGAGGCGGAAGTGGCTATGCCAAGGATCTGGTATGTGGAATGCAGGTGGAAGTGGCAAATGCTCCGGCCACGGTCAATTTCGAAAACACCCCTTACTATTTTTGTTCCAATCGTTGTAGCGAACGCTTTAGCGCTAATCCAAAACGGTTTACCACTGTTAGCCAGTTAGAAAATAAAGAGCAATTATCGATGGAAGATGATCCTGAAGACCAGCAAGGCGTAATTGGCCATATCGATCCAGTATGCGGCATGACGGTAGATCCAGAAAACGCGGCTGCTAGCCAGAGCTATGAGGGTCGGGAATTTTACTTTTGCAGTACCGGTTGCTCAAGCAGGTTCAGGGAAAATCCAAGAAGCTATGTTTGAAAAGGTTCACAAGTTGCTCTGGATAAAGTGCATTACATTAATGCCTACTACCTCCTCTAGTTAGGCCAGAGTTATCTCACCTTTCATTTTCCAAAGAAGCGGACTGAGTTAACAGCATCCCTGGAGTTCTTTGTTAATGCGGGTTTAGGTATGGTTGGTTTGTTGCCGCTACTTTCAGAATTCGAAGATAAAAATTTATAGAAACTTAGCTATCCAGAACCATTTCTGCCAGCCCAGGCAGTGTGGTCACGGTATGATCCGGGGCTAGAAAATGAGCTGGATAAGACTGATTATGACGATTTACCCAGGCAGCGTGCAATCCAGCTCGCTTGGCACCATCAATATCCCATGGATGAACTGCGACAAGCATCATATCACCTAGATCAACTGAACAGGTGCCGGCGGCATACTTATATGCTGCAGCGGCAGGCTTCCATGCGCCAGCATCTTCGACTGATAGAACTTGTTCAAAGTACTCCCGAATACCGGCAGTGGCAAAAAGTCGCTCAGCAACCTGGGTTGATCCGTTTGAGAGAGTGATTAAACGTATGTCAGCTGACGCAAGTAAGCGAATCCCCTCGGGTACGTCAGAATGGGTTTGGAGCTCAAGAAAACCATGCATAATGTGGTTGACCGCACTATCAATATCGAGCTTTAGTGGTTCTCCGGCCAGCATCGAGCGAAGTATTGACTCCCCAATTTCAGCGAACCTCCCGCTATTGCCAGTTGCTGCCAGCGCGAATCCGTCCCGCAGCAGTGATGCGAACCAAACCTTTGCGGTCCATCCAGGTACACCTATCTCGGTAAACCGCTTTTGCATCGGTGTCATGTCTGAAAGCGTTTCGTTGACATCGAAAACTATTACTTTGGGTGTACTCACAGAAAACCCCCATGCGGTAGTGGTCTAATCTAGTGCAAAGCAGCTACAAAATATTTCTGGTCATACTATTTTAGAACTTTATTGAAGGTGGCCGGTGGTTACTGGCCCTGGGAAATAGCTTGAGGCTTTAGGCGGGTAGTCGTTGAGCCGTCCACTAAGACTAGCCAGTGCAGCTGGTGGCTGGAAAAGCCAGAAATTCCCGCGACTGCTCTTTACTGGGACGGGTTCGCGTTTCTGGTCCCAGTTGTGCTAAATAGCAGAAGAAGTGCATTTTAATTGTCAAAAGAAGTGAGGTTCGAGCGCCAGAGCTGTGTACTTTGCGTTCCAGTTTTTGCACCCAAGTCGCTCCTTTCGTGTGATTAACTGGGGCGCGGTTGAATTCTAAAACTCCGTGTAGCCATTCATCTCCAGCTGTAAGGATAAAAGAACGCGTGCAAATGGTAATATCAATGACGCAAAGGATGGAATGAGATTTCGATGTTGGTGATTTGCCTAGGTTCTTAAGCGCAGGCAAGAAGACTTTCGATATTCAGTGATCTGCCACCTTTTGCAAGCAAAATGGAGCATTTTCTATCTGTCGTGGTGATGGAGCTTACCAAGGGGGTCAGTGATCGTTCGTCGTTCTGCGAATCTCGTATTCCTAATTGGTATTGGACAGCGAGTGTCACAGTCGATGGTAATGCTTCTGATTCCTCTATGGGTTCTAAGCAAGCACGGCTCTCCATTTGCTCTCGGAGTGGATGTGGCGGCTGTCTCAGTCGCCCCAATGATACTTGCGATACCCATTGGTGCAGCCGCTGACAGGCTGGGCAGCAGACGAATTGTATTAGTAGGAGCACTTGCAGCTGGGTTGGCTACGGTTCTCAGTATTTCGGTTGGGAATGTCTGGCTGTTTGGTTTTTGGCAAATGATAGCTGGACTGGGCCGGTCTGCAACTTGGATTGGCGCTCAAGCGTCGGTTACAAAAGAAAAGGATGAGGGGAATAGTAAAGCTAGGAGAATAGGTTGGCTAAGCCTGTCTGCACAACTTGGAAATTTTGCCGGGCCCTTCCTAGCTGGGCTTTTGATAGCCCGGATCAGTATTGTGGCAGCATTTGTAGTAGCTGCAGCGGCGATTGGGGCAATATCTGTTTACGCACTGGCTGAGGAGTCAGAGCCTCAGCTAAAGAGGGACCTGTCTACAGAAAATTCAGG
Source organism: Actinomycetes bacterium (assembly GCA_021803345.1). Lineage (GTDB taxonomy): Bacteria > Actinomycetota > Acidimicrobiia > Acidimicrobiales > Acidimicrobiaceae > SCQM01. Next base: position 17,307 of record JAJZLS010000052.1, read on the forward strand.
CGGATCAGCTTCAGTAACCAAGCATTTCGGACGCGCATTTGGTCTTTTGAAAGTTCCCGCTTTTCGGCTAGTGATACTCGGCTCCATGGTGCGATTAGTACTAATTGCGGTGAGAAACTCTTTTTATGTTGTTTTTCTCCATAATCTGGGATGGAATCCTCTTGAGATAGGCACGGTGCTATCTTTGGGATCAGCGGCAAGCGCAGGTGCGGCTGCAATGACTGGTGCTTTGCACAGTCGCTTTGATACTCCAAAATTATTTTATATAAGCATGTTTGCAATGGCGATTTCATTTTCGTTCGTACCGTTATTTTCGTCGTTTTTGCTTCAAACAGTCTCCATGGTTGTATTTGGAATCGGAAATGGACTTGCTCAGACATCTCTAATAAGCCTTTTGGCTAAGGCAACTCCGAGGCAAGATCAGGGTTTGGCAGTCGGATTGCGCACCTCGGTCAACCGGGCAGTCCAGGTGTCAACACCGTTGATAGTCGGAAGTCTGGTTACCTTTGTCGTTTTACCGACGCTGCTATTTTCTCTGGGAGTTCTATGTGTTGTGAGCCTGATCGGGTCTGCCTGGTTTTTCAAAGGGATTTCGAATCCAGGCTCTGAGATTGTCAACTGATCGTGTTCTGGCCGGCCGGTTAGACGACTCAAAACATGTTTGTCCGACTAAACCAGTTTGCCTCATGGCTTTGATAGTTGTCATGTATTTGAATTAGATTTGTTGTGTGGCCAACCGTCGACAATTTTGAAAGTTTATCGCCTCAGCAGGCGTACGAATTTTGCCTAGCAAAATTCAATTTGGTAAAAATTTGAAGAGAATGCTCGAATAAGTACAATTGTCTGTACAATTGTACTTATGACGCCGCTTGATTTTGTTATCGCTATGGGACTTATATCGGTAGTGGCTGGCATATTGGGTTCACTTGTTGGATTGGGTGGAGGAATTATTATTGTTCCCGTACTCACACTCCTGTTCCACGTAGACATCCGCCTTGCTATTGGAGCAAGCATCATCTCAGTTATTGCCACTTCCAGCGGAGCTGCTGCGGCTTATGTCAGAGACAAGATGACCAATCTTCGGGCTGGAATGTTCCTTGAGGTGGCTACCACAACCGGAGCTGTGACGGGTGCATATCTAACTACAATATTGCCAGCACGATTTCTTTTCATATTGTTTGGAGTGGTGCTGGCCTATTCGGCACTGGCCACATTCCAGCGGCGTAAGGCCGCACAACCTTTGCTGGTGTCGAACGACAGAATTGCCAATGTCTTGGAGCTTCACGGCGAGTATTATGACGAGGCCGAGAAGGAGACCATCGTTTACAAAGTGACCGGTACAAAACTTGGTCTTTTCATGATGTATATAGCTGGTCTGGTGAGTGCGCTTCTGGGAATTGGCTCTGGAGCGTTAAAGGTTCCGGCAATGGATTTGGCGATGCACCTTCCAATGAAGGTATCGACGGCAACCAGCAATTTCATGATCGGTGTCACCGCAGCCGCAAGCGCGGGAGTTTACTTTGCCAGGGGACAGATTGATCCCATAATTGCCGCTCCAGTGGCAATTGGAATTCTTGTAGGAGCCACTTTGGGGTCCAAGGTGCTTGGCAAAATTACCAGCAAAACAGTGAGATTAGTATTTGTGGTGGTTTTAGTAGCTATATCATTCGAAATGTTACAAAGGGGGCTGTTCTAGTGCGTCTTACCAGACAACGTCCAGCTACCGCTGAGGAAGCTGCCCTGCTTGACGAGAAAATCCGTATGACTGAGGTAACTATAAGCTTGGTGCTTCGAATAGGTGTTACCCTAAGTGCGCTGATCTTTATATTGGGTCTCGTAATAACGTTTATACACCATCCTTCATTTGCCTCGTTTTCAGGTTCGGTTTCATTTCACTCCCTAACCTCTGTCAACTCTTCATTTCCTCACTCATTCTCAGCATTAGAGTCGTCGGTTGCTGCGGGCCGCGGGAGCGGAATAATAGTACTCGGAACCATGCTATTAATTCTGACTCCGATTCTTCGGGTGGCGGTTGCCGTGGTGTCGTTCTCACTCGAGAAAGATCCGGCTATGACACTAGTTACGATCTTTGTATTGTTGGTGTTGATACTGTCCTTTATATTGTCTGGTGCATAGGGTGAAGCCGTGATTGATCGAAGCAGTCCTCTACCCCTTTGGGCTCAGATTACAGATGATTTACGAAAGAGAACAGGCCGGGGTGAATTCGATGTTCACTTTCCCACAGAAGAAGAACTTGCCCAAAGTTATGGAGTTAGTCGCCAGACGGTGCGTGAGGCTATCAGACGGCTCGAATCAGATGGTTTAGTGGAACGGCAGCGCGGACGTGGAACGTCAGTAAGGCAGGCAGTCCTAGAGCAACCTCTGAATGCAATTTACAGTTTGGCCTCCACTGTCAGGGCCGTGGGGCTGAAAGAGCGTAGTACGGTGCTGAGACTGAAAAGGGTAAAATCCCCCGCAGAAGTAGTCCGCCTTCTGGGGCCAGAGGCTGCCGACTCCATTTATATTGAGAGAATTCGATTTGCAGGGGATGACACTATAGGGTGGGACCGTTCCTGGTTGCCGTGGGGGCGGGCCTCTCAGCTTTTGGATGCTGATTTAACCCTGGGTGGTATTTATGAAGCTCTGGACCGCCACTGTGGGATCAGGATCACCGGGGGTTGGGAACGAATACAGCCGGTAATACCCACTTTGACCGACCAGAAGAACCTCAAGATTACTAAGCAAGTCGGCATCTTCGACATAAATAGATTAGCAATGTCAGGATCGGATCCGATTGAATGGCGCAAGAGTCGAATACGAGGCGATAGGTACTGCCTGCTTGCTCAGTGGCCGAAGAGTTCACTAGATAGCGTTGCTTCGCAGGATAGTCTTCCAATTGACAACGAAGTTTAGGTCAAAGGTTGTAGGTTGGGCTGACAAGTGAACTAATTTGACCCTTACAGATTGAAGGGTTGGATTGTGGCAGTTTTGAGCCCATAGTTGGGAGTCTAAAGATGGCAGTACTAAAGTTATTTGCTGGCGCAAGAGAAGCCGCGGGAGAGTCAAGCATAGTTATAGCGGCAGAAACGGTAGGAGAGTTACTGGATGCTGCAGTGAAAATCTATGGAAAAGATCTCGAAAAGATGATTGGTATTTCCCGTATTTGGCTCAATGGCGAACAAACTGATCCCAGTCAGGCACTCAAAGATAGCGACGAAGTTGCAATATTGCCGCCAATTTCTGGAGGCTAATAAGAGAGGGGATTATTTGCCCCTCTCTTATTAGCTAATTATTCTCGGGATCTGATTTACTTCTTAGTCTCCCAGAAGATTTTGTCAATCTCTGCGATTTGATTGAGCATGTCCTGGGCTACTGTCACATCGTTTGTCTTCTTTGATTCTCCAGCTGCTTTGGTTGCATTCCAAAAAAGTGTGTGCAGCTGTGGGTACTTCTCCAGATGTGCCGGCTTAAAGTAGTCTGTCCAAAGAACCCAGAGGTGATGTTTTACCAGATCTGCCCGCTCTTCTTTTATGGTTACTGTCCTTGTCTTAAACACGTCATCGTCGGAGGAGTTGAACTTCTCCATGCATGCTTTCACCGACTCAGCTTCAATTCGAGCCTGAGCAGGATCATAAACTCCACAAGGTAAATCACAGTGTGCAGAAACTTCTATCGGTTGTGAGATAACTTCTAAGGCATCGATAACCTTCGCAAGTAGCTTCATTGTGGCTCTCCTTTTGTATTACCAATGACGATAAATGCCCTATAGACGGCAATAACAGACACTAGTCTGTAATCCGGTTAAAGCCAAAGCAATATTTAATTCACGTCATGCTTTCAATCTAGGAATTATAGCCCATTGTTTTTTCTTGCTGTAGTCAACGGATCATCCATGGAGCCAACGCTGAGTGATGGAGACAAACTTCTGGTGTTGCGGGCGAGGAAGCTCTCTGAGCGGCTACTGAACAAAGTAGTGGTGGTTAAAGATCCCCGGGACAATGGGATAGTTATGATAAAGCGGGTTATTGAGCTAGACCAGGATTCCTTCGCTGTGATGGGAGACAATCCTTCCGAATCCACTGATTCACGGACGCTAGGCAGGTTCCCTGCTCATTTAATGCTCGGTGTTGCAATTTACAGGTATTTTCCTCTAAGCCGGTCTGGAAGATTGAATTAAAGTTAGCATAAGGTTGTGGTGCAACTCTATGGCAAATGATCTACGCTGGCAGTATGGATCTCACGAGACTTGCTGAAGTTATCGATCCTGAGTTCATGTCCGATTACCAGAGTTGGTCGCTTGATGAACTCAGAATCAAAAGGAAAGAGGCAGAGCAGGTTGAAGCTGCCATTTCCTATGCTCGGCGTATCATTCAGGGTCGAATTGACATCTTCGAAAAGTATTTGAACGGTGAGCTTGGGTTGCAGACACCGGAGACACTTTCTGTTGCTTCGGAGGCGATTGCGGATCACGTGATTGCGTCGAATTCAAGGATCATGCATAACGATATTTCTGCTGACTATCTTTTGCCCGCTCCCTCTGATATTTCCAAATTTACGGGGATCGACCTGGAAAAGATTCCGGTAGAAGTATCCGATTTGAAGCTTTTACTGCCTGAATATATAAGGGTTGAAAAAATGTTGTCAAACTATCGACGCCAGCTGCACCGTGTCATTGACGAACTTAGAACCCAGTTAGTCCTGCGCTATCAAAGTGGCGAAATTAATGTGGATTCGATACTCTCCTCGACGGAAGAGGGATAGGGACAAACGGAAGATCTTTAGCTGGCAATATTGGTTATGTCGCAAGTATTTTAAAAGGCCAATTGGCATTTGAGAAGTATGATTGGATGAAAGGCTTTTGCAACTGTTCATCGCGATCCGGGTTTAGTGTCGGTATGCAGTAATGTCTAAGTTTGTATAACAATTCAACTTTTGAAAAGTTTTATGAAATTTTAACACCAAGCCGTTTGTTAGCCCTAATGGCAATAAGGACCTGAAAGCGATATAGATGCAGCGATTAGCAATAATTTCTTATCACACTTCGCCACTGGTTCAACCTGGCGTTGGCGACGGTGGAGGGATGAATGTTTACGTCCGGCAGCTTTCGAGTGCGCTGGCTAGGCTTGGGATTAAATGCGACGTCTATACCAGGGCATATTCCACCGACTTGCCGGCATCATTCGAAATTGAACCGGGTTGTTCGGTGCATCATATCCCGGCCGGACCACTTGATGACATCCCAAAATCAGAACTACTCAAATATCTCGATGAGTTCACTTCTAATCTGCTAACGCGTCTCCGTGTCGATCAAGATCTTTTACCTGATGCCATTCACGCCAATTATTGGTTATCTGGAGTTGTTGGACATACCCTGAAACACCAGCTTGAGATACCTTTGATCACGACATTTCATACTCTAGAAATGATTAAGGCCAAGGATCGCGCAGTACCGGACGATGACATATCTGAAGATCTCCGCATCTCTGAAGAGATTAAAATCATGAATTGTTCAGATGTTGTTCTTGCTTCGTGTGATGTTGAAGCTGACGAGATTTCCAGCTTATATCAAGTGGACCGTTCCAGAATTTCCGTGATTCCACTTGGAGTTGACCATGCTTTTTTTAGTCCAGGAAATCGAGATATGGCAAGAAGGGCTACGGGTTTGCCAATTAGTGGTCGGATGATGCTTTTTGTTGGAAGGATCCAGCCTCTTAAAGGTGCGGATATAGCAACAGAGGCTTTTATTTCCATAGCAGAACGGTTTCCCGATCTTTTCCTGGTGATGGTTGGCGGCCCGTCGGGGCCAAAAGGTCAAGAGGTTATGGATCAGATTTGGCGAAAAGTAAACAGTGCCGGACTTTCGGACCGGGTTTATTTCGTGGCCCCTCAACGACACGAGATTCTATCCAGCTACTACCGGGCGGCGGATGTTAGCATTGTCCCCTCCAGGACCGAGTCGTTTGGGCTGGTGGCACTTGAGGCTGCAGCTTGTGGAGTCCCGGTGGTGGCTTCTGCTGTAGGAGGTCTGAAGACCCTCGTTCAACATGGATCAAGCGGTTATTTGGTTAGTAATAGAACTTATTTAGAATTCGGTAAGTTCACCATTCGGGTTCTCGAGAATGCGGCACTGGCGAAGTCGCTTCAGAAGGAGGCGCAGTCTTTATCATCGCGTTACACCTGGAGAGATGCGGCGATCAGACTACGTGTGGTATTACTGGACCTTACTGCGCGTGAGTTAGTCGAGTGCATTTGAAACCAGTGAGTTTTGACACTGATTGTGGTCTTTATGCCAGTCGGTTACGCGGAGCAATAATCTGACTTATTAAATTCCAGGATAAAGAAAAATTTAAATTTCTCTTGACGTGACAACTACCGAGCGCCTAATTTTTATCTTGGTTGGTTCTGGGTTACGTCTAGAAAATTCGGGTCGGGGAAGCAGAACATCTAGAGTCCCAGAGCCAATCTCATCAAATCCAAAACCATTCCCTCAAAGTTGGCTGCGACAATTCAGTCCCTGCTAGTACTATTATTGTTGTGCTTGAACTAATGATTATCGGTGGGGGGAAGATGGGCCAGGCCTTGGCCCGTGGCTTTTTGTCCTCTGGTGCAGTCGAACCTGGCTCAATGGCAATAGTTGAGGTGTCAGAATCTGCCAAGGATGAGTTATCCAGACTTTTTCCGCAAAGTCGCATTCTGTCTGCTCCGGAACCTGCAAGTTCAACAATTTTGGCGGTAAAGCCTGGGGACGTAGAGGCTTCCATATCTCAACTGCCGGACGAATCCAAGCAGCGAGTACTATCCATAGCTGCCGGGGTGTCGACTGCAGCTCTAGAAGTATGGTTGGGCGGTAAAGTTCCGGTCATCCGGGCTATGCCAAACACTCCTGCCATGTTGGGGGTGGGGATGACTGCACTGTGTTCGGGAAGATTTTGTGCGGACTCCGATCTTGAGTGGGCCGAAAGACTAATGAGTGGTGTCGGTAAGGTGGTCGTAGTCAAAGAGGCTCTGTTTGACGCTGTTACCGCCGTATCTGGCTCTGGTCCAGCCTATGTATTCCTAGTGGCTGAAGCCATGATTGATGCGGCGATCAGTGAAGGGTTATCTTTGGATCTTGCTAGTCAGCTGGTGACACAGACGATTTATGGCTCTGCTTCGATGTTGATCGGAAATGAATCGCCGACGGAGCTTCGTCATGACGTCACCTCACCCGGTGGCACAACCGCTAAGGGGATTAGTGCTCTTGAAGAGCAGGCATTTCGAGCTGCTTTTGTTCAGGCCATTTCCGCAGCCAGCAAGAGATCGAAGGAAATCGCTGCTGAACTTTTCAAACACTAGGTGAGTGTTTGTCGATACGATCCAGAGGCTTCAGGGATTATTTTCACTTCAGGTGAAACAATTTGTTTAGAAATGAAGAGGCAGATTGGGTAGATTGTGAATCCCGGGCATGGCTGACCAAATGTAGACTGGAGAGATTCTTAGCGCTAAAGAAAAGATGGTGAATATGGGGAATGATGGTTACCTTGTTTCGCTGGATCTTTCCAAAGCCCGTATATTCTTCATCGGCGGTGGCGAAGTTGCAACTAGCAAACTTATGCGTCTTCCTGATCGTATTGGGGAAATTGTTATAGTTGCACCCGATATTTCTGCCTCCATGATCAAATTTTTGAAACGTACCGGCTGGAATTACGAGTTGCGTTCAAGGGAATATCGTGTCGATGACCTTGACATTTGTACACTACTTTTTGCAGCAACTTCAGACCGGGATCTAAATAGGCGAATCTGTGAAGAGGCCCGGCTCAGAGGCATTTTAGCCAACGATGTATCTGGATCGCAGAACGGGACATTTACAAACGTCGCTTCGGTAAAGCGTGGAGGTATTACGATCGGGGTAACTTCTTCGCCTCCTGTTCCGGGATTGTCGGTCGCGATATGTAGACTTATAGACAATGCTTTACCGGATGAGTTAGCGCAACTGTTAGAACTGGCGGCAAGGATAAGAGCCAGGGCGCACTCTGATGGATGGTCTTTAGATGGTGTAGATTGGATGAAGGTTTTTGACCCCAGGATATTTGAGTTGATTCGAATGGGAGAAATATCTAAAGCCGAAGAAAGTTTGGCAAAATGCCTCTTGTAGCAATTGGAATAGACAAAACGGACTCGCTCAAGGATGATTTTGACCGCTATTCGGTCTCCGAAGAGCAGCAACTTGAGAAGCTGAAAATATTTTCAGCTGCAGACGGGGTTGAGGAGGCAGTACTAATTTCCACCTGTGCCCGAACTGAACTATTTGCGGAAGTTACCAAGTTCCACGGTGGGATTGAGGCAATCTGGGACAAACTGGCCGATGCCCTGAGCGTTGACAGGGAAGAACTGGCAGCTATTGCCAAGGTGTACTACGAGCGGGGTGCAGTGGCTCATTTGCTTAGAGTAACTTCCGGGCTTGAGTCAGAGCTTATTGGTGAGACAGAAATACTTGGCCAGGTGCGCCGGGCATTCGTACGCTCTCATGAATCCGGATTTTGTGGGCCTGGCCTTTATGGATTGTTTCGTAAGGCGCTAGAAGTAGGAAAGCGTGCTCGAAGTGAAACTGGCATCGCACGTGGAGTGACGTCTTCAGCTCATGCTGCAGTAGAGCTTTTTTCTACAGTTTGCGGCCTGGAGGGTAGCGGCTCAGTAATGGTGGTTGGAGTAGGGGAAATTGGGGCCAAACTGGCTGAAGCTTTGACCCAGGGTGGATATCAAGTTTTCATCACTTCCCGCACCCACTCTAAAGCTGATCTCTTAGCTGAACGATTAGGTGCCATAGCGGTGCTCTTGGCTGAATACAAGTCGCATCTAAAAGATTTAGATGCGGTATTTTATGCCACATCGACCAAGAAATATTTGTTGGGTATGGACGACGTGGGTCTTCTTCTCCGAAGCGCAGATAATCCTTTATTTGTTGCAGATATGGGAGTACCGCGCAATGTTGATCCACAGCTCAAGGAGCTGGCCGGAGTGATGTTGTATGATCTCGATGCAGTGAATCATTTTGTCAGCACAGCGATAGCCTCGAGGCAAAAGGAAGCTGAGTTGGTCGAGGCGATTATAGAGGTCGAGACCAACAGATTTGTCGATGAAAAGAATTCAGGTTCGGTGGCGCCAACACTGGCTTCTCTTTATGCATTTGCTGAAGAGATACGGCTACTTGAATTGTCTCGTTTCTCTGGAAGACTGGACGGGTTGACCGAAGCTCAGAAAAAAGCTGTTGAGTCCCTAACTTACGGAATAGTGCAGAAGATGCTGCATAGACCTGTGGCCAAAGTAAGGGAGCACTCCGGATCCAAACGGGGAGAGCGTTTGGTGGAGGATCTATCCTTTTTATTTGACTTGTGAAACGTCTACGAATCGCAACCAGAGGTTCAGATCTGGCACTATGGCAGGCAAACTTTGTCGCCAGCCTGCTTGATGTTCCCTGTCATTTAGAGATAGTTTCGACCCAGGGTGATAAAGATAAATCTTCGGCCCTATCGACTATTGGCGGGCAGGGAGTGTTCGTAAAAGAGGTTCAAGTAGCGGTGCTTGAGGGTAGGGCCGATTTTGCTGTTCATTCAGCCAAGGATCTACCCACCGCGTCTTTGGATGGTCTCGTAATCGGAGCATTTCCCAAGCGTGGGGATGTAAGGGATGTTCTGGTCGGACTGCCTCTGGATAAGTTGCCTTCCGGGTCGCTGATTGCCACCGGGTCAAGGCGTCGACAGCTGCAGCTAGCGGCAATGCGGCACGATTTATCATATGTTCCACTCAGAGGAAACATGGCTAAAAGGATTTCTATGGCCAAAGAATATGGAGCCATCGTGGCTGCTTATGCTGCACTTGAAAGACTCAACCTTTTAGATTCAGTAGCGCAGGTATTTGAGCCCGATGAAGTACTTCCTCAGGTTGGTCAGGGTGCATTGGCGATAGAGTGTCGTTCGGATGACATCCATACTCGATCGGTCCTAAGCCAAATCGATCATCTTCAGACCAGAATGGCAGTGGAGGCCGAAAGAAGTCTTTTACGCCAGTTGGGCAGTGGGTGCATGTTACCTGTGGCAGCATATGGTTGGGTTGATGAAGGCACGAGCAGGGTAATAAAGTTACGGGGATTGATTGGCTCTATCGATGGACAGCGTGTAATCAGAGTTAGCGGGGAAGATCAAGACCCTGAGACCGTTGGAGCCCGACTTGGGCAACAGCTTCTGGAACTGGGTGGCAATGAGATTCTGAAATCCATTGAGCGAGATTCAAATGGGCTATAAAGCAGTAGGAAAAGTTTACCTGGTAGGTGCTGGTCCTGGCGATCCAGGGCTTCTGACTTTGAGGGGAAGAGAGCTGCTCTCAAGTGCCGAAGTAGTAGTTTATGACTATCTGTCTGACACCTCACTGCTCGAGTTTTGTGATCCCAAAGCCGAGCTGATCGATGTAGGCAAGAGGCCGGACCGACCTGTAGCCCAAAGCGAGATCAATGAAGTATTGATTAGCAAGGCTAACCAGGCTAAAAATGTGGTCAGGCTGAAAGGTGGAGACCCGTTTGTATTTGGACGTGGTGGCGAAGAGGCGCTCGACCTAATAGCAGCGGGTGTAGAATTCGAGATTGTTCCGGGAATTTCTTCAGCAATAGCGGTTCCTGCTTATGCCGGGGTGCCGGTCACACACAGGGGAATGTCGACTTCGTTTACCGTCGTGACTGGGCACCGTCATGGGAAAGCTACTGATCAGGTTGACTGGGGATCCCTTGCAAAGTTAGGCGGAACAATTGTCGTGCTTATGGGAGTGGCACATAGGGCAGAAATTGCTGAAAAATTGATTCGAGGGGGACTTGCTCCCAGTACCCCGGTCTTAGCAGTTCGATGGGGAACAAGGTCAGATCAGGAGTCGACCCGGACGCAGTTGGGCCTACTTGGTGCGACCACTATCAAGTCGCCGGCAACACTAGTGATTGGAGAGGTTGCAAAACTTAACTTAGCGTGGTTTGAAAAGCGTCCGCTCCTTGGGAAAAGGGTGGTCGTCACGAGAACGAGGGAGCAATCATCACAGCTGGTAAACCGGCTGAGGCAATTGGGTGCCAGTGTTTTGACCGTTCCTACGATTGAGATAGGCCCACCTTCTGACAATTTTGCCAAACTTGAGTCTTCGATTCGAAGAATTACGGAATTTAGATGGGTGATATTTACTTCTACCAACACAGTGATGCGGTTTTTCGAGCGGATTGAAGATTTGCGGGTTTTATCAGGTCTTGGCATTGCTGCTATCGGTGATTCCACTGCGCATGAAGTAGAGAAATTCAGAATTAAGTGCGATTTTGTACCGAGCAAATTTGTGGCCGAGCAATTTGTGGCCGAGTTTCCAAAAGGGGAAGGAGATATTCTTTTGCCCCAAGCTGAAAATGCCCGCCAAGTACTTCGCCAGGGACTGGCAGAGAAAGGTTGGAGTGTGGAAGTGGTTCCGGTTTATCGTAATCTGCGTCCTGCTCTAGATTCTAGTTTAGGGCAACAGATTGCCACCTGGGACGCCATTACTTTCACATCGTCCTCGACCGCCGAGAACTTTTGCGCTGCCTTCGGAGTTGGTCAACTTCCAGCTAAAGTCATCTCTATTGGACCGGTCACTACCTCGACGCTGGAGCGCCTTGGGGTTGGCGGTTCAGTTACTGCTGAGCGGCATGACATTACAGGGGTGGTAAATGCGCTCCTAAAGTCGCTCAGCTAGCGTAGTGATGTAGCCATATCGACGTTGGAGCTTTGAAGGGCTCCAGTAGGTTGATATGGTTGTGAAGCAGCAGCTCAGTCTGTATCAGTTCTTCAGAAACTGCTGAGTCCTTAGGCAGTTCTTTGGCACGCCAAATTCGTATTTCAGCAACCTGATTACGTCTAGTAATGCCTGTCATTAGTGGCGACAAAAAGGTACAACATTCATGTAAGTCGCTTCTTTACCGTGCTAGCGAGACAAGAAGATAAATTACCAGGGTGTTCTCGACACAGAAGATTTACATGCGTGTCTCAGTTTGTTTTGGTCTTTAAATTGCTCAGTCCAATAATGCCGGAAACTTACTTGCAACTGCCGGAGCAAGTGAACCTAGAGGCTTCTGTCTACTAAAGCGAATAATGGCATCGATTATTTGATGTATATGGCTTGATTTACCCTGAATACCCAGTTTCAAGCCCGACATTGTCGGGCTTGAAACTGTTAATGAGATAATTCTTTGTAGCGATCCGTCAAGAATTGAACCAGACTCTTTAGTCTTTAACTGTGAGCTATCCAATACAACGCCACAGGCGGCTGAGACGTTCGGGTGCATTGAGGCGACTGGTATCAGAATCCAACTTGCGGCTTGATGACTTGATCACCCCAATTTTTGTAAGAGAAGGGATAGATCGTCCAGTTGAGATTTCTTCGCTGCCAGGGGTTTATCAGCATTCTGTAGCTTCAGCTGTCGAGTTTGCCAAGGAAATTACCGCGCAGGGTTTGCCGGGGATTATTTTGTTTGGGGTTCCGGAGGTTAAAGACGAGCTGGGATCTGCTGCTTGGGATCCCGATGGCATTGCACAAGTGGCCATCTCCGAAATAAAAGCAGCGGTAGGCGATGAGCTGGTTGTGATGGCTGACCTTTGTTTAGACGAGTACACCCTTAGCGGCCATTGCGGGGTACTGGATAGTCGTGGTGACGTGGACAATGATGCCACACTGGACCTTTATGTAAAAGTAGCCCTAGCCCAGGCGCAGGCAGGGGTGGATATGGTGGGCCCATCAGGGATGATGGATGGCCAGGTTGGCGCAATCCGTAGCGGTCTCGACCAGAATGGTTTTCAAACTACCGGGATCATGGCTTATTCTGCCAAATACGCTTCGAGCCTTTACGGTCCGTTCAGGGACGCGGTTGACGTGACCATTGCAAACGGAGGAGACCGCAAAACCTACCAGCAGGATTATCGCAATTCCAAGGAGTCGTTATCAGAGATCCTGGCTGACATAGCACAGGGAGCTGACATCATCATGGTCAAGCCGGCTATGACTTATTTGGATATCATCGCTATGGCAGCCCGTCATGTGACTGTACCAATAGCTGCCTACCATGTTTCCGGAGAGTACGCGATGATCAAAGCTGCTGAGGCTAACGGTTGGATTGATGGTACCGCGGTGGCGATTGAACAGCTGACTGCCATAAAGAGGGCAGGGGCATCGATGGTTCTTACATACTTTGGTCCTTTCGTCGCTGATTATTTGTGACCTTCGTGTTTTGGTGTTTTATATAAGAATGGTCTCTCTATAGATTGCGAGTATATGAAATGTCGTTTGAGTCAGACCTTCCTCACAACAATCAGGAGCTTTATTCTCGGGCTTGTCAACTGATACCGGGTGGGGTGAATTCTCCGGTGCGTGCCTTTAAATCAGTTGGCGGAGTTCCCTTTTTCACTTCCAGAGGAGAAGGGGCATATCTCTTTGACGAAGAGGGCAATAAGTATGTCGATTATATCCAGTCCTATGGGGCCTGTATTTTAGGCCACGGCGATTCCCGTGTGGCAGCTGCGATATCATCTGCGGCCAAAAATGGTACAACTTTTGGTACCCCCACATTGGCTGAAGTGGAGCTGGCCGAGCTGATTGTAGATCGGGTTGAGGGGCTTGAGATGCTTCGATTAACATCGTCTGGAACTGAAGCGACCATGAGTGCGATTCGGGTGGCAAGGGGATTTACCGGCAGAGACAAAATATTGAAATTTGACGGTTGTTATCACGGTCATTCAGACGCACTTTTAGTTGCAGGTGGTTCCGGGGTTGCTTCACTATCCATACCGGATTCAGTTGGAGTGCCGATGTCCGCAATTTCAGATACTGTCGTGGCTCCATATAATAAGCTGCCTGAGTTGGATGATTCCTTTGCTGCAGTAATAGTTGAACCGATAGCAGCAAATATGGGCCTTGTCGCTCCCGGGCCAGGATTTTTAGAAGCACTTCGCAAACGGTGTAACGAAAATGGGATAGTGCTGATATTTGATGAAGTAATTACCGGATTTAGGGTTGGTTACGGTGGAGCTTCAGGGTTATTTGGGATTATTCCGGATATGTGGTGTTTTGGAAAGGTGATTGGCGGAGGTCTTCCGATTGGAGCTTTCGGAGGAAAGCGGGAGATCATGCAGCGCCTAGCTCCGGAGGGTCCGGTCTATCAAGCCGGGACGCTTTCGGGTAACCCAATTGCCACAGCTGCGGGGATTACTGTAATCAATTTGCTTGAGGAAACTAGTTACGAGACCTTGAAAGATACAGCCGCCAAACTGACATCAGGGCTGCGTGAAGTCTTTGCCGCTGGCGGAATCCCGGCTCAAGTTCCCCAAGTATCCTCCTTGGTGGGGCTTTTTTTCGGTGACTTGCAGGTTACCAACTATGCCTCAGCAAAGGAATCGGTTGGTCTTGGCCTTTATGAGAAATTTTTCCATGGGATGTTGGATCAGGGTATAGCATTAGCTCCAGGTCCGTATGAAGCTATTTTTCCTGGGCTGTCTCATGGTCAACGGGAATTGGATCGAACCCTGGAAGCTGCAACAAAGGTGGTTTCAAACCTCCATTGACTGAAGGTATGGCTTTGTTGATATGCAAAGAGGAGGAGATTTTGATAGCTTCAGTGTGGGGAAAATCCCATTGCACCTAAGAGACGCGCCCAAAAGTACTGCAGCGATTTGGACTTGGTGGGTAGTTCAATGATAATAAATGTAATAGGAGTTTAAGGTTTTGATTTTTAACCTTGCCCTGAGGAGTACTAAGGTGATCTGGACGACTATTGAAGATGTAGCTTTTTGGGAGAGGACGTGAGATTATGATTCAGTATCTGCCTATTTTAGGCATGATCGTTCTGGCGGCGCTGTTCGCTGGATTATCGATAATCGCTTCAGCAATAATGTCGCCGCGCCACGCCAACCTAGCCAAAAGCGCACCTTATGAATGTGGGATAATTCCGGGTAACCGGCCTCCGGAAAGGTTCCCAGTCAGGTTTTATCTGGTAGCAATGATCTTTATCGTTTTTGATATAGAAATCATATTTATTTATCCGTATGCGGTTATTTCAAAGTCCCTGGGGGTCTTCGGCGTTTCGGAAATGATTGTATTTGGGATAACTGTGTTTATAGCATTCCTGTATTTGGTTTCAAATGGTGCGTTGAACTGGGGACAGTTTCATCGTAGTAAAGAGGGAAGTGGTGACTCAATGGAGCGAACCACGTCTTCGACAGTAAGAAGGATTAATTCTAAGGGTGAAGAGGCCGCGTGAACTTCGAAAGATTTGATGGAGTTGGAAAATAAATGGGACTTGAAGATCTAAACCATAATTTTCTCACCGGTAATATCGAGAATCTGGTGAAATGGGCCAGACGAAACTCGGTTTGGCCAGCGACTTTTGGCTTGGCCTGTTGTGCAATTGAGATGATGGCGACTGCGGCAGCAGATTTCGATATCAGCCGCTTTGGGATGGAGGTATTCCGAGCTTCCCCAAGGCAGGCCGATCTGATGATTGTGGCAGGTCGGGTTTCCCAAAAGATGGCTCCTGTTCTTCGTCAGGTTTACGATCAAATGCCTGAGCCGAAGTGGGTGATTTCGATGGGAGTATGCGCATCAACCGGGGGAATGTTTAACAATTACGCAATTGTTCAGGGAGTGGATCAGATAGTTCCGGTCGATGTGTATGCGCCCGGTTGCCCTCCTGGTCCCGAAACTCTTTTACACGCGATTCTCACGCTTCACGAAAAGATTAGAACCGGTGAGATTACCAAGAGACGCAATGAGACCAAAGCGGGAGCACAATTGCAGCTGGATGAACCCAAGCTCAGGCCGAATCCAATCCACGTCAGGGGTTCGGCTAAGAAGAAGGTGCTCGGGGTATGAACGAGGCCGAGGTACTTCACGTTTCGAGAGCTGAGTATCTGTCTACTGTGTCTGATCTCAAGAGTCGGGGATTCGCAATGTGTGTTGATGTGACCGCTGTAGACTATTTGACTCATCCTGGAAGAAAATTGCCTGAAGGCATCACTGCAGAGCGATATGAAGTGGTGGTTGGGTTGCTGTCCCTTGAGGAGCGGAGGAGGGTGAGAATCCGGGTTCAGGTTCCTGATGAAGACCCCACGATTGACACGCTTTTTTATCTATACCCAACCAGTGAGGCCTTAGAACGAGAAGTTTATGATCTGTTTGGAATCACCTTTAATAATCATCCCGATATGACCAGGATTGTCCTACCGCAGGAATGGGAAGGCCATCCATTGCGAAAGGACTATCAGGTCGGTGCAGTGCCGGTTCAGTTCAAAGCAGTAAACGGGGCTGAGTAATGGCGGATAATATGAATGACTCTATGGATCCGAAGCAGTCAGTCCTGGGTGGAAAGTCTAAGGACTTGTCATTTGAGACCAGCGAAGGTGATCAGGAAATGGGGATGTTCGAATCCACCAGCACCGATGAACTCGGCTTGGAATACGGCTCGACACTTCGCCTTTCAGAGGGCATTGAGCTTGATCCAAATGATATGAATTTTGAAATTAGCCCAGATGAGAAGATGATCATCAATATGGGTCCTCAGCACCCCTCAACTCACGGGGTACTTCGTTTGATGATAGAACTCGATGGCGAGATCATCCTTAGGACGAAGCCAGTGGTTGGTTATCTACACACTGGGATGGAGAAAACGGCCGAGGGGCTCACCTATCTTCAAGGTTCGACAAACGTTACCAGGATGGATTATCTTTCTCCACTCCATAACGAACTGGTATTTTCGCTGGCGGCTGAACAGCTAATAGGGATCGAGGTTCCCGACCGGGCCAGCTGGATACGGATGCTGATGTGCGAACTCAACCGATGCTCGTCTCACCTTATGTGGATGGCTACCAACGGAATGGACCTTGGGTCCACCTCGATGATGCTCTATGGATTTAGAGAACGAGAGATGATTTTGGCCTTCTTTGAAAAGGTCACTGGGCTGCGGATGAACCATAACTACATTCGCCCTGGTGGTGTGTCCGCTGACCTTCCAGATGGTTGGCAGGATGACGTGATCGCGATTCTTGAAACCATTCCCGGCAGGCTCGATGAATACGACGAGCTTCTTACAGGACAGCCAATATTTCGAGAGCGAGTCAATGGAGTTGGAATAATTACGGATTCACAGGCAATAGCTTTGGGAGCCACCGGTCCTATATTACGCTCCACCGGAGTGCCTTGGGATCTCCGTCGTGATATGCCCTACCTTCACTACGAACAGGTCGAGTTCGATGTAATTGTTGGATCTATAGGGGACGTATTTGATAGGTATTCTGTGCGGTTCAACGAGATAAGGGAGTCACTGAGAATTATTGCTCAAGTCGTAGAAAAGATGCCCGAAGGTGACTATCGAGTCCAGGACAAAAAAGTCACTCCTCCGCCAAGAATGCGAATAGATGAATCCATGGAAGCTTTGATTCACCATTTCAAGATCTTTACCGAAGGGTATAAGGTTCCAGAGGGGGAAGTTTACGTGGCGGTAGAGTCTCCTCGCGGGGAGCTTGGCTGTTATATGGTGTCCGACGGTTCGGCAAAGCCATACAGAATGCACATCCGCGGACCTTCATTTGTAAATTTACAGACACTTCCAGTGATGTTACGCGGAGGGGCAATTGCGGATGCAATTGCGTCTATTTCCTCAGTTGATCCAGTAATGGGAGAGGTTGATCGATAAGTGTCGTTTTTTACATCAGAGAATTTGGAACGGGCCCAGGTGTTACTGGGCCTCTATCCGGAGAAGAGATCAGCACTGATGCCCCTTTGTCACCTTGCCCAAGCCCAGCAGGGGTACTTGACAAAGGAGGCAATGGAGGAGATTGCCAAGCTTCTTGAGATTGAACCAGCAGAGGTGTTTGGAACTGTTTCGTTCTACGACATGTTTCACACCGAAGAGGTGGGAAAGTACCTTGTTTCAGTTTGCACGAACGTGGCCTGTCTGCTCCGCGGAGGGCTTGAATTGTTAGAGCATGCCAGCGACAAGTTGGAAGTCCCCGTTGGGGGAACCACCGAAGATGGGCTATTTACCCTGGAAGAGGTGGAGTGTGTTGCTCACTGTGATAAGGCGCCGTGTGCTCAAGTGAATTATAGATTTTTCGGACCCCTTGGAAATGACAGTTTTGATCAACTTGTCGAAGATCTCAGGAACGATCAGCTGACAGATTCAGTACCACCTCATGGGACCCTTTCGAGAGTTTTTAGGGAAGCACCATCGCTGGTCGAAAATGAAGTAATTATTGCTGAGAGAGTTGCGATGGACCAGGCCAGGCAAGAGCGCCAGGCTGCCAAGGATTCAAATGGAGGTGACTCTAAGTGACCACCAAAATCGTGACAGCCAGAACGAATCTACCTGATTCGTATAGGTTGTCCACCTATCTCGAAAATGGCGGTTATCAGGCCCTGAGAAAAGCTCTCAGCATGAACCCTGAAGATATTCAAGCCGAAGTGGTGGCTTCTGGAATCCTGGGCCGAGGTGGAGCCGGTTTTGAAACTGGTAGGAAATGGTCGATGCTGAAACAGGATCCGGTCCGGTATCTGGTGGTAAATGGGGATGAATCGGAGCCCTCCACTTTCAAAGACCATCTTCTGGTAGAAGCTGATCCTCACCAGCTTATAGAGGGAACACTGATCAGTGCATATGCAATTGGGGCATCGATGGCGTTCATTTATCTACGCGGTGAATTTGCTCTGGGCCTTGAGCGGGTGCAATCTGCGATTAACGAAGCCTATGCCTATGGTGCAATCGGGAGGGATATTTTCGGGTCAGGGTTTTCGATAGATCTGGTACTGCAGCCCGGTGCCGGGGCCTACATATGCGGCGAAGAGACGGCGTTGATCGAGTCGCTTGAAGGTAAGCGGGGCTATCCTCGAATTAAGCCGCCCTATTTCCCAGCCGTGATAGGACTTTATGGTAAGCCGACGATCGTCAATAATGTCGAGACCATGTCCAATATTCCCTGGATAATCACAAACGGAGGCAAGGCTTTTGCAAGTCTGGGATCCGGAAGATCGACAGGAACACGACTTTTTGCACTTTCTGGTGATGTAGCCAAGCCCGGAAACTATGAACTTGAGATGGCAGCCAGTAGTTTCAGAGATCTGATTTTCAGCCCTGAACTGGGAGCGGGACTATTTCCGGGAAGAAGTGTGAAAGCAATAATACCCGGCGGCGTTTCGGCCCCCTGGTTCGGGCCTGAACACCTGGACCTGCCTCTTGGACAGGATGAGGTGGCCAAGGCGGGTTCGATGCTGGGATCCGGTTCGGTAATTGTCATTGACGACCACTCGTGCGCAGTAAGGGCTGCCTGGAGGATAACAAAGTTTTTCCATAGGGAGTCTTGTGGCCAGTGCACTCCCTGTAGGGAAGGCTCCGGCTGGATCGAGAAGATTATGCACCGTATTGAAATAGGCGCTGGAACTGAATCAGATTTAGACTTGCTGCTGGATGTGTGCGACAATATAGCCCCAGGTTTATCATGGCCACCACAGCAGACGACTATTTGCGTTTTGGGTCCGTCAATTCCGTCGTCGGTAGTCAGTGCGATCAAGATGTTTCGTGACGAATTTTTGATTCACATAAAGGAAGAAGGGTGTCCCTTTGTCCACTGATGTCTCTAAAGATTTAATTTCAATTTCAATTGATGGCCGCGAGGTAAAGGCCAGGCCCGGCGAGCTTCTGATTGCGGCAGCTGAAGAAGCGGGTATATTCATACCCAGATTTTGTTACCATCCCCGGCTTCCTCAGGTTGGCATGTGCCGGATGTGTTTAGTGGAAGTGAGTGGTCCAAGAGGGTTTTCTCTTCAACCGTCCTGCTACGTTCCTGTCAGCGATGGCATGGATGTTATTACCGATTCGGAAAAGGTCAAGAAGGCCCAGGATGGTGTTTTAGAGTTCCTGCTCATCAACCATCCGCTCGATTGTCCGGTGTGTGACAAGGGCGGGGAATGCCCTCTCCAGGATCAAACACTTGCTTACGGACCAGGAGAGAGCCGTTTCGCAGAGGAAAAGCGGCATTTTGAGAAGCCTATCGCTATATCTGAACTGGTTTTTCTGGACAGGGAGCGCTGCATCCAGTGCGACAGATGTACGAGATTTGCAGACGTGGTGGCTGGCGATGCTCTGATTGAATTTATTGGACGCGGAGACAACACCCAAGTCAACGTTTTTCCGGAGAGGCCATTTTCGTCATACTTTTCCGGAAATACGGTTCAGATATGCCCAGTCGGTGCTCTCACCGCAGCGCCTTATAGATTCAAATCGAGGCCTTGGGATCTTGCGCAAGTGGAGTCAAGTTGCATTACCTGTTCGATGGGATGTCGAATTATGGTGCAGTCATCTCAAAATCAGGTAATTCGTTATATCGGCCTTGATTCCGACCAGGTCAATCATGGTTGGCTCTGCGACAAGGGCCGGTTTGGCCACGAATCCCTAAGTTCTCCCGACCGCGTGACGGCTCCACTGATCCGAAAGGGTGACTCCTACGTCGAGACTTCGTGGGCAAACGCAATTTCAATTATCTCGTCAAAGATCTCCGGGATAAAAGAAAAAATCGGTTCTGACCGGATCGGATTTATAATCGGTTCGAAACTTACCAATGAGGACATTTATGCCTGGGTCAAGTTGGCCAAGGGTGTGATAGGAACCGATTCGGTGGATTCCCAGTTGGGTGACGGAATAAGTGCCGATGTTATTTCCAGGCTCAATCGAGCCACCATAAATGATGCAGTCACTTCCAAAGTGGTTTTGTCATTTACGGGTGACATTAAAGAAGAAATCCCCGTTCTCTATCTTCGGCTTCGAGAAGCCGTAAAAAATGGAAATACCAAGGTAATCACGATTGCCACGCATTCTTCGTCGCTTGATGGGATTAGCGAAATCCAGGTCTTTCCTTCTTTGGATCAGCTTCGTCCTTTGGCTCAGCAAATTACTGCAGATTCGAGCTATTTCCCTGAAGTTTCGTCATTGATCAAGAGCAGCGGCGTTAGCGCAGATGGTGAAGGGTTAGTAGTGCTGCTGGGCCGGGAAAACCTGGCCTGGGATCAGACCGTAGTGGAGGCATTTGCCCTCGAACTGGCGCGGGTGGCTCCCAAGGCAAAATTCTTAGTCACTTTACACGGATCAAATTTTTCCGGTGGTGTCGATTTGGGTGCTGTCCCTCGTTTCCTTCCTGGACGCAGTTCTCTAAGCGATCCATCGGCCGGCCTGCGGCAGAAATGGTCACGTTTCCCATCCCACAATGGCAAGAGTGTAAAGGAGATGTTCAAATCTGCACTAAAGGGAGAGATGGATCTCCTGTTTTTGATTGGATCCGATCCCCGGACAGATT
Source organism: Actinomycetes bacterium (assembly GCA_021803345.1). Taxonomy (GTDB): domain Bacteria; phylum Actinomycetota; class Acidimicrobiia; order Acidimicrobiales; family Acidimicrobiaceae; genus SCQM01. Next base: position 38,669 of record JAJZLS010000052.1, read on the forward strand.
TTGTAGACACCACACTTTCAAATACGGCTCTTGACGAGATCGGTTTTGTGGTCAGTGTGGACACTTTCATGAGTGAGTCAAGCTCAAGGGCTGATCTGGTATTGCCGGCAGCGGCTTTTGCGGAGAAATATGGAACAATAACCAATCTTGAAGAGCGGATAATGACAGTTAATCAGAAAGTAACTCCCCCGGGGTTATGTCGCCCTGATTGGGAAATTGCATGTGAAATTGCTCTGGAGATAGGCTCTGACCTTGGATTTAGCTCTCCGGAAGAGATCTTGGGCGAGATTTCCAATATATCTTCGCTTCACTGGGGCCTTTCTTTTGACAGGCTTTCACGACTGAGTGCCCTTGATGGGGTGGTGATACCTTTGACCTCGACTCCATTGACGCTCAAGAAGAAGCCAATGTTTGATCAGATTTCAACTCCAGGAATAGCTTCGGTGTGGAACCAGGGCCTGGCTTCATCTAAAACAAGTTTTATCGATTCATCTGCTTCAATATCTGACGAATCTGACTCCCCGACTGAGTCAAAGGTTCCCACGGCGATTAGCGTTGAGCCGATATGGCCGCTACCGCCCATACCAGGAACTTCAGAGATGCCATTGGTTTACTGCAGACGACTATATTCGCAGGGTCAACTTCTTAAGAATAGCCCACATCTCTCCCGTCTGGCTGTGGAGCCTCGATGCCGTATTTCCTCTGAAACTGCGAGAGCTATCGGAGTGGCGGTAGGTGAATCGGTTCGGCTTACAGATAAGGCCGGAGGAGCTGGGGTTTTTGAGGTGGAGATCGATGATGGCATCAGAGAGGGATGGGTAGAGATGGTAAAGGGAATGTCATCTTCCCAGTCATTTTCTCCTATTCGAGTCGATGAGACCATGAACTATGTCAAGTTGGAGCGTGTGTAATGGGTGCTGATCCACTTTTCTCTCATGGTATTACATTGACGGTACTATTGATCGTTGTTATAAAGGTAGTGGTGGCCTTCGCTGCACTCTTGGTTTCAGTCCTGCTAATGATATGGTTCGAGCGCAAACTGATATCAGATATGCAGAACCGAATCGGACCAAACCGAGCCGGACCATTTGGGATTCTTCAGACGTTGGCAGATGGGATCAAACTTTTCTTCAAGGAAGATCTGATTCCTGACAGTGCAGACCGGGCGGTGTTCAAAATCGCCCCCTACCTTTCGTTGATACCGGCATTTCTTGTGTTCACGATTGTACCAGTCGGTGGAATAGTTCACATATTCGGACATACCACAGAACTTCAGGTAGCCGACCCTCCTATGGGAATACTATTTCTACTTGCAATGTCATCGATCTCTGTATATGGAGTCACGTTAGCTGGTTGGGGTTCCGGCTCTAAATATCCCCTTTTGGGAGGCGTTCGAGCTACTGCTCAAATGATCTCGTACGAGGCGGCTATGGGACTGTCAATCGCCGCGGTGGTTCTTATCACCGGATCTTTGTCGACAAGGGATATTGTCACGTCTCAAATTGGAACCTACCTTGGCTTTATACCGAAATGGAATATTATACGCCTTGGGGTAGTTCCTTTTGTGATCTTCTTGGCTGCAATAACCGCAGAGATGAATCGGCCGCCGTTTGACCTGGTTGAGGCTGAATCTGAGTTGGTGGGTGGATTCCACACCGAGTACTCTTCGCTAAGGTTTGCACTTTTCTATCTTGCAGAATTTATGAACACGGTGACTATGTCAGCGATTATCGTAACCTTGTTTTTCGGTGGTGCATCCGGCCCAACCCTTTTCGGCCCTACCTGGATCTGGCCTATAATTTGGTTCCTAATAAAAACCGGCGTCTTTTTGTTCTTCTACGTTTGGGTGCGGGCGGCACTGCCGAGATTGCGCTATGACCAGCTGATGTCTCTTGGGTGGAAGGTTCTGATACCGGCCTCATTGGCTTGGTTTCTGATCATTGCTGCGATGCAGGTTTCAACTTACCTTGGATTTGGAGTTTTCGTTTTAGTGCTTATCCTGGCGACACTGCTCTCAAGGGCTGGTGATGTAGGCAGACTTGGGGATCGCGTTAGGTTTGGCCAACCTACTAATCATGGTAAGGAGGTGGAATAGATGGCTGGTTTTGATGCCCTCAAAGGATTCAAGGTTACCTTGAATGAAATGGTTCAGCCTAGAGTGACCAAGCAGTATCCGGAACAGAAGAGGAAAAAGCCGCCAAGGTTTCATGGGCGCCATGTATTGAATCGTTATGAGGATGGGTCCGAAAAGTGCATAGGCTGTGAGCTCTGTGCCGGGGTTTGTCCAGCGGGATGCATATACGTTCGGGGCAAGGATAACCCACCCGATGCGCCAGTTTCTCCTGGTGAAAGATATGGCTACGTTTACGAGATCAATTTTCTTCGGTGTATCCACTGTGACCTGTGTGTAGAGGCATGCCCAACCGAGGCCATAACTGAATCGAAAATGTTTGAATTTTCCTTTACCTCGCGCCGGGAAGCAATTTACACCAAGGATGAACTGGTGGTAAACGATGACGGTTCTCCAAAGAGGCTTCCTTGGGAGGATTGGAGAGTTGGTGATGATGAGCTTACCTCAGGCTGGATGCGTGCCACTTCACCTTCAGGTGCCAAAACATATGAAGGAAAAGTCCACTGGTCAGAAGAGTTGGGCAAAGGGGTGCGAAAACCGGAGGCCGGTCAGTCGGATCTTCCTAGTGCAGAAGCTGCACCAAGGTACATGATTCGGACCATTGAACGGGATCGCATCATGAAACGTCATGGGGGCACTGTTTGATGATTGACTTACTGGCAACCCAGATAGCGCTGCCCGATTTGATTACCTTTGTGGTATCGGCAATTGCTATTGTCTTAGGGGCTCTCGGGGTGATATTAATGCGAAATCCGGTGCATTCAGCCCTGATGATGATTCTTACCTTATTTGCAGTGGCAGTTTTGTTTGTAGAACAGAATGCTCAGTTTCTTGCTGCCGTGCAAGTTATTGTTTATGCCGGTGCGATCGTGGTTCTTTTTCTTTTCGTTATCATGCTCTTGGGAGTCGACAAGAAGGAGGACCTTAGAAAGGAAAAATTACGGGGACAACGTCCGCTTGCAATCTTTGCCGTCGTTGTAATCTTTGCGGAAATCCTTACACTTTCAAGAGGGACCTGGGCAACTGGAGCTCATGGCACAGTCCTTTCCACGACTTCCCATAGCTCAAATGTGGTTCAGTTGGCTCAATCGATTTTCACAACCTATCTGCTCCCTTTTGAAGCTACCTCTGTTCTTCTTATCATTGCCGTAATTGGAGCAGTTGTGCTGGTGAGGCAGTCCGACCAAAAGCCTTTGGAAAAGGATGCTGCAGTGTTTCAGACGGAGCTTACTTCGGAAAGTGAGGCAAAATGACAGTACCGGGCAGTTGGTATCTGGTTTTAGCGGCGCTTCTCTTTTCACTGGGCGCGCTGGGGTTTTTCGTCAGAAAAAATATCTTGATCATGTTCATGAGCGTTGAACTGATGCTCAATGCAGTGAATCTTACTTTTGTCACTTTCTCAAGGATGCTTGGTGATATTGGTGGCCAAACGCTGGTCTTTTTTGTTTTGGTGGTTGCAGCAGCCGAAGTCGTGGTTGGTCTAGGAATAATAGTTGCCATATTTCGGCGGAAAAGTTCCACTACAGCTGACGATCTCTCGATATTTAGGGGTTGAGATTGAGTATCACACTGGTTTTTATACTGTTGGGTCTTCCGCTAGTTGGTGCAGTATTTAACATTGCTTTTGGCAAACGGTTAAAACGTCCTTATGCCGGGGTAATGGCTAGCCTTTTTGTGCTGGGTTCGTTTGTTTTGGCGGTGGTGACTTGGCTTCAGATGATGAAGCTCCCCTCATCACAAAGAGTTGCAAACTATACTCTCTTCAACTGGATATCAGTTGGGAGCCTTCACATAAATGTCGGGGCATATGTAGACCCTCTCTCTGTGACAATGATTCTTTTTGTCACTGGCATAGCGATGCTGATTCATTTCTATTCCATCGGGTACATGAGCCATGATAAGCGATTCAGTACGTTTTTCATTTATCTGAATCTGTTCGTATTCGCGATGCTGGTGCTGGTTCTTTCTAATAATTTTGTATTCACGTTCTTAGGTTGGGAAGGGGTCGGAGCCGCATCTTATTGGTTGATTGCGTTTTGGTTTGAGCGACCATCAGCCGCGGCGGCAGGTAAGAAAGCATTCATAATCAATAGAATCGGGGATTTCGGCTATCTCTCAGCGGTGTTTCTCATATTTAGCTATTTGGGATCGCTTAGTTACTCACATGTATTTGGTTCAGTTGGGCACCTCAGTACAGAGACCATTACTGCCATTGCGCTCCTGTTCTTCGTCGGCGCTGTAGGTAAGTCAGCTCAGCTACCGCTGTTTGTTTGGCTGGTGGATGCCATGGAAGGTCCTACACCAGTATCGGCACTTATCCATGCTGCCACTATGGTGACAGCGGGTGTCTATCTGATGGCAAGGATTTCCCCAATACTTCATCTTGCTCCAGGCGTGGGATTATTTATCGCTTATGTGGGAGTGATAACGGCATTTATAGCAGCCATGGCAGCCACTTCCCAAAACGATATAAAAAAGGTGCTGGCTTACTCCACGGTGTCCCAACTGGGTTACATGATGCTTGGAATTGGAACAGGCCAGTATATCGCCGCAATATTCCTGATGGTTACCCATGCTTTTTATAAAGCCCTTCTTTTCTTGGGAGCAGGTTCGGTAATCCACGGTTTGAACGATGAGCAAAATATCAAAAAGATGGGTGCGCTCAGAAAGCTGATGCCGATCACCTCATTTACTTTTATCATTGCCTGGCTTTCTATCGCAGGTCTGCCACCGTTTTCAGGATTTTGGTCCAAAGGGGATGTTTTAGCAGGTGCATATCAGAGTTCGGTGATTTTGTGGGCAATAGGAGCGCTTACTGCGGTCCTGACAGCCTATTACATGGGTCGAGAAGTTTACCTGGTGTTTTATGGGGGTCAAAGATTCGACTCTTCTACTCATGTGCACGAATCGCCTAAAATCATGACAGTTCCACTGGTAATTCTGGCAGTATTGGCTACATTCGGGGGGGCCCTTGATCTGCCGATTTCCAACAAGTACCGCTTTTTGGAAAACTGGCTTTCTCCTGTATTTGGGCATGCATTGACAGCTTCAACTATTTCAAGCAGTCTAAGGTTTACCCTGGGTGCCTTAGATGCAGTTTTTGCTCTGATAGGGATTGGATTGGCCACTTCATTGTGGCGGAAATCGGCTGAGAATCCTTCGGCTGAACCTGCTTTATTGAGAGCTGGATGGGGGATTGACCGATTTTATGACCGGGCAATTGCCAGGCCATCAACCCAGCTATCTGCCACCTTTACCGATGTGATTGAGGTCAAGGTGATAGACGGAACTGTCATGTCGCTAGGGGGTCTGGTGATGGCGGTGGCCAAAATAGTCAGAAAGATCCAGACCGGATATATTCGCAATTACGCGCTTTATATAAGCGTGGGCGCCTTAGTAATCCTGGGTTATTTCGTTACTAGGGCTGGAGTCTGAACAATGGCTGAGAACTCGATAACTGTATTCAAATGGAAGGCGCAGTCTTGAGCACACTACTAAATCTGATTGTTATTTTTCCTGCGATTGGAGCGATCGCTGTTGCGCTGATCAGGAATGACAAAGTGTCGTCACATCTTGCCAAGGCAGTAGCTGTTATTGAATTTATTTTGACCGTCGTGGTACTGATACAGTTCAATACCCACACGGGTGGGTTCCAAGGGGTATCCAGTATTTCATGGATCCCTTCACTCGGGATTTCGTGGAAAGTTGGAATCGACGGCATTTCCTTATTCCTAGTGCTTCTGACTTCACTTTTATTTCCAATTGCTCTTTATAGCTCCCATGAGAAGAAAGCAGCTTCCTCATATGCAGGATGGATGCTTTTGCTCGAAGCTTCGCTAATGGGGAGCTTCCTGTCACTGGATCTGTTTAGTTTCTTCGTTCTTTTTGAGTTGACTCTTATACCGTCGTATTTCCTTATAGCAAGATGGGGATATGCACGCTCGGCTTTTGCCGCAGTCAAGTTCTTTGTATATACATTTTTTGGTTCGGCGTTTTTGCTGGTGGGGATATTAGCCGTAGTGTTTATTCATCAATCTCAGACGGGTGTAACCACCTTTGATCTAGTTACCTTGGCAAATTCTACCCATATTTCCAACTCTTTGCAGGAATGGCTGCTTGTTGCGTTTACAGTAGCTTTTGCTATCAAAGCCCCTCTGTTCCCCTTGCACACCTGGTCGCCTGACACATATAGCGAATCGCCGCTAGGGCCGGTGGTGATCATAGCTTCGGTGATGGCCAAGCTTGGCATCTATGGCATGATCCGATTTGATTTAGAGCTGTTCCCCAAGGCAGCCCACCTGCTTGCACCGTTACTTCTTACACTGGGAGTGGTGGGGATAATCTATGGTTCCATAGTGGCAGCTTCGTCTGCTAATATGAGGCGGTTCGTAGCTTTTTCCTCGCTCTCCCACATCGGGTTTATAGTACTTGGGTTATTTGCCCTAAGTCCACAGGGATTGTCGGGGGCAGTAATCCAGATGTTCAATCATGGTATTTACACCGCCGCGCTTCTTTTACTGATCGGGTTTATTTATAAGCGCAGAGCCTCCCTGGGCTTTGATGGTTTAGGTGGTATTCAAAAATATGCTCCCATCATGGCCGGAATGGCAACCATTGTCGTGATGGCCTCGCTTGGATTACCAGGAACTAATGGGTTCGTGGGGGAGTTTTTGATTCTCGTTGGCACCTTCTTGACGCATAGGTGGTGGGCGGTAGTTGCCACCACGGGTGTAATTCTTTCTGCCGTTTATCTTTTGTGGGCCTATCAGAAGATCTTTCATGGCAAGCCGTCACAGTCGATTGAAAAAGAGGGATTTAGCGAGATCACTAAAAAGGAATTGGCTCTGATTATTCCTTTGGTCGCATTGATTATCTTTTTGGGAGTGTATCCGAAGCCGATGCTTGATCGAGTAAATCCAACCGTTACAGCCCTGGTAACCAGGGTGACACATGCACCAAGCTATCCTTCATCCGCAAACTACAGCGCACAGTCAAAGGGTTAGGTCAATGTCGTTTCTCATTGCTCAGGTTGCTTCTTCTACGCCTCTAAAACTGCCTTCGATTCAGTATTCTGCGATTGGTCCCGAGCTGATAATGATCTGCGGCGGTCTCATCGTTCTATTAATCAGCTCTTTAGTGGCTAAGCATTTGTCAAAGGCCGTTTCGGTGACACTTGGGGTAATTGTTGGGCTGGCAAGCTTGGTCGATTCGATCTACCTCGGGTTTCATTCGACTTCTGCCGGAGCAAATAAGGCTGTTTTGTCGGGAGCTATTGCAATAGATAAGTTCGCAATATTCTTTTATGCCTTATTTTCCATTGTTGCGGTAATGACGATTTTAGTTGGGCTTGACCAAATGAATTTGAACAGGGGAAGAACCCCTGAGTTCGTCACGCTGATACTTCTTTCAACCTCCGGTGCAATGTTGATGGCGGCTGCTGTGGACCTGATTGTTTTATTCCTTGGGCTTGAGATTCTTTCGATTGCACTTTATGTGCTTGTGGCAATAGAGTCAAACCAACCTTTAGGAAAAGAATCAGCCATAAAGTATTTCATGCTGGGTGGGTTTGCCTCAGCTATATTCCTCTATGGAATTGCTTTAGTTTATGGTGCCACTGGATCAACTAACCTGGGCCAGATTGTCACGTTTCTGTCGAACAATCTGCTTAGGTCAAACGGGGTTCTGTTCGCTGGAATGGCGTTGATGTTGGTAGGACTGGGTTTCAAAATATCAGCGGCTCCGTTTCATTTCTGGACTCCGGACGTATATCAAGGTGCTCCAAGTCCGGTGACTGGGTATATGGCTGCTACAGCTAAAGCAGCCGGTTTTGCCGGTTTGTTAAGGGTTTTTTACTCCGGGTTCCTGAACTACCGTAGCGACTGGATTCCAGCGGTTGGGGCTTTAGCGGTGGTAACACTCCTGGTTGGAGCCGTGCTGGCCGTGGTGCAAACAGACGTCAAGAGAACTTTGGCCTATTCATCTATAAACCAGGCTGGATTTATCCTTTTAGGTTTGTATGCGGCCACCAGTAAAGGTTTGGGAGCTTCACTTTACTACTTGGCGATCTATTCGGTAATTATCGTGGGTGCTTTTGCCACGATTGGGGCGATTCAGCGTGAGTTGGGTAAAGAACAGATTGTTATGAATGATTTGCGGGGGCTTTATCGCCGCTCTCCATTTCTTGCCTTTGCCTTTGCTGTTCTAATGTTTGCTCAGGCAGGAGCTCCCCTGACGACTGGTTTTCTAGCGAAATTTAACGTGGTTCTTTCAATCGTTGACTCTGGCCATTATCCGGTTGCCTTGGTTGCAATGATTTCAGCGGCAATAGCCGTATTCTTCTATCTACGCTTGGCAATACTTGTATACAGGCCAGCCGGGGATGAAATATCTGATGCAACTTCCGACAGTGAATTGGTGGGGGCGATGATAGGAGGAGGGGGCTCCGCTTTGGCGGTTGATACCACCACCAAGACCTCAGCTAAGGTTTACGTTTCTACCTGGGTTATCGGATTTTCGCTAGTTGCTACAGTGGTATTAGGTATTGTAGCGAGCCCTCTGATAGACCTGGCCAACAGGGCACTTCCATTTTTCTAGATAAATTTGACATTTATTCCCTTAGTCCGAAGCGTTACTAGGTACAAGGAACCTGCCAATAATCGGTAGCTCCCAAAATGCTTCTGCCCGGGCTATTGCTACAGCGATAGCGGGGGCATGCTCGATATTGTCATAAACAACATAGCGAGGACGCCAAGTTGGATTAAATTTGGAGTTGAATCTCCATAAGCTTTCAATTTGCATGGAGCCGCTCATCCGCATTAGCAGCCACTTCTCAACTCTTTGCGGCAGTGAATCCATCTCCCCTGAAAGTACAGCTCTCATGGTTGCAAAATTCAGGCTGAGATGGGAATACCCCAAATCTCTGAGATATTCAATTGTTGCTACGATCATGAAATCTGTAAGTCCGTTGGGATGCTGTCCCAGGTCTCTCCTCATCAGATCGAGCGAATAACCATTTATTCCAGTTGCAGGCACCCACTGGCAAAATCCGACTACTTTGCCAGTGGCGTCCTTGCACACGGTGAGAAGCAGACCTTCGTCGTGGGGATCCAGTATGCGCCCAAGCGTCATCGAGAATCCCCGTTCCGCGTCGCCTCTTCTGCTTTGGCCCATTATGCTTCGGATCTGAAACGCTAAGTCTTCATCAATAGTGCTGGGATCGTAAAAATGAGCTGAATATCCGTACTTCCTAATTCTTCCAGCAGCTTGACGTAATCCTTTATTTTTCTTTCCCTCAAGATGGAATTCGTTCAATGCAACGATCGCTTCGTCACCTACATAGATTGCGTGCATTGAGGTTTTCCGGTAGATATTCAGCCAATCCTGATCTGCACCCAGTACTGCCACAACCCAGCCTTTTGAATTTGCAAAAGATAGAAATTCCTGCCATGCCTGCGTCCGTGTTGTCACCGGGCCAACTGGGTCTGGGGAGACTAAAGCCACCGCTCCGTAATTGGCATAAGCCACGACGCTGCCATGGGCGAAGAAATACTTCTTGTCGTCTCGTAAGGCAAAGTAATCCAGAGTGCCGGTTGAATGGTTTCTGATGATATTACGGGCCTTTTCTCTATCGGTTTTGGAGCCGAATCGAACCACTAGGCCTTTTGAGCGATCGACCACTGGCCGAAAAATCAAAAAGAGCGAGATCGCTGCAAGTGCTATCCCGCTCAACTCTAATGCGGGAGTTGCAAACCTGTTGATATAGTTGGGCAGCGGCATAGTTGTATAGCCAGCAAGTCTTTCGGTCACAGCTATCAATGAATTGGTAAAGGTTATGGTGAAGTGCCTGCTAAACAAGGAAATGAAGCCGTAAATGATCGCTGTACTGAATATGACGACTGTAAATATCCCGGTTACCAGAGTTCTTATCCCCCTGGCCAGTGAAGGTTTATCCATCGGTGCAGTAAAGCTTTTTCGAATTGCCAGCAAATAAAGGGTTAGTACAACCAGGGTGAGTGCTTCTTCGAAGTCTCCCCCTTTGACAATATTCAGCGTGGCTGCACCCAGAGAAATGATAAGAGTGAGCATCCATGCTGTCCTCTGTCCCCGGCGAACTCCTCCGGCCAAAAAAATGAGTGCGATAGAACCGATGGCCACTAGGGCATCAGCGGTTTTTGAAACTGAGATTGGAATAAATTTCTCAATCAGGTGCAAGCGTGATCTTATTGGTGGGGTAAGAGCGGATGCAAGGTTGAGCGCTCCAACCAAAAAAATGGCAAGCGAAGCTCGTCTTCTGTGCATTCGCTGCTTTAGAACTGGAGATTTCTGTTCCAGGTAGTCATTTCCGTCCGGATAGGAAGCGATTTGACCCCTGTTTTGGCTTTTTACCTCGGCCCTCGAGATTAATATCTTTTCGATTAGTGACCCAGGTTTTTGATATTGGCTGTGATCCATGAGCCTTACATGGATATTTGCACCCGCCTCAATTTCAATCCATGTCGCCTGTAATTTAGGTCTAAAAACCGATGGGAGTCCGAATATCGATGAGTTTTCGCTATAGATGAGTGACACTGATCCAGCACAGGAATAGAAACCGTTTCCAAGCTTGGAAAGTTCCGGTGTCATAAAATGGCCAACTATTACTCCTCGGTATCCTTGTTCGATTAATTTTGCCGCGCCAAGCCGACTGGCACGATTAAGATCAGGATTTGCCGTGTAACCCGATTCGAGAGTGACGAAGTGGGAATATGAGTGTCTAATAATCATCAGCACTGCTATCAGCATCAATACTGCATCCGCCAGAGTTGTGATCGTTATCAGGCGCAGCAGCCCTCCAATTGCAAACGTGTGGTGTTTTATATGACTGACGATTGGGAGGGACAGAACCAAAGGTATCCGGATTAATAAGGTTATGAGAAGCGGAATCAGGGCCCAAGGTAGATATTTTTTAATAGCTTTTCGGTAGGTAAGTCTGGATAACAGGAATCGAGCGGAGGCGCTTGGATCTCTGAGCCTTTCCACCCCCTTGAGCCAATCTTTACTTTTCGAGGACCTGTATCTGGGCCAGAAATCTTTTAGGAGGTGGGCTGCCCAAGGCGATTCATTTGGGGAATAGAGGTCTGCAGCTGCTGCTAAAGGGTCAAATTCTCTTCCGGAACTTATCTGCACTTTGTCAAAACCGCTGATATTGGCAATCCTGAGTTCCAGCCTGAGTCCAAGTTCAAACGGAAAAGCCTCGCGCAAAGAATGGATTAGAAGACGGTCGTAAGCAAGCTGGGAATCTCTAAAGCCTGGAATTAAAAAGATTCGTACTTCTGCCCGGCGTGTAAGCGAGCGGAATGCACCGAAAAGTGGAGATTCAAACTTAGGAGCAGGTGAAGTTATGCTTTCGTCGGTTGGGCCAGCAGACAACAGGTCGAGCAAATTCCCAGCTACGACTATAACGCCTGGGCCATCCCACTGCTCTAGGGCCTCAATAAATGGCCCCAACTCTAGGGTCGAAGCTGAACGGTCGTAAGGTTTTATTAGAAAATCAGAGACTACAACAACTTTTTCACCTATACCAATTTCGATGGTTCTAATTGGCGGGCATTCCAGAGAGCTTGGGACTACGTCCGGCTCATATGGCTGAATATGATTTCCCAAGTCAAACGAATCATGGCTCATTTCAAGATGTAACTACGATGTTGAACATTTGCCGTCCATATTCTTTAGATACTTTAAAGCTAGCCCCAAATAGATGACGTTGATTGTTGAGTAACATCTAAGTATGGATATACGGGAAAAACTGCGTTCGCACTGGTACGCGGCAGATTCAAGAGAAGGGAACAGTTTCGATTGGGATCGGCCGGCGGTGATATTTGATATCGATGGTGTCCTTTCCGATGCAGCCGGAAGACAGCATTTTATTGAAAAGGGTGCCAAGAGAGATTGGGACAAGTTCTTCAGTTCCTGCGGAGAAGACCCGATCATCGAAGAAGTCGTCAAACTGCTCTCTCTGCTGGATGAGAACCTATTGATAGTACTGCTCACTGGCCGTCCGCTTTCGGTTCGAGAACAAACGCTTTCGTGGTTGAGGCGCTACTCACTTAGATGGGATTTGTTGATCATGAGGAATTTTGGCGACCATAGCGCAGCAAAAGAATTTAAATCGATTTCAGTCGACCAACTCCGTTCTAGCGGAATAGATCCTGTACTGGCATTTGAGGATGACAAGAGAAACGTGGAGATGTTCAGGGAAAAAGGAATTCCATGCCTATATATCCATTCAGGCTATTACGACAATCTTCTGCCTTCTTGAAGCATTGCCTAGTCTCTGAAATTATTGAATTGCAAAGGTATGTTGAAATCATGTTCTTTCAGACCGGCAATGACAGCCTGGAGATCATCCCGTTTTTTCCCTGACACCCGAACCGAATCGCCCTGAATAGACCCATTCACCCCTTTTAGCCCGAGGTCTTTGATATATCTATTAATTTCTTTGGCCTTATCTGAAGATATCCCAGCCACTATTTTTATAGTTCTCCTGGCTGATCCCCTCGATCCTTCCACTATCGATTGACGCTCCAGAGACTTGAGGGATACTCCTCTTTTTACCAACTTTTCTTCCAAAACTTGTTCTAATGCTTTCAGTCTGTCTTCACTTGATGAGGTGAGGTGAAGTTCTTGGTCCGAAATCTCAATATTTGACCCGGTATCCTTGAAATCAAACCTAGTATTTGCTTCACGGTTTGCCTGGTCAACGGCATTTTTTACTTCTTGCATATTGACTTCTGATACAACATCGAAGGTAGGCATGGTTTAATAGGCTATCCTGTTTTTTGCGGGTCGGTGTCCGAGTGGCCAAAGGAAGCAGACTGTAAATCTGCCGGCTCAGCCTACGGGGGTTCGAATCCCTCCCGGCCCACGCCAGGTTTTTGTAAAGTTAACCTGATCTAAGACGAAAGTCGCACCCTCTGAAGAGCCAATATTCGAAGAGGGTGCGGCGCAAATTGTCTGAAGCAGCGCGATTGCAGGTCGATTCAGGTCCTGCAATGGTGACTTCGGCAGGTCTGTGTATAGCTGGCCTGGCCTTTTAAAAGTCTCAGAATTTCCACAGGTTAATTGGGCAATTTTCTCTGCTTTTTCTTAGTTTGCCGCTATAGCCTTGATAATCATCCCGCTTTTTTGGGTGGTATCGATTGTTTGGACAATACCGGCACAGGACTGAAGATTTGAATGCACTAACAATTATCAGAGGGACGGCTGAATCTGAGGAAAGCCTTGAATCTTTGCGATCGAGGCCAACTGTATCGAATGTTTATGCCCACTTTAAAGGCTACCTGTGGGTGGGATTTTTGTCTTCTTTGATGGTTGCTCTCGGAAGTTTGCAGCAAAGATCGCCTTTTACTTCCAAGGTTGTTGGTTCGTGGTGGCTGGGCATAGCTTCTCCACAAAGTGTGCCTTCAAACCATTTCCGGTTATTGGCGGAAGTGGCAGTCGTGGTGGGACTTGTATTGGGGTGTATTGCATGGCTGGCCCTGCTTCAGAAAGTTAGAAAGAATCCAGGCATTCCAGTCCGAGCATTTTGGTATATTGCCGCAGCATGGGTAGTGCCACTGGCTATCGCTGGACCCCTGTTTTCAAAGGACATATATTCCTATGCCGCTTTAGGGGAGATGGTTTCGCACCATATCTCTCCCTACAACTATGGGCCAAACGTCTTGGGAGGAACGCCTTACCTGACGACAGTTGACCCATTTTGGGGAAATGCTAAGACTCCCTACGGGCCGTTTTTCCTGGGGATTTCTTGGTTGATAACCACGCTTACTTTGCACCACGCATTTGCGACCATGATTGGCCTCCGAGTGTTGGCATTGGTAAGTGGAATAGTAATAGCAATTTACATTCCCCGATTGGCAGGGTTATTTGGCTTTGACAAAGGCGTAGCATTCACTCTGGCGGTACTGAGCCCGGTTACGATTTATCATTTGATTTCAGCCGGCCATAACGATGTATTGATGTTAGCACTACTCTTGGCGGGGCTTTATTATGCCAAGCTATCGCGACCGATATTGGGAATCGTTCTTGTCACTTTGGCTGCACTGGTAAAGGTTCCTGCTGAAATTGGTGTTCTCTATATTGGTTGGACATGGCTTGGAGATCAGAAGAGTTTCAAGGACAGGATTAGACCAGTTGTCAGCGGGTTTGTAATATCTGCAATTGTGATGGAGCTGGTTGCAAAGATTACGGGATTAGGCTGGGGTTGGATTCTAGCTCTTTCCACACCTGGGCAGGTCAGATCCCCGGCTGTGCCCACTACTGCTTTGGCATCAGGGATTAATAGCATTACAGGTTTGTTGGGTTTTCCTATACATATGTCCCTGCTGCTCTCGATTACACGTGTTCTGGGTTTTGCTATTTCAGGTATCGGATGTCTGTATTTTCTATTTCGATATAAGCATTTTGGTGCTCTGAAAGCGATTGCCTACAGTTTTTTGGTTGTCACCTTATTTGCTCCGGTCATCCAGCCTTGGTACATCGCCTGGGGGCTCATAATTCTGGCAGCAGTTCCAAGCCCGAGGATAATTTGGGGAATTGTATATGTGTCTTTTGCCGCCATGATACTTGGACTTCCTGGTGGACCTCCAATAATCGCTTGGATGGGATATATAGCATTGATAGTTGGAGCTGCGCTTTATTTGGCGGTTAAATTTAACTTGGTACCAAAAGAACGGGTTCTGTCTATCTTTGAGCGGGTCAGCTCGGCCACTACGGCGATATAAGTAGTTCGTGCGAGGCAGTGGAGTTGGAAGATCACAGTCTTAAACTTAGCGTTGATGAAGGACTTCTCTGGTTGTGCCAAAGCGACCAGGTAATTGCCTATTTGGCTTCGAAGTATGGCACTCCGACGCTGTCACGAGCTTCTCTATCTGACTTTGGCTACGACCCCGGTCTTCCAGGGTTGTCTCTGGAGCAGCGTTTTTATGGAGATTTAGTCGACATTGTAATTCATCAGCAGCTTGCCGGAAAGGCAGCTGAGGCTATCTCCAGTAGGCTCAGACATGTGGCAGGCGGGATCCTTTCCCCGGATGCGATTCTCAAAGCTGATCCAATCCTTCTCAGATCAGCTGGTCTTTCTCAAGCTAAGATCAGGGCGATAACTGAGCTCTCGAGTGCAGTGGAATCCGGGTCACTTAGATTGACTTCATTCGTGGCAATGTCTGACGAAGAGGTAACTCTTAATTTGGGTAGATATCGAGGATTTGGACCGTGGTCCTCACAGATGTTTCTGATGTTCTCACTTGGGCGGCTCGATATCTGGCCGGTAGGGGATCTGGGGGTACGAAAAGGTTTCCGTCACAGCTTCCGGCTCGAAAAGCTTCCGACTCCAAAACAGATGATCGATCATGGCGATAGATTTAAGCCATTTAGATCCCTGGTGGCCTGGTACATGTGGAAGTCCTTAGCAGAAGAATTGCCCGACCATCTTTTCTAAGACAGGTAATAGCTGGTTGTGCCTAGATTCCGTCAGTTCCCATTTCTAACGCGCCACTGAAACTGATTAAGGACCTTAGAGCATCTTCTGCAGCAACGCCATGTCTAGCCATTTCCCAAATTTTCGCCCCACTTCTTTTTCGATTCCCACAAGCTCGAATCCACACGATTGATGAAGTGCTAACGAGGCCTGGTGGCTCGCCATTACTCTGGCCATGCAGGAATGGAATCCATGTTGGGAAGCAAGGGACAATATCGAGACCAAAAGAGCCTTTCCAACCCCCTGTTTTCGATAATTGGCGTCCACGTAAATTGAGTCTTCGACAGTTGTGGAGTATCCAGGGCGGGGTCGGTAGGGAGAAAGGCTTGCGAATCCGCAAACGTTTCCGTTAATTTCGGCGACAATTGCTGGGTAGATCCCGGAGTGTTCAGCTATCCAGTGCCTCTGTTCCGCTTCTGATCGTGGTGTCAGATCGAGAGTTACTAACGAATTGAGTACCTCATTGTTGTAGATTGCGCGAATTATTTCAGCGTCGTCAAGTTCGGCTTTTCGGATCTCCACTCACTAAAGCATAGGCTAGGTGGGGTTTTGGGGCATTGATTTGAAGCAGATGAATTATTAATTAATTTGAAAAACCTTGTTGTTAATGCTTAAGTTCAAAATTTTCACCTAGAATCTTTACGCTAGTAATTTTGCCCCCTTAGCTCAGACGGCAGAGCACAGCCATGGTAAGGCTGGGGTCGTCGGTTCGATTCCGACAGGGGGCTCGATGGCGGCGTAGCTCAGCTGGTTAGAGCGCACGGCTCATAATCGTGAGGTCGTCGGTTCGAGCCCGACCGCCGCTACATATATTTATTTGTGCATGGATTGAATTTACTTAGGTATGGATCTCGATTAGGGAAACTAGGCTGGTTGTCTATCTCTAAGCTGAGGTTTGAAGCAGCGCTTCAGAAGGAATTGAAATGGCAAAGAACGAAAAACGTGTAAAAGTAACTCTCGCTTGCGAGCAGTGTAAGCGAAGAAATTACATTACAACAAAGAACCGGCAGAATGACCGTGAGCGGATAGAGATGCAAAAATACTGCAAATGGGATCGTTCTCACACTCTTCACAAAGAAACGCGTTAGGTAAGCGGTTTATAATCGTTGATAACGGTCTGCATCTGACCGTGGAAGGTATTGCAGACAAATTATGGGTTGGGATCTATCAAAGCTAGTGGAGCGGGCGAAAGAAGGGGATGTTACTGCCTTCGATGAACTCGTGAAGAGCACCTATAAATCCACCTATCATCTGGCGCTCAAATTGACCGGAAATGTCGATGATGCGTTTGACGTACTTCAGGAGACTTATTTAAGAGCATTTCGGTCCCTGAAAAAGTTCAAGGCAGACTCTTCGTTTCCGACATGGCTTTATAGGATTACCTCCAATTGTGCCAGCACGCTGCTGGCCTCTGGAAAGGCAAGGAGTCACGATCAGCTCGAAAGAGCGGATAACGTTGCCGACACCTCCAGGGAAGCGGATATAGAAGAAATTGCAAGTCAGGCGGAGGAGCGGGAAACCATCAGGACTGCATTGCTGAAGCTTCCAAACCGGCTCCAAGTAGTAGTTTTATTGCGTGATGTTTATGGATTTGCCCATAAGGAGATCGCTGATAGGCTTGGCATATCTGAGGCTGCCACCAAGGTCAGATTGCATAGGGGTCGTTTAAAGCTAAAGGAAGAATTGGGTAAGCTTGGCAAGAGTCACTATGATGGCAGCGGGCCCGATGCCGAACTTCCAAAGGCTGTTTGAAATGAGTAATAGGCATAACCCATGTGCTTTGAACTTAAATCGTGCTATTACCTACTATGCTCGAAGTTCGCTTTAGGGTAGTAGCTCAATTGGTAGAGCACCGGTCTCCAAAACCGGGGGTTGGGGGTTCGAGTCCCTCCTGCCCTGCTCAGTTGTATATCTGCGAGGGAAATTCGTGAATCGTCAGACCAAGAGAATGATGGAGCGCCAGCAAGGCGCATCGGAGTCGGTGTCGGCTGCAGCAGCGGCGCGTCAACAAGTAGCCTCACGAAACAGTAAGGCTGATAAGAGATTGACCTTTCGGGGTTATTTGAGTGAAGTGAAGTCTGAGCTTAAAAAGGTGATATGGCCTAAAAGAGCTCAGGTGGTGAATTACTCGACTGTAGTTTTTGTTACTCTGGTACTCTTGATTGTCGTGATTTTTGTCCTTAATTTTGCCTTTTCCAAGGCCGTACTGTTCCTTTATAAGTAGATGCCTGAATACGAACCTGAAGAAGTTGATAATGAAAGCGCCCAGAGCAAAGAGGGCTTTGTGAGTGAATCTGAGGATCTCGCCGAAGCTTTGGATGAGATTTTAAGCGAAAGCGATGAGCCGGTAGTCCAGAGTCCTTATGACCGTCCTGGTGAATGGTATGTAGTCCATTCCTACGCGGGTTATGAGAATAAAGTAAAGACAAATCTTGAAAGTCGTATTTCGTCCATGAATATTGAGGACGAGATATTTGAGGTGGTAATCCCGGTCGAAGACGTTGTGGAAGTGAAAAACGGGAAAAAAGTTACAGTTCAGAAAAAGGTTTTCCCTGGGTACCTTCTGGTTAGATGTTATATGAGTGACGAATCCTGGTCCGTGATTAGAAATACTCCCGGAGTGACAGGTTTCGTTGGACTTGGCACCAAGCCGACTCCATTGTCAAGGAAAGAAATCGAAGGCATTCTTTCCGTACCACTCGAAAGTGGCAAGGAAGTTAAAAAAGCCAAGCCAATGCTCGAGTTTGAGGTTGGTGAAACGGTCAGGGTCAAAGAGGGTCCCTTTGCGGACTTTTCGGGGCAGATTGCTGAGATCAACGAAGACCACCTCAAGTTGAAAGTACTGGTAAATATATTTGGACGAGAGACCCCAGTGGAACTGGAGTTTTCCCAGGTCTCGAAGCTCTAATTTAAGATAAACGGAAGCGAGTCTAGCAAAATGGCAAAGCGCCGAGTAACAGCAGTAGTAAAAATTCAGCTACCCGCAGGGGGTGCCACTCCGGCTCCTCCGGTGGGTACAGCTTTGGGACCTCATGGAATCCAGACAATGGAATTCTGTAAGCAGTATAATGCTGCTACTGAGGCACAGAGAGGAACGGTAATCCCTGTCGAAGTCACCATCTTTGACGATCGATCGTTCAGCTTTGTGTTGAAAACCCCTCCGACCCCAGTCCTGCTAAGGCAGGCTGCAGGGATCGAAAAGGGTTCATCTACGAATGCAAAAGTAACTGCAGGAACAGTTACCGATGCACAAGTAACTGAAATCGCACGAACCAAGATGCCGGATCTCAATGCCAATGATATTGAATCAGCGAAGCGCCAGATTGAAGGCACTGCTCGCTCGATGGGTATCAAGGTAGCGGACTAGCCGGCCTTAGCCTCTAATTGGGAGATTTACAGTGGGAAAAGGAAAGCGGTATACAGCTGCAGCTACAGAGTTTGACAGAAACAAGCTTTACAGCCCAGCCGAAGCTATCGAATTAGTAAAAAAGAGTGCCAAAGCCAAGTTTGACGAAACCGTTGAGTTTGCTACCCGGCTGGGGGTAGACCCTCGTAAAGCCGATCAGATTCTCAGGGGAACAGTATCACTTCCCGCTGGAAGCGGACGGACGGTTCGGATTGCAGTTTTCGCTGCTGGAGAAGCCGCACAGGCCGCCAGGGACGCCGGTGCAGACATTGTAGGTGCTGATGACCTGATCAACAGATGTCTCAATGAAGGTTTTGTTGAGTTTGATGTCGCAATTGCCACTCCGGACATCATGGGTCAGGTTGGTCGATTGGGAAGGGTGCTTGGTCCACGTGGGCTTATGCCAAACCCCAAGACTGGTACCGTTACAACCGACATTGCAAAGGCGGTTACCGAGTTCAAAGGCGGACGAATAGAGTACCGGACCGATAAGGTCGGAAATGTCCAAATTCCAATGGGGAAAGTATCTTTTGAAACAAAGGCATTGCTTGAAAACTTCCGTGCCATTGTCGAGGAGCTTTCGCGGGCGAAGCCGGCATCCGCAAAGGGTAAGTATATTCGAACGGTGACCTTGTCATCGACGATGGGTCCAGGAGTCAAGGTTGACACTAACCTTCTGCGGATTACAGATGAAATACTAAGTGAGATTTCAGCCGCCTAAGCGGTAAAATTTTATCCCTGCAGCAACTTGCGGCAGGGATGCTACAATTTGTGTTCTGTGTTTCGCACAGCGAAGCAAAAAATTTATGCAGTCACCAGAGAGATCAGGTGTCAGGATTATATTTTGTCCAGACATAATGGTTTTCCGCCTGAGGAGGTGGCATATGTAAGGCCTTACGGTCTCTCTGACTGCAGTTATGCATTATGTCAGGAGAGAGTATGGAAAGAGACCCAAGGCCCGAGAAAGTGGCAATAGTGGATGAACTGAAGCAGCGCTTCGAGTCATCCACAGCAGTAGTCCTGACTGAGTATCGCGGTCTTTCAGTAGCGGAACTCGAGTCACTGCGACGTCGCTTGAGGGAATCCGGCAGCGAGTACAAAATTTTTAAAAATACTTTTGTCCGATTTGCCGCTAATGACAGAGGGCTATCTGAATTGGTTCCCCTGCTCGAAGGTCCGACCGGGCTTGCCTTCGTAAGTGGCGACGCCGTGGAAGTCGCCAAGGCAATCAAAGATTTTGCCAGGGAAAATCCCGAACTGATTGTCAAGGGTGGAGTGCTGGGCGAGGCCATAATTTCCGCTAAAGATATCATTTCGCTAGCCGATCTTCCATCGCGCGAGGTGCTGCTTGCCAAAATTGCCGGTGGCTTGGCTGCGCCAATGCAGAAATTTGCCGGACTCCTTCAGGCGCTACCGCAAAACTTCGCGTATGCTCTGTCTGCTCTGATTGCCAAAGGTGGCGCAGCTGGAGCAGGCGTAGAAGCTGCGGCACAAGAGTCTTCTACAGAAGCAGTAGTGGAAGATGGCGTAAACGAAGCGGAGACTGCTGAGGAGGCTGCGCCGGAAGTTGCTGAAGCTGAGGCAGAGTAAAGAGTAAAAGGTCGATCATCTAAACCAGGTGACGTGAGAGCCTGATTGGCTCTGAAGATGTAAATGTGAGTTCATAGAAATAAGGAGCAACAGAGATAATGGCAACAAAGACTGAGATTCTCGATGCAATTGCGTCAATGACGGTACTTGAGCTTTCAGAACTTCTCAAGGAGTTCGAAGAGAAGTTTGGCGTAACCGCAGCTGCCCCAGTGGCAGCCGTAGCAGCAGCACCTGCAGCCGCCGGTGGCGCAGAAAGTGCCGCTGTAGAGCAGGATGAGTTTGATGTGATTCTCACCGGTGCCGGTGACAAGAAGATTCAGGTCATCAAAGAGGTGCGCACTCTAACCAACCTAGGGCTCAAGGAAGCCAAGGACCTGGTCGATGGCGCCCCTAAGACCGTTCTTGAGAAGGTTTCCAAGGAAGATGCAGAAAAGGCCAAGGCTCAACTTGAGGCCGCAGGCGCTGCCGTAGAGTTGAAGTAGCTCGTCTATAATATTTATTTACAGGGGTGCCTATGTGGGTGCCTCTGTATTGGTGTTTAATATTTTATGGATTAGCCCTAATTTTGGGCTGTAGGGTGTTAACAAAGTAATTATGCTGGTTAAAGCCGTCCCTAAATGCTATTTAGTTCGACCATGGTTGCGTATCAGCGCGCCATGTGATCTATGCGAGTTCCAGCAATAAATCGGTGCACACAAGCGAGGAGTAAGCCGTTGAGCTCTCGTTCCCAGTCTCCGGAACGTTTTTCATTCGCCAATTTGGAAGAGGCGCTGCCACTCCCAGACCTTATAGCGATCCAGCGGGATTCTTTCCGATGGTTCCTAGAGAAAGGATTGGCAGAGACTTTCCAAGATATATCCCCTATAGAGGATTTCACTGGACAACTCAGGTTAGAACTTGATTTTGATCCAGATGATCCTGACTTGAGGCCACCGCCCAAGTATTCGATTGAAGAGTGCAAAGAGAAGGACATGACCTACTCTGCTCCGATCTTTGTGCGCGCCCGGTTTATGAATGCCGGCACCGGAGAGATTAAGGAGCAGACGGTTTTCATGGGAGATTTCCCAATGATGACCGAGAAGGGCACCTTTATCGTAAATGGCACGGAGCGGGTGGTTGTGTCGCAACTTGTTCGTTCGCCGGGTGTCATATTTCAACCTGGGCGTGATCCTAAGATAATTGTCGCAGGAACTATCCACCCTTATCGTGGTGAGTGGATCGAATTTGACGTTGAGGCTAAGCCAGGCCGAGACATCACTGCCGGAACCAGGGTGGCCCGTAAAAGGCGGGTAAGCCTATTCACGCTTCTTCGCGCCCTCGGTTATGAGGATCCAGATCTTTTGCAGAGGTTTGTCCGCCACTTTGACTTTCTTGAAGGTCAGTGGGAAAAGGACAAGGACTCGGTAGCAACCAGAGAAGACGCCTTGGTGGAAATCTACAAGCGGGCGAGGCCAGGTGAACCTCCAACAGTTGAGTCAGCCAGAAGTTACTTTGAGAATGCTTTCTTTTCGCCTAAGCGATATGACTTGACCCGAGTTGGACGTTACAAGTTAGATCGTAAGCTAGGTCCTGAGATCGACAAGATGAGCGAAATACTTGGCGTTGATCTTGGGCGTCCAGCTCCGGATCAAGGCGTGTTGTCTCCATCTGAGATGCTGGCCACTGCCACATATATGCTTCACCTTGCCAACGGTGAAAGTGGTTATCGTCTTGATGATCAGGACCACTTTGCTAATAGAAGAATCAGAAGCGTAGGTGAGCTGATCCAGAATCAGCTGCGGTTGGGATTGTCACGTCTGGAGCGTCTGGTTCGCGAACGAATGACCACCCAGGATGTGGAAGCCATAACCCCGCAGACTCTTATCAATATACGGCCAGTGGTTGCTGCGATTAAAGAGTTCTTTGGAACCAGCCAGTTGAGCCAGTTTATGGACCAGAACAATCCATTGTCCGGCCTTGCCCACAAGCGTCGTCTTTCCGCGCTTGGGCCTGGAGGACTTTCCAGAGAACGGGCTGGGTTCGAAGTTCGAGACGTTCACACTTCCCACTATGGGAGAATGTGCCCAATCGAGACCCCCGAAGGCCCAAACATCGGTCTTATTGGCGCCTTGGCAAGTTATGCACGGGTAAATGACTTTGGATTTATAGAGACTCCCTATCGTAAGGTTGTAAATGGCAAAGTCACTAATGAAATCGTCTACTTTGCAGCCGACGAGGAAGAGCAGTATGTTATAGCGCAGGCAAATGCACCTCTTGCTGAAGATGGATCTTTCCTTGAAGGAAAGGTGTTAGTGCGTCGTGGACCTCAGGGGGCTGGGGTCAGAGTTGGTGCTACTGCGACTTCATACGGTTCGACTTCTGAGATTGACTTCGTCGATCCCTCCGAAATAGACCTGATGGATGTTTCTCCTAAGCAAATCGTATCCGTGTCTACTTCACTGATTCCATTCATTGAACATGATGATGCCAACAGGGCATTGATGGGTGCCAACATGCAGAAGCAGGCGGTCCCACTGGTTGTTCCAGAGGCGCCGTATGTAGGTACCGGAGTGGAAGGAAGAGCCGCCAAAGATGCAGGCGATGTGATTTTGGCTGAAGGTTCCGGCGTGATAAGTGAGGTATCGGGAGAGTCGATTGTAGTTGAATACAGCCCTGGTCAGGCGGACCGCCTTGGTCGGCCGCTCGGCAGAAAAGTCTATCGGCTTTCAAAATTCCAAAGATCCAACCAGAACACATGTATCAACCAGAAGGTGGTAGTTGATCCGGGACAGAGCGTCGAAATGGGAGACCTGTTGGCTGATGGTCCGGCTACCAATAACGGTGAGCTGGCTCTGGGTAAGAACCTGCTGGTAGCGTTCATGCCTTGGGAAGGCTATAACTACGAGGATGCGATCATTCTTTCTGAGCGATTGGTGCGGGATGATGTTCTCACGTCAATCCATATCGAAGAGCATGAAATCGACGCCAGAGACACCAAGCTTGGAGCTGAGGAAATCACCAGGGATATTCCGAATCTCTCGGAGGAAATTCTCTCTGATCTCGATGAACGGGGTATTATCCGCATTGGAGCTGAAGTCAGCCCAGGAGATATTCTGGTTGGCAAGGTCACGCCCAAAGGTGAGACTGAATTAACACCCGAAGAGCGTTTGCTTCGGGCCATCTTCGGTGAGAAGTCCCGTGAAGTGAGAGACACCTCTCTGAAGGTGCCGCATGGTGAATCTGGGAAGGTAATTGACGTCAAGGTTTTCACCCGTGAGGATTCTGCAGAGTTGGCTCCTGGAGTCAATCAGCTTGTACGGGTCTACATTGGGCAAAAGCGAAAAATCACCGAAGGTGACAAGCTGGCAGGACGTCACGGTAACAAAGGTGTGATTTCAAAGATTCTTCCAGTTGAGGATATGCCTTATCTTGAAGACGGAACGCCTGTTGATATCATCTTGAATCCGCTTGGTGTGCCTTCCCGAATGAATGTCGGTCAGGTACTCGAGTCGCACCTTGGCTATGCAGCTCGATGGGGATGGGAAGGCAACCCTGTTGCTACCGAACCAATCAGGGGCACAGAAACCAAGACCAGGCCCCGCACCGAGCCTTCAACCTGGATATCAACTCCGGTTTTTGACGGAGCGCACTGGGATGAAGAGGATAAAGCTGGGAAGCATCCCACGATGCAACATATCTTTGAGACTCTGACCCCTGAGTCAGTTGATGGCAAGCGACTGATTGGAAGAAATGGTAAGGCGACTCTTTACAACGGTAGAACCGGACTTCCTTACGATAATCCAATTTCGGTGGGTTATGTGTATATCTTGAAGCTTGCCCACCTGGTGGACGACAAGATTCACGCACGTTCCACCGGTCCGTACTCAATGATCACTCAGCAGCCTCTTGGAGGTAAAGCTCAGTTTGGTGGCCAGAGATTTGGCGAGATGGAGGTGTGGGCGCTCGAGGCTTATGGTGCCGCTTACGCCTTGCAGGAGCTATTGACCATCAAATCTGATGACGTTTTAGGTAGGGTCAAGGTGTATGAGGCCATAGTCAAGGGTGAGAACATACCGGAACCGGGTATACCTGAAAGTTTTAAGGTTCTAATTAAAGAGATGCAGTCGTTGTGTCTAAATGTCGAAGTTCTATCTGATTCTGGAGAAGAGATTCAGATCAAAGAGCTTGATGAGGACATATTTCGGACTGCAGAAGAGCTGGGCATCGACATCTCAAGACCTGAGCGTGGATCAGAAGATGAAGATCTAAGGCGCGTCAGAGGAGAGGAGAGTCTTTAGTGTTAGATGTAAATAACTTCGACCAACTCCGGATCGGTCTCGCCACTGCCGATGCGATCAGATATTGGTCCCATGGGGAAGTAAAAAAGCCGGAGACCATCAACTACAGAACATTGAGGCCTGAAAAAGAAGGTCTGTTCTGTGAAAAGATCTTTGGCCCAACCCGTGATTGGGAATGTTACTGCGGTAAGTATAAAAGAGTTAGGTTCAAGGGGATTATCTGTGAACGCTGTGGAGTCGAGGTAACTCGCTCCAAAGTGCGACGTGAACGAATGGGCCACATTGAGTTGGCAGCTCCGGTAGTTCACATATGGTATCTCCGTGGGACACGTTCTTGGTTGGCCTATCTGCTGATGGGCACCACTGCCAAGGAAGAGCTTAAAGCAAAGCAGCTGGAAAAGGTGATTTATTTCGCCGCCAACTTGGTTACCTGGGTGGATGAGGAGAAAAGGCATCAGGATCTTCCTTCACTTGAAGCCGAGCTTCTTGAGGAGCTTTCCGAGATAAATTCAGCGAGGGACGTTGAGCTGGACCGAAGGTTCAAAGAGCTTGAAGATGAGCTGGCACAACTGGAAGCTGGCGGCGCAAAAGAATCTGAAATTCGGGCCCGTCAACGCACTGGCGAGAAAGAGATCGCTTCCATAAGGGAAAGATTTGCCTACGAGGCGGAGCTGGCTCAGCGTGGTTTTGATGAGTTTAAAGAGCTCCATTCCCGTAAGATAATCGAAGATGAAATCCTTTGGCGGGAGCTGCGGGATCGCTTTGGTTCGTATTTCGAAGGTGGAATGGGAGCGGAAGCAATTGGGAAGCTTATCAACAGGTTAGATCTGGACGAAGAAGAACAAAAGCTTCGTGAGTCGATTGAGCCGGAAGATGGCCGTCGGCCGCTTTCTACTCAGCGTCGTCAGAAGGCGATCAAACGGCTAAAGATTGTTTCTGCTTTCAATACCAGAGGCAGTGACGGCAGTAGGATCAACGATCCAAGGGCTATGATCCTGGATGCGGTTCCTGTAATCCCGCCCGACCTGCGTCCTATGGTTCAGCTGGACGGAGGTCGGTTTGCGACTTCTGACCTCAATGATCTGTACCGCAGGGTTATAAACAGGAACAACCGTCTCAAGAGACTGTTGGATCTTGGTGCTCCTGAGATAATTGTCAATAACGAAAAGCGTATGCTGCAAGAGGCAGTCGACGCTCTATTCGACAATGGGCGAAGGGGACGACCTGTAACCGGTCCTGGAAACCGACCACTGAAGAGTCTTTCTGACATGCTAAAAGGCAAGCAGGGACGTTTCCGTCAGAATCTCCTGGGTAAGCGTGTTGACTACTCTGGACGTTCTGTGATCGTGGTTGGCCCGACCTTGAAGCTGCACCAGTGTGGACTTCCCAAGCAAATGGCCCTAGAGCTGTTCAAGCCGTTTGTAATGAAGCGACTGGTGGACTTGGAGTATGCCCAGAATATAAAGAGCGCAAAGCGGATGGTCGAAAGGCGCAGGCCTCAGGTTTGGGACGTGCTGGAAGATGTCATCAAGGAACACCCTGTTCTTTTGAACCGTGCCCCCACCCTTCACAGGCTGGGAATCCAGGCATTTGAACCAGTATTGGTTGACGGGAAGGCGATCCAAATCCATCCTTTGGTTTGCACGGCGTTCAATGCTGACTTCGATGGGGACCAGATGGCTGTGCACCTTCCATTGTCAACTGAAGCTCAGGCTGAAGCAAGAATATTGATGCTGTCCGCAAACAATATTCTTTCACCAGCTACGGGAAGGCCTATTACGGTTCCTAGCCAGGACATGGTATTTGGTATCTATTACCTGACCATGGCGGTAGATGGCGCTAAAGGTGAAGGCAATGTTTACAGGCATCTCTACGAAGTCGAAATGGCCTATGAGTCCGGTGACGTTGCACTGCATGCTATGGTCAAGATTCGTCGCCCGAGTGTGGATGAAAGCGGTGAGATCACCTATCAGGAACTGGAGACTACTCCAGGTAGGTTGATCTTCAATAATGCCCTCCCTGAGGGTTTTCGCTATGTCAACACCTTGATAGGCAAGCGCTACACCACTATCGGTTCAATAGTCGAAGAGATAGCTACCAACTATCCGAAGATAGACGTGGCCCAGGCGCTGGACAAGATCAAAGCTCTTGGGTTTAGATATGCGGCTCAGTCTGGTCTGACTATTTCTATTGATGACGTGAAAACTCCACCTGAAAAGGCGGAGATTCTTGATCGCTACGAAAAAGAGGCAGACAAGGCCGAAGCTCAGTTCAAGCGTGGAATCATTACAGACGACGAACGCCGCCAGAAGGAGATCGAGATCTGGACCAGCGCTAACTCGGACATCGGTAAAGCGATGGAGTCAATGCTTTCTGCAATCACCTTTAACCCACTTGACATGATGGTGGATTCTGGAGCCCGTGGAAATGCTCAGCAGATTCGACAGATCTCCGGAATGAAGGGATTGGTATCCAACCCTCGAGGTGAAATGATTCCCCGTCCGATCAAATCGTCCTTCCGGGAAGGCTTGTCGGTGTTGGAATACTTTATCTCCACCCACGGCGCCAGGAAGGGACTTGCCGATACCGCATTGCGTACCGCTGACTCAGGTTATTTGACCAGGCGTCTGGTTGACGTAGCACAGGAACTTATTGTACGTTCGGAAGATTGTGGCACCACACGAGGTATCTGGCTGGAAGACATACGTCCTGATGAAGCTGGTAAGCGCTATTACATTGAAACCAGAGCTTACGGAAGGGTGCTAGCCGATGATGTAGCACTCTCTAGTGGCGAAGTTATTCCTGCCGGGACATTGTTGGAAGAACACGTTATGTTCAAAATTCGTGACGATGCGGCTGTCAATAGAATCCGAGTCCGCTCGGTTCTTACCTGCGATGCGTCTCACGGAGTATGTGTAGTCTGCTATGGTAAGGCACTTGCCTCTTCGAGGTTGATCGAATTGGGTGAAGCTGTAGGAGTAATAGCGGCCCAGTCCATTGGTGAGCCTGGAACTCAGTTGACAATGCGTACCTTCCACCAGGGTGGTATTGCCGGAGAGGACATCACTCACGGTTTGCCGAGAGTGGTTGAACTTTTTGAAGCAAGAACTCCTAAGGGTGCGGCTCTTCTTTCTCGAATTAGTGGAGCTGTCCGGGTTGAAGAAGATGAGGCAGGTCGAACCGTAACCGTTGTTGGTGAGAACGGTGAGGAAGAGACCCACATCCTTTCGTACAGGTCTCATTTGGAAGTTACCGACGGGCAGGAGATTTCTGCTGGTGACCCAATTGTTGAAGGCCCAAGAGATCCCAAGGAGCTTCTGGAGATCAAGGGAATCCGTGAAACCCAGCAGTATCTGGTTGAGGAAGTGCAGAAGGTCTATCGTGATCAGGGTGTATCGATTCACGATAAGCACATTGAACTGATTGTCCGTCAGATGTTGAAGCGTGTTACCGTGGCAGAGCCTGGTGATTCGCAGTTCCTTCCAGGAGAACGGGTTGACACCAAGCTTTACTCAGATGTCAACAGGGCGCTTGTGCTTGAAGGAAAGCGGTCGGCTGAAGGTCGACCGGAGTTGATGGGAATCACCAAAGCTTCTCTGGCTACTGATTCGTGGCTTTCGGCAGCGTCGTTCCAAGAGACCACACGAGTGCTAACTGAGGCAGCCATTGAAGGCAAGAGCGATTCGCTGTTAGGTCTAAAAGAGAATATCATTATTGGTAAGCTCATTCCAGCAGGTACCGGACTTGGGCTTTATCGGTCAGTCAAGGTTGAGGCTCCCGATGCTCAGAGGATGTCTTTCTGGTCATCAGATGATCTTGAGGGTTTTGGCGATTTTGACTTTGATGAACCTGAATTTGGAGATCTGGCGAAAATTGAAGCTGGTGATGAGGAGTTTGTAGAATTCTCCATCGGTGATGTAGACCCAGATGATGAAGGTCCGAAGGAGCTTGATCAAGGGGCATCCTAAGGCTTGATTTGTAATTGAATAAGATTGGCACCCTCTTAACCGGAAGGTGCCAATCTTAAAGCCTCTATAGTGTAAGACTGGCATAGTGTGCACTTGACACACTGAAGTTTTCTGCCGTGAGCAAAGTAACCTTGAATCGGTTGAGCTAGCTTATGTCAGGTTGATAATTGAATAGTTGGAGAGGTTTGGCGTGCCTACGATAGCACAGCTCGTCCGAAGCGGACGTGAATCGAAACAATCTAAGACCAAGACACCAGCGTTGAAGGGTGCTCCACAGCGTCGTGGTGTATGTACAAGGGTTTACACCACTACCCCTAAGAAGCCGAACTCGGCGCTTAGGAAGGTTGCCCGCGTGCGCCTGACTAGTGGGGTAGAGGTAACCGCCTATATCCCTGGTGTAGGACACAATTTGCAAGAGCACTCAATTGTTCTTGTTCGAGGTGGAAGAGTCAAGGACCTTCCTGGTGTTCGTTACAAGATTGTTCGGGGGACTCTTGACACATCCGGCGTCAAGAACCGTAAGCAAGCCAGAAGTCGCTACGGCGCTAAGAAGGAGAAATAGTTAGATGCCCCGTAAAGGACCAGCGGCCCGTAGAGAGATTCATCCGGACCCGATTTTTCATTCGATTTTGGTATCCCAGCTTGTGAACAAAGTGCTTTCAAGGGGAAAGAAAAGCCTGGCTGAACGTATTGTCTACCAGGCAATGGACATTATCCAGGAGAAAAATGGCGGCGACGCTCTCGGGATACTAAAGAAGGCCATTGAGAATACCAAGCCGGAGCTGGAAGTTCGTTCCCGTCGTGTAGGTGGAGCAACCTACCAGGTACCGGTTGAAGTAAAGGGCCGCAGGGCCACCACTCTCTCAATTAGGTGGATTGTCAGTTTCTCACGCAAGCGGAGAGAGAAGACGATGTCAGAGCGCCTAGCTAACGAGCTGATGGATGCAGCCAATGGTGTTGGCGCCTCGGTCAAGCGACGTGAGGATCTTCACAAGATGGCGGAGTCAAATAAGGCATTTGCTCACTACCGCTGGTAGAAGCATTTAGGCTCTGAGCAACTGAAAGTCAAGAGGTAAGGAAAATATCCAGCTCTTGTTCAAATGTTAGGTTACAGCAAGCTGTGTGTTGATGCAGCAATGTTTTTGAGTGTCTAAAAAGAGGCAATAAAATTATGGCAGGTAGGGAATATCCCTTAGAGAAATATCGCAATATTGGCATCATGGCGCACATCGATGCTGGTAAAACCACAACTACGGAGCGAATTCTTTATTACACCGGGAAAAATTACAAAATTGGAGAGGTCCACGAGGGTGCAGCGACCATGGACTGGATGGTCCAGGAGCAGGAGCGCGGAATAACTATCACCTCGGCGGCTACTACCTGCTATTGGAAGGACTGCCGAATCAATATTATCGACACTCCAGGGCACGTCGATTTTACAGTAGAAGTAGAGCGTTCACTCAGGGTTCTTGATGGGGCCGTAGCGGTATTCGATGCAGTGGCCGGCGTTGAGCCTCAAACTGAGACCGTATGGCGCCAGGCAAACAAGTACAACGTACCGCGTATGTGCTTTGTAAACAAAATGGACCGGACCGGGGCAGACTTTTATCGTTGTGTCGACATGATACGGGACCGTCTTGACGCAAATGGCGTCGTGGTTCAGCTTCCAATTGGCGCCGAGTCTGACTTTATCGGGGTCGTCGACATCATTGAGATGACGGCCTTGGTGTATGAAGACGTTCTTGGAGAAAAATACGACGTAGTTGAGATTCCCGAGAATCTGATTGAGCTAGCCAAGAAGTATCACCATGATCTGATGGAGAATATTACCAACTTCGATGATAACTTGATGGAGAAGTATCTCTCCGATGAACCGATAAGTCCGCAGGAGCTGAGAAATTCACTTCGAGCCTCTACTGTGGCAGGTTTTACTGTCCCGATTTTATGTGGGTCGGCTTTCAAGAATAAGGGTGTGCAACCGATGTTGGATGCAGTGGTGGACTATTTGCCATCACCGCTGGATCTTCCTTCATCAGCTGGTACTGATTTCAAGGGTGAAGAGATAACAAGGGAAGTCTCTGACAGCGCCCCGTTTGCAGCACTTGCTTTCAAGATCATGAGTGACCCTTACGTCGGGAAGTTGACGTATTTCAGGGTTTATTCCGGTACTTTGGAAAAGGGTTCTACGGTACTCAATTCTACCAAAGACCGCAAAGAAAGAATCGGCCGCTTGTTATTGATGCACGCCAACACTCGGGAGGATATCGACCGAATTTCAACCGGTGATATTGTTGCTGCAGTTGGTTTGAAGAATACCACTACTGGAGACACCCTCTGTGACCCTGACAAGCCGATCATTCTGGAGTCTTTGGAATTCCCAGAGCCGGTCATCCATGTAGCGGTAGAACCGAAAACAAAAGTGGACCAGGACAAGCTTGGCAAGGCGCTGTATGCACTTTCTGAGGAAGACCCGACGTTCCGGGTTCATACCGACGAGGAAACCGGCCAAACCGTAATTTCGGGTATGGGTGAGCTCCACCTGGAGGTGCTGGTGGACCGGATGCTCAGGGAATTCAAAGTCGATGCTAACGTGGGTAAGCCACAGGTTGCCTATCGGGAAACGATTCGCAAGAGCGTTGAAAAAGTTGAGATGAAATATATTCGCCAAAGCGGTGGTAGGGGACAATATGGTCACGTGGTGATCAACATGGAGCCGACCGGTCCCGGCGGCGGTTATGAGTTCATCGATAAAATTACTGGTGGAGTGATTCCTAAAGAATACATTCCCGCAGTGGATGCTGGAATTCAAGAAGCATTGGGTTCCGGTGTGTTGGCTGGGTATCCAACAGTGGATGTAAGAGTTACCTTGGTTTACGGCTCTTACCACGATGTGGACTCATCCGAAATGGCATTCAAAATTGCTGGTTCGATGGCTTTCAAGGAAGCAGCTCGAAAGGCATCTCCGGTACTTTTGGAGCCAATAATGTCAGTAGAGGTAGTTACCCCTGAGGACTACATGGGAGATGTCATTGGAGATCTCTCGTCCAGAAGAGGAAAAGTCGAGGGAATGGATCAAAGAGGAGCGAATCACGTTATTCGTGCTCAGGTCCCCCTTTCTGAGATGTTCGGCTATGCTACTGATTTAAGGTCGCGAACTCAAGGTCGCGCGACCTATACTATGCAGTTCAACTCTTATCAGGAAGTTCCGGAGTCAATCTCGAAAGAGATTGTCGCCAGGGTCCGGGGAGAGTAGTCTGTAATGGTTCTATGTTCGTATCGCCGGCGCTTAGATAGCGTCGCTCTCACTAAACGGAGCAGTTTTTAATTATGGCCAAGCAGAAGTTTGAGCGCTCTAAGCCTCACATCAATGTGGGTACAATGGGCCACATCGACCACGGAAAGACCACGCTCACAGCGGCCATCACAAAGACGCTGGCCGGCGTGAACCCACACGTGAAGTTTACTCCGTTCGATCAGATCGATAAGGCACCAGAAGAAAGGGCACGTGGAATAACAATTTCCATTGCCCACGTAGAATATGAAACTGATCGCCGACACTACGCTCACGTAGACATGCCGGGTCACGCCGACTACATCAAGAACATGATCACCGGTGCCGCACAGGTGGATGGTGCGATTCTTGTTGTGTCAGCAGCTGATGGTCCCATGCCTCAAACTCGTGAGCACGTGCTTCTTGCACGTCAGGTGGGTGTTCCTTACATTGTCGTGGCTCTCAACAAAGCCGACATGGTTGATGATGAGGAACTGCTGGACCTGGTGGAGTTGGAAGTTCGCGAACTACTCAACGAGTACGAGTTTCCTGGTGACGACACACCGATTGTAAGGGTATCAGCTCTAAAGGCGCTCGAGGGAGACGAAGAATGGGCTTCCAAGATCGTCGAGCTAATGGCGGCTGTTGATGATTACATTCCGGAGCCGGAGCGTGATATCGACAAGCCATTCCTTATGCCTATTGAGGACGTATTCACCATCCAGGGTCGAGGAACAGTCGTCACTGGAAAGGTAGAATCGGGTATCCTTAAGGTCGGGGATGAAATCGAAATCGTTGGACTTCGCGATACCCAGAAGACGGTTTGTACCGGTGTTGAAATGTTCAATAAGTTGCTCGATGAAGGACGCGCAGGTGATAACATCGGTGCTCTTCTACGTGGAACTAAGAAGACTGATGTAGAGCGTGGTCAGGTTTTGTGTAAGCCAGGCAGCATCACTCCTCACACCAATTTCGAGGCAAACGTGTACGTGTTGTCGAAAGAGGAAGGTGGACGTCACAAGCCATTCTTCAATAACTACCGTCCACAGTTTTACTTCCGTACCACTGATGTGACTGGAACCATCACTCTCCCAGAGGGGACAGAGATGGTTCTACCTGGTGACAACGTTACCATGACTGTTGAGCTTGGAAAGCCGATCGCTATGGATGAGGGTCTTCGCTTCGCTATTCGTGAAGGTGGACGTACTGTAGGCGCTGGTCGAGTAACCAAGATTCTCAAGTAACAAATTAGTTGTATAAGGGCATGGGCTTGCCGGATGACCCGGCGGCCTGTGCCCTGGTTCAAATCACGTATTATGTTTGATGCAATCCAAATTGGGTTGCATTGGTACAGCTGGCACTAAGGATAGCGATGGCTGATAGCAGCAAACAAAGAATTAGAATCCGCTTGAAGGCTTACGATCATGAGCTAATTGACAATTCAACTAAGAAGATTGTCGATACGGTTTTGCGTACCTCGGCAAAGGTGCAGGGGCCAGTGCCTCTGCCTACCGAGAAGCATCGCTACACAGTGATTCGTTCGCCGCACAAGTACAAGGATTCGAGAGAGCACTTTGAGATGAGAGTCCATAAGAGGCTTCTCGATATAGTAGATCACACTCCGAAGACTGTGGATTCATTGCAAAGACTGGATTTGCCGGCTGGGGTGGATATAGAGATCAAGATTCAAAACGCCTAGTTTGGGTATAGCTCCCGAACTGATAGGTGAAGTTTCCGTCTATACTTATTTGAACTTCCGTTGAGTATGACGTCCAGGTTGGCCCGGTTTAGTTCGGGTACCGCTTGGCAAAACAGATCGAAGCTCCGTCGGCTATGCCTGCGGAGCGTTTGTGTGTGATTGATCACACAGTTTTTAAGAGACGAAGGATTTTACGATGGCAACAAAGGCGATCGTCGGCGAAAAGGTCGGCATGACTCAGATCTGGGATGACCAGAATCGTGCAGTCGCTGTGACTGTTATTAAGATCGCCCCGGTACGGGTCGTTCAGGCTAAAACGCCTGAAACCGACGGTTATTCCGCTCTGCAGATAACCTATGGCTTTAAGAAAGAGTCAAAGTTATCTAAGCCGCTCGCGGGTCATTATCGTTCGGCCGGGGTAGAGCCAGGTAAGAGGCTCGTGGAGATACGCGTCGATGACACCAACGGGATGGTTCCCGGTACGGAAATCACGGCAGAGCAGTTGGTAGCTGGTGAGCTGGTTGACGTGACTGCGATATCCAAGGGACATGGTTTTTCCGGTGGAATGAAGAGGCATAATTTCAAGGGTCAGGGCGGTTCGCACGGTAACCACAAGCATCACCGGGCCCCAGGTTCTATAGGGGCCTGCGCTACTCCTGCGCGTGTTTTCAAGGGCACCCGTATGGCGGGACAATATGGTAGCGAAAAGGTGACAACTCAAAACTTGCTGGTTATGCGATCAGACCCGGACCGCCAGATTGTACTTATAAAAGGCGCGGTACCTGGACCCAGAGGTGGTTTGGTAGTTCTTCGCAATGCTGTGAAAGGTGGTAATTAGTCATGGCGTTCGCTCAAGCGGAGAGAGAGCTGGTGCAGGTTAGCGTCACCAAGCGAAATCAAAAGGGCGAAGATCTGGGTCAGATTGATCTCGATCCGATGATCTTTGGACATCAGCCCAACATTGCCCTATTGCATCAGGTCGTAACTGCTCAGCTAGCGGCTGCAAGGGCGGGTACTCAGAGTACCAAGACTCGGGCCGAAGTTTCCGGAGGTGGAGCGAAGCCTTTTCGTCAGAAAGGTACTGGTCGGGCCAGGCAGGGTTCTACCAGGTCTCCGCAGTGGGCTGGCGGAGGAGTTGCTCTCGGGCCAAAGCCACGTAAATATACCCAGAAGACTCCTAAGAAGATGATACGTCTGGCTTTACTGCAGGCATTGTCGGACCGGGCACAGTCGGGAGCAATTGTAGTTCTCGATGGATGGGATTTCCCAACTATTAAGACCAAGGACGCGATAGCCGCCCTCAAGGCTTTGAATCTTTCAGGCAGAATTCTGTTGGTTGTGGATCCTTATGACTACAACACTGTTAGAAGCTTTGGCAACATTCCCGAGGTTCAACTTTTAGATATTGAAGAGCTCAATGCATATGACATCTTAAAGAGCGACGTTGTTGTTTTTAGCGAGAACGTTCTCCCTGGAGCCGGTGAGGATGAAGAAGGTACAACTGTCGAAGTGCGCTTTGATGCATCGGAGTCAGAGGGAGGTGTTCAGTGATGGAAAATCCACACTCAATTATTTTGAAACCGGTGGTATCGGAGAAGTCTTACCGCTCAATGGATGAAAATTTCTACACGTTTATTGTTTCTCCCCGGGCAAACAAGATCGAGATCCGCAAGGCGATTGAGCAGATCTTTGATGTCAAAGTACTAAAGGTTAACACATTGAACCGTAAGGGGAAGAGGCAACGTAACCGTCGTACTGGGGAATACAACTCACGGCCCGATACTAAGAGGGCAATTGTAAAGTTGGCTGCGGACGATCGCATTGAATTGTTCGATAAGTAGACGAAGAGCAAATTATGGCAATTAGGAAGAGAAAACCAACAAGCGCAGGGCGAAGATTCCAGACGGTTTCCGATTTTGCGGAAATCACTAAATCAACGCCGGAGCGTTCGCTGCTAGCACCGCAGAAGAGATCTGGCGGCCGCAACAGCTACGGACGCAAGACCGCAAGGCACCGCGGTGGTGGTCACAAGCAGCAGTACCGTATCATTGATTTCAAGCGGACTAAAGACGGCGTGCCGGCAAAGGTTGCAGCGATTGAATATGATCCAAACCGCAACGCTCGCATTGTGCTTCTTCACTATTTCGACGGTGAGAAGCGCTATATCCTTGCTCCAGCAAAGTTGAATGTGGGTGATATTGTTGAGAGTGGACCAGATGCCGACATCAAGGTCGGTTGCGCTCTTCCTTTGCGCAATATTCCGGTTGGTACGGTAGTCCATAATGTTGAATTACGACCTGGTCAAGGTGGAAAACTTGCCCGCGGAGCTGGTATGAGTATTCAGCTGGTCGCCAAAGAGGGTGACTTCGCAACTCTGAGACTTCCTTCGACTGAAATGCGTAAAGTGCCGATTGATTGCAGGGCAACTGTCGGTGAGGTAGGAAACTCTGAGCACGAACTGATTTCCATTGGCAAGGCGGGACGAAATCGATGGAAAGGTGTTAGGCCTCAGACCCGGGGTGTGGCTATGAACCCGGTTGATCACCCTCTTGGTGGTGGTGAAGGCAAGACCTCCGGTGGACGGCACCCGGTATCGCCTTGGGGCAAGCCAGAAGGTCGTACCAGAGCTTTGAGAAAAGATTCAGACAGTTTGATAATCAGAAGGCGTCGTGGACGCGGCGCCAGGCGATAGGAAGTAGTTACTATGCCACGTAGTTTGAAAAAAGGTCCATTCGTGGATGATCACCTACTCAAGAAGGTTGATGCTCAGAACGCAGCCAATGACAAGAAGGTTATAAAGACCTGGTCCCGACGTTCCACCATCATCCCGGATATGGTTGGGCACACAATAGCGGTTCATGATGGGCGCAAGCATGTGCCGGTTTATGTTACCGAGTCGATGGTCGGACACAAGTTGGGGGAATTTGCACCAACTCGTACCTTCCGTTATCACGCAGGTCAAGAGAGGGCTGGGAGGCGATAATGGCTGGGACTAAAACCAACGAACGCCCCGGTACCCGGGCAGTGCTCAGCTCCTACAGAGCCTCTGCGTATAAGTTTAGAGAGGTTCTTGATCTAATTCGGGGTCTTGATGTCAAAACAGCCAGGGAAATCTTGTCTGGTTTGGATCGCGACGTCGCTGCAGTTATTGGGAAGCTTCTCGATTCCGCCGTGGCAAATGCCGTGAACAACGACTCGATCCCCGCTGACGAACTATTCGTAGCTTCTTGTTTTGCCGATGAGGGCCCCACTATGAAGAGGTTCCGGGCTCGCGCCAGAGGCAGGGCCGGAGCGATTAGGAAGCGTACGGCTCATGTCACCATCATTGTCGCTCGTCTTTCAGATGAGCGTCTTCAGGTGGTCAGATCCAAGAGGGCCGCAGAAGATGCAAATAGACGGGCTCGTCGTGTAGCCCGTACTCGAGGCGGCGCCACAGAGAGGCCGAAGGCTTCGTCAGTTGGTACCGAATCTCCCGAGACTTCGTTTAGTGCCACCCCTCTAGTCGATGAGGTTTCCTCTTCGGCAACTGAGAGTAATGCACCCGTTGATACTGAGTTGGAAAGTGAAGCAGTGGTGGAGGCTGTGGCAGAGGCGAGTGCCGTGGAGTCGTCACAGGCTGAAGAGATCAGCGAGTCAGTGGAGTCGGAGATAGTTGATGAAGGTTCCGACTCTTCAGAGCCTGAAACAGAGGAGAAGTAGATGGGTCAGAAGGTAAATCCCTATGGATTCCGCCTGGGTGTAACCACCGACTGGAAGTCAAAATGGTTTGATGACCGCACGTATCAGGACTCGGTTATAGAGGATTGGCGAATTAGAGATTTTCTTTCCACCGATCTAGAGTCTGCCGCAGTTTCTAGGATCGAGGTCGAGCGTACCCGTGACAGATTGAAAGTTGACATTCACACCGCTCGTCCAGGAATTGTGATAGGCCGTAAGGGAGCCGAGGCAGAGAGATTGCGGGCCAAGCTGGTGGAGATCACCGGGAATTCGAAGATTCAGCTCAACATCCAAGAGATTAAGCAACCTGAATTGGATGCCGCTTTGGTGGCTCAGGGAATTGCTGACCAGCTCTCTAGGCGGGTTAGTTTTCGGCGAGCGATGAAGCGAGCCATACAGTCAGTTGAAAAAGCTGGCGGGTTGGGTGTGAAGGTTCAGTGTTCAGGGCGTCTCGGTGGAGCAGAGATGTCCCGAAAGGAGCAGTACAGAGAGGGTCGAGTTCCTCTCCATACGCTGCGAGCCGATATTGATTACGGGTTTCGTGAAGCTCGTACCACTTTTGGTCGCATCGGGGTGAAAGTGTGGATTTACAAAGGGGATATTCTTCCCTACAAAGTTTCTTCCAGTGAGCAAGGCGCTAAAGAGATTCCAATCACTGAGCCATCCAACCGGCCAAAAAGGGTAGTTAGCGCCGGTGGTGGTCGAAGGCGACCAGGTCTGGGAGACCCGGGTTCGAATCCTGAGACTGCTTCAACCGCGATTGGCCAGGAGGTGGAGCCCGAGGAAATAACTGAGGTGACTCCCGTTGTTATAGCTGGGCCAGTAAACGATGATCTTGAGAAGTTGCTAGCTGAAGAGGAAGACATTGAGCGCCGTACCCGCGACGGCCACCATGAAACTCCTCACTTCAAGCGGGAGGTTGACTAACAATGTTGATGCCAAGAAAAGTTAAACACCGCAAGGTGCAGCGAGGACGTCGGTCAGGTCTGTCAAAAGGCGGCAACGAGCTCAATTTTGGAATTTACGGTATTCAGGCACTTGAGGCGTGTTGGTTAACCGCAAGACAAATCGAGGCTGCACGTGTCGCTATGACCCGGCACGTACGTCGTGGTGGAAAGGTGTGGATTCGGGTGTTCCCGGATAAGCCTGTGACTCAGAAGCCTGCGGAAACCCGCATGGGTTCCGGTAAGGGTAACCCAGAGTTTTGGGTTGCTGTGGTCAAGCCGGGAAGAATTTTGTTTGAGTTGGACGGAGTTTCAGAAGAGTTGGCCCGAGCCGCCATGGAAAGAGCAATTCAGAAGCTCCCGATTAAGGCTCGGTTCATAGTCAAAGAATTCGCCAAGGTGAGCGGAGGTGAGAAGTAATGGCAAGGGTTGCTGAACTTAGGGGTCTATCAGAGGATGAATTGACCACAAAGCTGGTCGAGAATCAGTCAGAGCTTTTCAATCTTCGTTTTCAGGTTGCAACTGCCCAGTTGGCAAATGTAGCTCGAATTCGCACTTTGAAGCGTGAGATTGCAAGAATCTCCACCTTGTTGCGTGAGCGGGAGCTTGGACTCACAAAGGGCGGGGAATAGATTATGAGCGATATAGAAAGCACCCAGATGGAAGAAACTAGTCGTATCAATCGTCGTAAGTTTCGTGAAGGGACGGTAATTTCCGCCTCGATGGACAAGACCTTGGTGGTTGCGGTGATAGAGAGAGTTCGTCACCAGCGTTACAAGAAGACAGTTCAACGAACGAAGAAGCTTTATGTACACGACGCCAATAATGAGGCGGGTATTGGTGACAGCGTCCGCGTAGCAGAGACTCGACCCCTGTCGAAGCTTAAGCGTTGGAGGCTTGTGGAAGTTCTGGAGCGTGCAAAGTGATTCAGCAAGAGACAAGACTCAAAGTGGCAGACAACTCCGGCGCCCGCGAGGTGTTATGCATTAAGGTTCTTGGTGGTTCACGACGTCGATATGCCTCTATTGGCGACGTCTTCGTAGCTGCCGTAAAGGACGCGATTCCAGGGGCTGCAGTTAAAAAAGGTGACGTTGTCAAGTGCGTGGTTGTCCGGACCACCAAAGAGCGTCGTCGTAGTGATGGCTCCTACATTCGTTTCGATGAGAATGCTGCTGTTTTGATCAATGATCAAAAGCAACCCCGAGGAACCCGTATCTTTGGTCCAGTTGGGCGTGAACTTAGGGACAAGCAATTCATGAGGATCGTTTCTCTTGCACCGGAGGTGATTTAGTTGAGGCTGCACAAAGGTGACAAGGTAAAGGTTCTTAGTGGTAAAGACGCAGGTAAAGAGGGTGAGATAATCACTGTGTTGCCTAAAGACGGCAAGGTGATTGTCGAAGGCGTGAATTCTGTGCGTAAGCATCAGCGCCCGACAAAGGCGATGCAAAATGGTGGGATTTTAGACAAGTTGATGCCTATCCAGGCTTCAAACGTGGCCATCGTCTGCTCTAAATGCGGAGTAACTCGAATTGCCTACAATATCGAGGAGTCTGGTGTTAAAAACAGAGTCTGTCGTAAGTGTGGAGGTGATTTGTAATGGCGCAAGGGACTATTGAACGTCCACGTCTAAAAGCACGTTATGACGCAGAACTTCGTGTACAGCTAAAAGAGTCGCTCGGCTTGGCGAATATTATGCAGGTGCCAAGGTTGGAAAAGATTGTTCTCAACATTGGAGTAGGTCGAGCACTGCAACAGGCTTCCCAGTTGGAAGGTGCTTTGAGGGACCTGGAGATTGTGACTGGCCAGAAGGCTGTTTCTACCCGGGCTCGTAAATCTGTGGCTGGTTTTAAGCTTCGAGAAGGCAATGCCATTGGCGCCAAGGTCACTTTGAGAGGTGACAGGATGTGGGAGTTTTTCGATCGCCTTGTCAGCATCTCGATTCCGAGGATCAGGGACTTTAGAGGATTGAACCCTAAAGCTTTCGATGGCAAAGGAAACTACACATTTGGTGTAACCGAACAGCTCATCTTCCCTGAGATCGAATACGACAAGGTTGATACGGTAAGAGGTATGGACATAACAATTGTGACTTCAGCACTGAACGACGATGAGGGTCGTGCGCTGTTGAGCGCATTTGGTTTCCCATTCAAGCGGGAAGGGTAACGGGAGCATCATGGCCAAGAAGGCATTGATTAATAAGCAGCAGGCAACCCCTAAGTTCAAGGTGCGTGCGTATACCAGATGTAGGCGTTGTGGCCGACCTCATTCGGTTTTTCGTAAGTTTGGGCTTTGTAGGATTTGTTTGCGAACGATGGTTCACCAGGGTGAAATCCCTGGCGTGACCAAGTCGAGCTGGTAGAAGGAGGGAAAAGCATGACAATGACAGATCCGATAGCGGACATGCTGACCCGTATTCGTAACGGGAATGTGGCTATGCATGACTCAATTCGCATGCCAGGCTCGAATCTGCGAGAGGCATTGGCTGCCATTTTGGCTCGCGAGGGTTTTATCTCAGGATATGAAGTGGTAGAGGTACCAGGAAAGCCTGGCAGGGTACTCCAGATAAACATGAAGTATTCCAACGACAGGGCGAGGACTATCTCAGGTATTCAGAGAGTTTCAAAGCCAGGACTTAGAGTGTATTCCCGAGCTGATTCTATTCCAAGAGTTTTGGGTGGTTTAGGGGTAGCAGTGCTGTCTACCTCAAAGGGTTTGATGACAGATGCAGAGGCTCGTCGTAACAAAGTTGGCGGCGAAGTTCTTTGTTATGTCTGGTAACAGGC
Source organism: Actinomycetes bacterium (assembly GCA_021803345.1). GTDB lineage: Bacteria > Actinomycetota > Acidimicrobiia > Acidimicrobiales > Acidimicrobiaceae > SCQM01. The sequence goes on from JAJZLS010000052.1 coordinate 79,968, forward strand.
GATAAGACAAAGGAAAGTGTATGTCTCGTATAGGAAGAGTGCCGGTTCAGGTTCCTTCAGGGGTAAACGTTGAGATCTCTGGAAACTATGTTAAGGTGCAGGGACCAAAGGGTGTTTTAGAGCGAAATATGCCTTCTGAGATTTCCATCAAGAAGGAGGGTGAGTCGATTGTGGTCGAACGCCCAAATGATGAAAGGCGTAATCGCGCTCTGCATGGCCTATCTCGTACTTTGCTCAACAACATGGTTATTGGAGTGACAAATGGTTTCAATAAGGAACTAGAGATCGTAGGAGTTGGTTATCGAGCTAGTGCGAAGTCTCCCACTCAACTTGAGTTGGCTCTGGGATTTTCGCATCCAGTAATCGTAGCGGCTCCCAACGGAATCACATTTGAGACTCCGGTTCCTACCAGAATAAATGTTGTAGGAATTGATAAAGAGCTTGTAGGTCAGGTCGCTGCAAATATACGGAAGATTCGTAAGCCTGAGCCATATAAGGGTAAGGGTGTTCGCTATCTCGGAGAGAAAGTTCTTCGAAAGGCTGGAAAGGCTGGCAAGTAATCAGATTGACCTAGGTGAGTTAACCAGTCAATTCAAATGTCTTGTCCAAAAGGTATTGGAAGGAAAGTTTTAGATGTCATCGAGAACGCATAGCTCGCAGGCGCTTCGGCAAAAGCGCCACTCCAGAGTTCGGCGGTTAGTCGCGGGTTCTACTGAGCGTCCGCGTTTGGCCGTATTTCGATCCAACAGGCATATAGTTGCCCAGGTGATTGATGATTCATCAGGTAGGACCATTGCAGCTGCCTCTACGGTCGAGAGTCAGTTCAAAGGTAGTGCTACAGGTAATGCCGAAGCGGCCCGAAAGGTTGGAGAATTGGTGGCATCAAGAGCTAAGGAAAAGGGAGTCTCGGCTGTGGTATTCGACCGGGGTGGGTTTAAATATCACGGTAGGGTTGCTGCATTAGCTGATGCTGCCCGCGCAGGCGGATTGGAGTTCTAGAATGGCTGATTCGGGTTACGAAGAGCGTACTATCAAGGTAAACCGCGTTGCCAAGGTAGTCAAGGGTGGTAGGCGTTTCTCATTTACTGCCTTGATGGTGATTGGTGACGGCAATGGCAAGGTGGGACTTGGTTATGGTAAAGCCAAGGAAGCCGGACTCGCGGTCCAAAAAGGAATTGAAGAGGCAAAGAAGAATTTATTCGATGTTCCTCTTGCGGGTTCCACCATTACACATCCCACAATTGGAGAGGCTGGGGCCGGAAGAGTATTGCTAAAGCCAGCAGCTCCTGGTACCGGTGTGATTGCAGGTGGAGCGGCTCGTGCAATTTTGGAAATGGCTGGCATTCATGACATCCTTGCCAAGAGCCTTGGGTCCTCTAACGGCATCAATGTTGCTCACGCCACCATAGCTGGTCTTAAGGGCCTGAAAAGGCCTGATGAGATTGCTGAGTTGCGGGGAAAGCCTGCTGATGAGATCATTCCCAAAGGAATCTTGAACGCATATAACGAGTCCAAGAGGACTCGAGCTCACGGAGGTGAGGCGTCGTAATGGCTGAGAAGCAACTGGTAGTCAGACAGATTAGATCTTCTATAGGTACTAAGCCTAAGCACCGGGGCACTCTAAAAGCTCTTGGGCTTGGAAGGATTGGCAAGGAGCGATTGCACGCCGATCGTCCAGAGATTCGTGGGATGATCGCTAAAGTCAGTCATCTTGTCTCGATAGAGGAAAAAGAGGCTTAGGAAATGATTAAATTACACGATTTGGCACCTGCAGCTGGTGCAACGAAGCGATCCAAGAGAGTCGGTAGAGGAACCGCTGGCCGTGGAGGTAAGACCGCTGGCCGTGGTACCAAGGGCCAAGGCGCCAGAGACACGATTCCAGCAGGCTTTGAAGGAGGCCAGCTTCCTTTGGTTCTTCGAATCCCTAAGCTGAAGGGCTTTAAGAACCCATTTTCAGTAAAGTACAACGTCGTCAACCTTGACGATATTTCGACTCTTGCTGGTAATGGCGATTTAGTTATAGATCCTGAGATGTTGAAGTCTTATGGGTTGGTTTCGAAGAACGGTCTTGTCAAGATATTGGGGGACGGAGAACTGAATGCGGGAGTGACGGTATCTGCGCATGCATTCTCAGCCTCAGCTCGTGCTGCTATCGAATCTAAGGGAGGTTCTGCCATTAAGCTAGATCTTCCATTTGGTAATGGCAGGCCACCAGCTAAAGGTAATGCTCTTACAAACAGGTAAAACGGTTTATGTAAGCGAACAGGTGGTCGGTTGCGTGCCGGCCACCTGTTTTTTTATTGTAAATCAGTGGCAATAACCAGAAGTGTTAGTTGGCTACACTATTGTGAACAAAGGTTTTGTAGTAATTGGGTATTTGGGATTGGTTCTCAAATAGCGCCCTTCGGTTGATGAACTGGCGGTAAAGAATTGTTTGGATCATTTGGTAATATCTTCAAGGTTCGGGAGCTGAGAAATAAGGTACTTTTTACCTTTTTGGTAATTGCCATTTATCAGCTTGGTGCCAACGTTCCGGTGCCTGGAATTGACTTCAATGCAGTTCGTCAACTCGAAAGCGGAGGCACAGGAACAGGCGTGCTTGGCTTCTTAAACCTGTTCTCCGGGGGAGCACTTACCAGATTTGCGATCTTCGGCCTTGGCATCATGCCGTATATAACTGCTTCGATTATTATCCAGCTGCTGACTTCTGTAATTCCAAAGTTGACTCAGTGGAGAGATGAGGGAGCTATTGGTCAAAAGAAAATCACTCAAACCACGCGATACTTTACGGTTGCTCTTGCAGTTATGCAGTCAACGGGCCTGGCTTTCGTTTTCCATAATGGTGGCGCAGGTATCTTGCCCAACGGGAAGAATGTCGACTTGATTCCTCAATTCACAGTGCCGAGGGTTTTATTCATAGTTGTGACCATGACCGCGGGAACAGCTTTCGTCATGTGGCTGGCCGAGTTGATAACCATTAGAGGTATTGGCCAGGGGATGTCGATTTTGATTTTCGCAAGCGTGGTCGCAGGTATCCCGGGAGGCGGTCGGATCATTTACGAACAGGCAGGTCCGATTAAGTTCGCCGTAATATGCGCGTTGGCACTTGTGATTCTTGTATCAATTGTTTTTGTCGAGCAAGGTCAGAGACGTATTCCTGTTACATTCCCGAGAAGGATGGTTGGCAGGCAAATGTACGGCGGTGAGAACACGCATATTCCTCTGAAGGTCAACCAGGCAGGTGTAGTCCCAATCATATTCGCTTCGTCGATTCTTTATTTTCCAGTACTACTGACCAACATTATTCCTGGAGTTGGTTATAGGAATTTTGTGAATAATCATTTAGTCTCGCCGACAAGTTTTGTGTATATAGGCATTTATGGTGTCTTGATCATTCTGTTTACTTTCTTCTATGTCCAAGTATCCTTTGATCCCTATCAGCAAGCGGATATCTTGCGAAAGCAAGGTGGATACATACCGGGAATAAGACCAGGGGCAGCTACCGAACGTTATTTGTCCAAGATCCTCTCACGTATCACGTTGCCAGGCTCACTCTTTCTGGCAGTGGTGGCTATATTGCCGGCAATTGCTCTGGCACTCTGGCATGTGACTGGTTATCCATTTGCGGGCACCACCTTACTAATTGCAGTTGTTGTCGCCCTTGAAACAATGAAGCAGGTCGACTCGCAGTTGACCATGCGTAACTATGACGGATTTCTTCACTAATCTAAAGTACGAGGACTATCGGGAGGCTAATTAGTGGCAAGTGGCGCAAGGCTTGTGATCCTTGGTAAGCAGGGTGCAGGTAAGGGGACTCAAAGCGTGCGCTTATCCCACTACCTTGCAGTGCCGCATATATCGACTGGGGACATGCTTCGGGCAGCAGTGAAGGCTGGAACTGAATTTGGCCAACTCGCGAAATCATACATGGACAGTGGTGAGTTGATCCCTGACGATGTTATTATGGGCATCGTCGAAGATCGCTTAGCTGAGCCCGATGCGTCACGTGGATTTCTCCTCGATGGTTTTCCAAGGACCGCAATTCAGGCGGAAGCTCTTGATGAGATGATAAAACCTCATTTAATAGACCTTGCAATTGACTTGGATGTTCCGACTGAGCTTGTTCTAAAAAGACTTTCTTCCAGGAGAGTATGCCAGACCTGTGGAGCAAACTATTCCTTGGAAGCTCCTCCCAAGTTGAACTGGACCTGCGATCTATGTGGTGGTGAGGTAGTGCAGAGACCTGACGATACCGAGGTAGCGATTCGGCGACGGCTGGATCTGTACGATAAAGCCACCGCTCCCTTGATTGAGTTCTATTCACAGCGCAATTTGCTAGTCTCTGTGGATGGGGTTGGTACTCCGGACGAGGTAATGGAGAGATTGGTAGCCGTCGTAAATAAAGCCAGATACTCGAGGAGTGCCCAGTAGGCACGCCAAGGTTGGGATTGTATAGGGGAACCAGTGAGGCGCAATAGTACCGAGATCGCCAAAATGCGCAAAGCAGGAAAGGTGGTCGTTGAGATCAAGGAAAGAACTCGTGAGGCCGTGCGCCCTGGTATCACCACTCTGGAGCTAGATAAAATAGCCAGGGAAGTAATAGAGAAGCGCGGGGCCAAGTCGAACTTTTTGAATTATCATGGTTTTCCGGCGACTATTTGCACCTCTCCCAATTCAATGATCGTCCATGGTATCCCAGGCAGCTACCGCTTAGAAGAAGGGGATGTAATTTCCATCGATTGCGGAGCGATTGTGGAGGGTTATCATGGTGACTCAGCTTACACAATGGGTGTGGGAGAAATATCCAAGCAAGCCCAACATCTGATTGAGGTTACGGAACAATCTCTTGTGGCCGCGATAGGTGTGATGGTCGAGGGTAATCGGCTTCATGAGATAGGCAGAGTGGTGCAGAAAATAGTCGAAGCCGAAGGGATGAGCGTAGTCAGGGAATATGTTGGGCACGGGATTGGTACCGCAATGCACGAATCTCCCAGTGTTCCTAACTATTGGCCAGGTAATTCAGGGCCGAAATTGCAAATAGGTAATGTCTTGGCAGTGGAACCAATGGTCAATTTGGGTGGTCCGGAGACGCTAACCCTGGAGGATGGATGGAGTGTAGTCACAAAAGACGGTTCACTGTCCGCCCACTTTGAACACACTATTGCAATTCTAGAAAACGGTCCTGAAGTGTTGACTCAGTAAGGAATTAACCTATAAACGGGTAAATTCTAGATTTGAGCGGTTTGAAAAGCTTATGATGGCAGGCTTAGTCGGTTTGAGCAACTAATATAATGTTTCCTCGGATCTTTGGTAGAGCCTTGCCTTAACGACATTGTCAGTGCGGTTCGGCTAGACCGGGTTCAAGAAAAGGTGAAGCCGGGTGGTTCACTATGTATTTATGGTGTCTTGCCCGCAAGGTTTAAATTCAATATCGATTAGTTCCGCAGAAATGTGGATTGTAGTGTTTAGGAGGGTGAGCTGACCAAGCCAAAGGAAGATGCGATAGTAATGGAAGGGACGGTAGTCGAGCCCTTGCCTAATGCAATGTTCCGTGTCGAGCTGGAGAACGGGCACAAAGTGCTTGCACACAGCTCGGGGAAGATGAGAATGCACCGCATTCGAATCTTACCTGGCGATAAGGTTCAGGTCGAATTGACTCCGTATGACCTCACTAGAGGGCGCATTACATATCGGTATAAGTAAGTAAAGATCCTAGAACCCAACTGGGTTCCTATGGAAAGTCCCGATCGAGCAGGGGAATAATTTGAAGGTAAGAGCTAGCGTAAAGACGATTTGCGAAAAATGCAAGGTAATCCGTCGTCACGGGCGGGTTCAGGTCATTTGCGAAAATCCACGACACAAACAACGGCAGGGTTGATTAATGGCACGTATAGCCGGAGTAGACATTCCAAGGGAGAAGCGTCTAGAGATCGCTTTGACATATATCTTTGGAGTTGGTTTGACCACCTCGCAGAAAATCTGCGAAGAAACCGGTGTGGATCCTAACACAAGAGTAAGGGATCTTACCGACGATGAGGTTTTAAAGCTTAGGACTTGGATAGATGCAAACCTTAAGGTTGAAGGAGACCTGAGGCGGGACGTCGCCCAGGACATCAAGCGAAAGATGGAAATTGCCTCCTACCAAGGACTACGCCATCGAAAAGGGCTGCCGGTTCGGGGTCAACGAACCCATACAAATGCTAGAACGCGTAAGGGTCCGAAGAAGACTGTTGCTGGTAAGAAGAAGGTTCGTAAGTAATGATGGCAAGTAGTGATGGTGCACTCAAGGTAGTGCTGCGTAGGAGTTTGAATGGCTAAGACCAAGCCGGGCGGCCGGCGACCAAGAAGACGTGATCGTAAAAATATTGCATATGGCGTAGCTCATATACACTCGTCTTTCAATAACACTATTGTTTCAATTACTGATCAAGAAGGTAATGTGCTGGCCTGGGCAAGTGCTGGCAATGTAGGCTTCAAGGGATCTAGAAAATCCACACCGTTTGCAGCCCAACTGGCTGCGGAAGCTTGCGCCAAGCGTGCAATGGAGCACGGTGTTCGACACGTTGATGTGCTACTTAAAGGGCCTGGCTCTGGGAGAGATACAGCACATCGTGCTTTAGCAAACTCCGGTATCGAGATTAAGTCGATCAAGGATGTTACCCCAGTACCGCATAACGGTTGCCGTCCTAAAAAGCGCCGTAGAGTTTAAGCCCGAGAAAGGAACCAAGTGGCTCGTTATACCGGACCAGTATGTCGACTGTGTCGAAGAGAAAAGATGAAGCTGTACTTGAAGGGTCCAAAGTGTGACTCATCAAAATGTCCTATGGAATCAAGGCCTTTCCCGCCAGGTGTTCATGGGCGTGAGAGAACCCGTCAGGGTTCAGAATATTCCACTCAGTTGCGTGAGAAGCAGAAGGCCCGTCGAATCTATGGGGTGCTTGAGAAGCAATTCGTTAACACCTATAAAGAGGCTAACCGCCAGCATGGTATCACCGGTGAAAATCTGTTGACAATGCTGGAGCTGCGTCTCGACAACATTGTCTTTAGGGCTGGATGGGCGGCCTCTCGTTCTCAGGCTCGTCAATTTGTTCGTCACGGACTTGTTTTGGTGAATGGACGCCGAGTGACGATTCCTTCACTTAAGGTTCGCAAGGGCGATCTGGTTACACTAAAGGAGAAGGCCCGCCAGTTTATTGTTGTGGTTCACAACAGGGATACCATCAGCCGACAGGTTCCAGGTTGGCTTGAGCTGACTTCTGATGGATTTGGGGTAAATGTACTAAATCCGCCAATGCGGGAGCATATTGACGTTCCCGTTCGCGAGCAGCTCATCGTTGAGTTGTACTCGAAGTAGACGATCTAAGGAGATACGTTGCTCTTCATTCAGAGACCTTCCGTTGAGGAATTGGGAGAACAAATTGGCAATAGGCAGAAGTTTTCTATTGGTCCATTAGAGCCAGGATTTGGCTATACAATAGGTAACTCACTGCGTCGAGCTCTTCTGTCTTCAATACCAGGAGCTGCATTGACTCAGGTGCGATTTGACGAAGCTTTGCACGAGTTCACGACGCTGCCTGGGGTGAAAGAAGATGTCACTGACATCATTCTCAACCTGAAGGATATTGTCTTTAGGAGCTATTCCGATGAGCCAGTTACAATCCGACTTGACGTGAGGGGACCTGGAGTAGTCCGAGCCGGCGATTTTCAGTTGTCTTCAGACGTCGAGATTGTTAACCCGGATCTTCATTTGGCTACCCTGTCAGCTAAAGGCCGCCTTGCTCTCGAAGCCACTGTTGACAAAGGCCGTGGATACGTATCGGCGGACAAGAACAAGACTTCATCCACGATTGGAATCATTCCGATTGATTCAATCTTTTCACCAATCCGCAGGGTTACGGTTTCGGTGGAGCCGGTGCGTGTCGAACAGTCAAATGACTTTGATCAGTTGATTGTTGACATTGAGAGCGACGGCTCTATCACTCCGATCGAGGCAATTGCCTCGGCCGGCGACACTTTGAGGACTCTTTTCGGGGTAATTGCTGATATGAGCGAGAATCCACTTGGTCTTGAGCTTTCAGAGATTATCGAGGAGGAGGAGATTTCTCCAGATCTCAACTTGCCAATAGAAGAGCTTGATTTGACTGAGAGACCTCGCAACTGTCTCAAGCGGGCGCAAATCAACACTATTGGAGAACTGATTTTGCGCACTGCCGACGATTTATTGTCCATTACTAACTTTGGTCAGAAATCGCTTGATGAAGTAACCTCTCGTTTGCAAGAGCGAGGGCTTTTACTAAAGAGTAAGGATTAGGAAATGCCAGGACGTCCAAAGAAGGGCCGCCGTTTTGGTGGCGACTCACAACACCAAAAAGCTATGATGGCCAACTTGGCTGCTTCCCTTTTTGCAGCAGAGTCCATCGTGACCACTGAGGCTAAAGCCAAGGCTCTGAGGCCCGTAGCCGAGAAGCTGATAACTAAGGCCAAGCACGGGGGACTGCATAACCATCGCCTGGTTATGTCGTTTCTGCGGGACAAAGATATGGCCCATAAGCTATTTGAAGAGATTGGCCCACGATACGAGGGTCGTCCGGGTGGGTATACACGGGTGCTCAAACTTGGTACCCGTCATGGTGACAATGCAGATATGGCCGTAATTGAACTAGTGTGACTCTAGATAAACAAGAATTGCGAGGGATCCGGAGTGACATCTCGATGTCCAGAACGGATCCCTTTGTGTTTAATCCATTTAACGTGGGTGCAGTGATTTCCTATGTTGGGAGTGGTTTTTCCGGCTTTGCTTTTCAGAAAGGCCAAAGAACCATTGCCGGCGAGTTAATGCGCTCGATGGAAGTGTGTCTAAGTGAGTCGCCCAGCCTGATAGTTGCCGGAAGGACTGACCGGGGTGTGCATGCCAGAGGTCAGGTCATTTCTTTCCGAGTTTCCGGCTTAAGGGAGTTCGACCCTGACCGGTTTGTAAAATCGATGAATTCCTTGCTGGACCCGGGCATTTCAGTGCGCACAGCCTGGATAGCCGACGCAGACTTTAGTGCCCGATTTTCCGCCCGGTATCGGACTTACAGATATAGCTATCGCTATGGCAATACCCCTGATCCTTTTGTTGATCCATTCAGTTGGCGCGTTATCGATCGGCTGGATCTTGATCTCGTGAGTACTGCGTCTCAGTGTTTAGTCGGAGAGCATGATTTTTCCAGTTTTTGTCGAAAGGATCCCAATGGAGCGTCTCTTAAGCGAAGGGTGGACTGGATCCGGTTGGAAGAGAAAACCGAGGGGGTTGATTTGTGGATTTCAGCCTCCTCTTTCTGTCACCAGATGGTTCGTTCGATTGCTGGTTTGTTATATCAGGTTGGCTGCCGCAAGATTTCGCCGACGTATGTTAGTGATGCGCTCGAGGGGTGTGACAGGAAGTGGGTGAAGTTGTTGGCACCCCCGTCAGGTCTGGTACTTTGGGAGGTTGGCTATGACGCCGGGGTTATTCCAGAATGGAGTTAACTAATAAATATGGTCTATAGCGGTGCTGTATCGGGGTAGAACCCGGTATTATTGAATACCGTGTCGAATTTCCGCTATTGATGGGGAAATCTGGGGATATTCCCTTCGACAAAGTTTCCAGTTTTGCATGCGAGGAATTAATGCGTACCTATTCGACGAAGCCAGCGGACATCAAACGTACCTGGCATGTCATTGATGCAGAGAATTTAGTTTTGGGACGTTTGAGCACAGTTGCAGCTACCTTGTTAAGAGGAAAGCATAAGGCGATATTTGCTCCACATTTGGATACAGGTGATTTCGTAATTGTAATCAATGCATCCAAGGTGGTTATGAGTTCCAATAAGGCAGAAAAGAAGTTTGATTACCGGCACTCAGGTTATCCTGGTGCCCTTACTGCCACAAGCTACTCTGATTTACTGTCGAAGAAGCCGGAATTCGTGGTGGAGAAGTCGATTAAAGGCATGTTGCCCCACAACCGTCTTGGCAGAGCGATGGCCAAGAAGCTAAAAGTTTATGCTGGTCCAGAGCATCCACATTCTGCTCAGTCTCCAGTCCCATACGTCATTTCCAATGCCCGCAGGGTTTCATAAGGATATATAAATAATGCCAAAGCCATTATCACAGTCAACAGGACGCCGCAAAGAGGCAATTGCACGGGTGCGCTTGCGTCCGGGAACTGGTGTCATAACAGTAAATAAGAGGCCTATAGAACAGTACTTCCCATCATTGGCTCAAAGGAATATGGCCACAGAACCACTTAGGGTAGCAAATGCGGCAGGCAACTACGATGTGGACGCAACTATCGATGGTGGAGGTTTATCCGGTCAAGCAGGAGCATTGCGCCTAGGTATTGCTCGAGGGCTTATCGAAGTATCGCCTGAACTTCGACCGGCTCTAAAGCGGGTTGGGTTTCTTACGCGCGATGCGCGCGAGAAGGAATCGAAGAAGTATGGCTTGAAGAAGGCACGAAAGGCTCCTCAGTACTCGAAGAGATAGTTCATACATGCTCGAATTTGGTACAGACGGTGTAAGGGGAAGGGCGAACCAGGAGTTGACTCCTGAGTTCGCTCTTTCTTTTGGAAGAGCTCTAGCTGATGTGTTTCAGCCTACTTCAGTTGTAATTGGACGCGATACCAGAGTTTCCGGAGCAATGCTCCAAAGCGCGCTGTCCAGTGGACTCAGTTCGTGTGGCGTGAATGTGGTGGATGTTGGAGTGATTCCTACTCCTGGGATAGCCTACATATCGGCTGCACGTCAGATGGTGGGCGTGGTAATTTCGGCATCTCATAATCCGTATCAGGACAATGGAATCAAGGTGTTTGGCCCGGGAGGCATCAAGCTTGAAGATGAGTTTGAGCAGAGGCTGCACTCACTGATTCTCTCCGGAAATTTCACCACGGCAGGATCTGATGTGGGCGAGATATTAACTGATTTTTCGGCTATCGATGAATACACCTCCTTTTTGCTCTCGAATTGTCAAATGTCTGGCTCGAGAAGATTGAAAGTAGTTCTTGATTGTTCAAATGGGGCTGCAGTTGCAATTGCTCCAGGGCTGTTCTCCTCTTTAGACGTCGATTTGCAACTGATCGGGGCTGCTCCGAATGGGAAGAATATAAATGACGGGTGTGGATCCGTCAATCCTGAGATGCTTATTCATACTGTATTACAAAGCGGAGCAGATTTGGGAATAGCACTCGATGGCGACGCTGATCGGATGTTGGCTGTTGACGGTGACGGAAATCTGATCGATGGCGATCAGATTTTGGCTATGTTTGCACTTGACCTGAAATCCAAAGGCCAGCTAAAAGACAATTCTGTGGTTGTCACCGTTATGTCGAACCAAGGGTTTCGCAATGCTATGTCGAGAAACGGCATAAAAGTACATGAAACTCAAGTTGGCGACAGGTATGTGCTGCAAGCATTGGAGCAAAATAGATTTGTGCTGGGCGGAGAGCAGTCTGGGCACATAATATTTCGGAATATTGCTACAACTGGTGATGGGCTTCTAAGTTCTATGAAGTTACTCGAGCTACTGAACGCCAGTGACAAAGATCTTTCCGAGCTAGCACGAGTGTCGATGACTAAATTGCCACAGTCGATGATTTCTATGGAGTTTGCAGATCCTAAGCGGATAGAGGAAATTATTGGCTTATGGGAGATGGTATCAAGGTTGTCTGATGAACTTGGGGACTCCGGAAGGATACTGGTGCGGCCGAGTGGCACTGAACCCAAGGTTCGAGTCATGGCGGAAGCGCCGGATCGAGAGACGGCAGATAACATCGTTCAGGAGATTTGTGACTATCTCGTTGACTTTCGATAATGATCACACTTTGACTCGATTGTTTGTAACGCCACGATGAGATTGCCTCGTATCCATGGAAGAAAACCCTAGACTCTAGCCATGTGCGGAATTATTGGTTCAACAGGCAAAAAGGCATCGCTTATCGACCTAATCGAAGGCCTGGGTCGACTGGAGTACAGAGGTTATGATTCCGCTGGAATCGCGGTGATCTCAGACCTTTCGAAACTGGAGCGTCTTCGGGCTGTTGATGGTACAGCTTCACTTGCATTACTCGATGAGCTGTCTAAAGGAATAAACGGAGTTTATAGCGCAGGAATAGGCCATACCCGGTGGGCAACCCATGGCAGGGTCACCACCGAGAATGCCCATCCGCATTTTGACTGTACTGGAAATATCGCAATCGTCCACAATGGGATAGTTGAGAATTTTAGAGAACTAAAGGAAGAGCTTGCCAACGCCGGGCATGTCTTTACTTCACAGACTGACACCGAGGTGATTGCCCATCTTCTAGAGAACTATCTCAAAGAGGGCGCAAACCTTACTAGTGCAGTATCTTTGGCCATGACTCAGTTGCGTGGGGCTATGGCAATAGTGGCCATAGATGTCAACGATCCGCAAACCATAGTGGCATGCAAGAGGATGGCACCTCTAATCGTCGGATCAGGGAACGAAGTTAACTTTGTAGCTTCTGATGTACCAGCTATTTTAGGCAAAGCAGATACTTTCTATCAGGTTGGTGACAATCAGGTGGTAGTTGTTTCACCGGAAGAGATTTCACTTTACGATTTGTCTGGCAACCAGCTGGAGCTGTCAAAGATTGATGTGGAATGGGATCTTGATGCTGCGGTCAGAGGAGGATTTCATGATTTCATGTCTAAGGAGATTTTTGAACAGTCGAACTCGGTACGGGATACCCTTCTTGGTCGTATGAATCCGGATGGCGAAATTATATTAGACGAGATGCGGCTAAAGATCGACGATCTCCAAGAAATAAACAAGATCTTTATCGTAGGTTGTGGTACTTCATATCATGCAGGTATGGTCGCAAAGTATGCAATTGAGCATTGGACCCGGCTTCCGGTCGAGCTTGATATATCTTCGGAGTTCAGATACCGCGATCCTGTCGTCGATAGTCAGACTTTGGTGATTGGCGTGAGTCAATCCGGCGAGACGTTGGACACGATGGCCGCTATGCATGAAGCATCTTTATTGGGAGCCAAGACGTTGGTTGTTTCCAATGTCATGGGATCTTCGATGGCTAGGGCCGCTGATGCCGTTTTATACACCAGAGCCGGTCCAGAAATTGGGGTGGCGGCAACCAAGACGCACACTTCTCAAATCGTGGCGTTGCTATTGTTGGCACTTTACTTAGCTCAAGTTCGTCATAATCTCCAGTTGTCTGAAGTTGGAGAGATTTTTAGCGAGTTACAGCTTTTGCCCCCGAAAATTGACCAAATCCTTGAAACCAATGACAAAATTGCTTCAGTGGCACAGTCGATGGTGGATGTGAAGAGGTTTTACTTCATCGGCCGTCAAATTGGCTATCCCGTAGCATTGGAGGGTGCCCTGAAGTTGAAGGAGATCAGTTATTTGCCGGCAGAAGGTTATCCGGCAGGTGAGCTTAAGCACGGACCAATCGCAATGATTGATGCCGATGCCGTTGTTTTTGGTATAGCCACTCGCACCCGATTATGGGAAAAGACTATCTCTAACATCGAAGAGGTGAAGGTGAGGGGGGCAAAGGTTGTGATGATAGTCAATTCGGGAGATGACGCTTCCAGCAGCCTGGGAGACCTGGCTTTTGAGGTTCCGCAAACGCATCCCCTCCTTGCGGGAGTTTTGGATGTGATACCGCTGCAATTATTTGCGTATCATCTGTCGATTGCACTGGGAAATGACGTCGACCGACCTAGAAATCTAGCTAAGACTGTTACAGTTGAGTAGAATCCTGATCTGATCTAATAAGTTTTTGGTAGAAATTTCTGGGCTAAATCGTTTCTTGACAGCGTCGCTGATTTCGGCTCTAGTCTTTGGATCGATCCTGGAAACGGCTTCTATGGCTTCAACAAACGCTTTTTCAGCATAAGGCTCAATTGCCAGGTTGGGAGCAAAAACTGACTCTTTTAGGCCTCCTAAATTTGTGGTTACAACTGGTAAACCCAATGCTTGTGCCTCAATCGGTATAAGTCCAAGACCTTCAGCTTTAATGGATGGGGTAATCACGACATCATGATCTAAATAAAGAGAGATTAGTGATTCAATTGAAACTTGCTTTTCCACAACTTGTACGAATGGTTTGGATGCTGCCAGATCGAGGAGCTGAGTATGCTCTTGGGTCTGAAAATCCCAAGGAGAGATGTTTCGAACTACTGTTAGCCGATCAAGATGGTTTAGATTGTGCTCGAACGCTTGGATTACCCATCTAAGCCCTTTTTTCTCCAGTGTTCGGTTAGGGAAAAGAACCTTGATCGGTTTATGAAGGTTCTTAGGTTGGACGCTAACTTGTTTCTCGATGAATGGCCTACCGATAAAGGGGTACATGACCTTGGTGTTTGCAGAAGTGTAAGTCTGATTTACGTGGTCCGCGAGTGCTTGGCTGACTGCGAAGTTGTGGCATTTTGATAGTGTCTCAGTGATTTCTCGGTTACTGGTAGTTGCAGGAATCATCCAGGCGTCAGGATAGTTGTGAAAGATATTTATCTTTACAAACGTTCCAGATAATTTCCACATAGGCCTGTTGTTAGAGATTGTTACGTCAGGCTTAATTGAATCTAACTGCGAATTGAGATCTGCTAAGTTTGAGAAATGAAGTAGGTTTTGGGGGTCCACGGATATTCTCTTGGCAGGAGGAATTGACAGCAGACACACATTGACACCTTGTTGTCTGAGTTCTTCCGCCCACCCCAAGCAAAGTTTTTCCAGAGCTCCGACTGAGCCGTCCATATATCCAAGATCCGTACCAATTATGGCTATTTTCAAAATTAAGTTCTCGCAGCTATTCTGACTTGCAAAGACGACTATCTAACGTTTAAGCAGTACCCATCCCCGGCAAAAATAAGTTGCGTAGAAGAGCGTTGATTGTTCGAAGCCACTATCTTCGAGTAGTTTCGAAAGTGTCCCCTGAGTTACAAGTGGCAAAGTTTTCACTTGATTTGCTTCAGCCTCAGAATTAATTGTCAGGATTCCATTTGATTTATCCAGAGTCATTTTCCAAGCGTCAAGCTGTCGGTCAAACTCTGGTTCTGCACGATCCCCCGTCAGAGTGACCAGGACAAATGGGGAACCTGGCTTGAGATGTGAACTTATTGACTTGAGTAGCTTAAGTTTTGTCTCGTTATCAAGAAAGTGCAGCAGCAGGTTACAAAATGCCCCGTCGTATAGTTGGTCGATTGAATCGTCTAGCAAAAGCGAGGAAAGTCCGCTCACCGAGAATTGATCTGGCCGATTAGAAGACTCATTTTGGCTAGTTGCTGCATCGTCCGGCTGGTATACGGCCATTTGCCAAGTTGGATTGGAGGTCTGGAGCGCCTTTGTTTCGTTAAGTCCACCGCTATTGGCAATCAAGATAGTTTTCGAGGTCCCGAGATGGGAACTGAGAAAAGTGTGGACTAGTTCATATAGATGGGCTGCCGTGGGTAAGGACATAACAAGCTGTTCAGTATCAGCCGAGCTATAAAGAGGGTTATATCTGTGTTTGATAGTTGGTGCCAATGCTCCCTCAAATCTTGATGTTTAGGTTTGGCCATAGTCGAATTGTACGATAATTTTAGCCATGTCGGATTATTGTCCTGGTTAATTTATGACCTTCTTCGGAAAACGGATAAGACCTTTTACTGGTTGCTTTTCTGTAGAGTAACGATTTAATAAGCAAGAAAGCTGATTTCAAATTTTCTAGAATCTGGATAGTCTCAATATTCAGATTTATTGGTTCATACTGTAGGCGTGAGGAAATTACTCGAGGTCCGGCTTTTACTTTTACGGAGTAAACTGACAAATCTGCGCTCGTAGCTCAACGGATAGAGCATCTGACTTCGGATCAGAGGGTTGGGGGTTCGAGTCCCTCCGAGCGCGCTACATAAGTGCAGGTCACAGATATTAGCAATCTCGGGCTATTGTACGTGGTAAGATAAACCCAACAATTAACGGCTCTTCGGATATTTACGGTGTCAGCCAGCCCTAGGTGAAACTTTTAGGTAACCACGATTGAGTCAAGAACTCTTCAATTGGGTATTCCGGCATACGACAGCGCTATGATTCTATAGTTCCGGTAATTGGTATACGCATGAGAACTCTGCATTTAAGTAACGCTCCGGCCTCAATCTCAGAATCTCGGGTTGCCCGTTCGAACCTTGCCGGGCTTCTAGCGTGGATGGCGATCCTCGGTTTCGGCGTTGGCAGCTTTTCTGCCGCGATGCCCGCAGTTATCCTGGCTGTTACGCCAAAAAGTGAGACATCTAGCGCCATGAGTGTTAACCAGGTAGTGCGCAGTGTTGGGTTATCTTTTGGAAGCGCTGTTGGGGGTCTAGTGCTAGCTGCAGGTACGGCCACCGCCCATCTCTTTCCGACCGATGGTGCCCGCACAGTAGCCGCATTAATCGACAGCGCGGCAATGGTGGTCACAGCGATGACGAGCATCGTTCTCTCCTACCAACATGGACCCTTGATGGAAGCGACGGCGAGTACGACTATTATGCAATCTGAGGAACAGGGCGAATCGAGCCAATGACTGTCGCCCTCAGCCAAATCGTGCCCATCGTGGTCCAACCTTCAAGATCCAAAGCGCCAATAACTACACACTTACGTGTGGCAGTCTTCGGAAGAACTCGTGGCATGTTTGATAGGAATAGTCAGCTACGGATAAGAAGTTTTCGAGAGTCTTGAGATTGTAAGGAAAAGGTACACCTCTGCACTTTTGTCGCCATGTGCCAAAAGTGCATTTAGTTTTTCGCTCATATCTTCTCTTAAGTTATGTGACCTAATAACAAGGAGTTTCCTTTCCCCTACAGGGATCACCTTTTCTACCTCGGTGATCAAGGTATTTCTGCTTAACTCTTCTTCGGATATTGTCCAGGGCCTGATTACAAAATGGCGGGTTTTGGTTGGATATCTGGAACAGTTTACATTCTGGTATTCTGATATCTATGATGACGTTTTGGTGTCTCAGCATTTGTTTTTACTGGGCGTGATGAGTCAGGAGCCATGATGCAGTTAACTGCCGTACTGATGCGTGCAGACGAGGGTGGATTTGTTGCACTTAACCCTGAGACTGGTACTACAACTCAGGGGGACACGCTTGACGAAGCCATCCAGAATCTCCAAGAAGCGACCGGTTTGTATCTCGAAGAGTTCGGTCTGACTCCTCACGATGCACCGCTGGTTACGACCTTCACTGTTCCAGCAAGTGCCTAAACTACCGAAAGTTTCTGGAACTCAAGCGATTAGAGCTTTAGAAAGTCTTGGATTTGTTGTTGTAAGACAACGTGGAAGTCATGTGGTGATGCGAAAGGGTTCGACCGGATGCGTGATACCAAACCACAAAGAGATCAAGAGCGGCACTTTGGCGGGCGTACTTCGTCAGGCCGGAGTGCCGCTAGAAGAATTCCTTCGAGCGCTTCATTGATGAACTAATGACACTGGACGTTGTTTGACAAGTATCTGGTTGGTTTCATGGGTGGCGGTAATGACTGATCAGTTATGAATTTGCTCTACTCAAAACCCAACAAAAACCCAACAAAAACCCAACAAAAACCCAACAATGGCATTTCACGGCGTACCATTTGATTACATATTGCTGCAGCTACCCAAAACAAAGAACGAATAGAGCAGCCTATATGCAATAATCTGATGCTAAGAGATGTCATTTGAAACGAGTTCTATCTATCTTGGGATCAGAGGGTGGGGGTTCGAGTCTTTCCGGGCGAGTTATATAAGTGCGGTTCATAGGCCATATTAGAACTTTTTGGTATCTCGGTAAATCTGTTTTGGTAGGTAGTTGGTATACGGTTTGAAAAATTTTTCGATGGTAGTCAGATCAGCGCTTGGGAGTTCTTTGGGGAACGTCGCCAGCTTGGACTGAGCTATGGATGGGCACTTACAGGTAATTTTTTGACAGCTACCGACCAGACGTGTAGGACGAGGTAAACACGTCGAGATTCAAACGCAGATGTGCCTACACATGTAATACACATAAGCATTACAATAGATTATATGTCTAAGAACATTACAATGAATATCAGACTCGATGAAGATACTCGCCGAGAACTAAGGGACTTCGCTGCTGAAATTGGGATACCGGCAACGACGCTGGTAAACGCCAGTATCAAGCAGATGTTACGCACTCGCGAAGTTACATTTAGAGCCGCGCTGGAACCCACTGCTAGCCTAGAAGAAGCTATTAGAGAAGCAGAGCTTGACTACAAAACCAAAAGTAATATCACTATCACTGAAACTGACGAAGAGACGCTGGCGCATCTCCGTTCACTATGAGAATCATATTTCATAAGAAGTTCGACAAACAGTATGCGAAATTACCTGAAGCACAGAAAAAGCGGTTCGAGAATGCGATAGTCCTTTTTAGGAGCGATCCTTACCACCACGATTTATACAATCACCCACTTGGTGGCCAATGGAAGGATCATCGCTCAATTAGTTTTGGGGGCGATTGGAGAGCGCACTACATAATCATAAATAAAGACGAGGTATTATTTGTGGCCATTGGCACCCATAGTCAACTATACAAGTAGTGCCAATCCGCGGGGAGAATGTCAAAAGGGATAAATACTATCTACTGCCGGGTCCATTGGAAGCCAGGGGACATTTGAAATACCTTGGAATAATTTCGGGGATAATGACGGGAGTTGCTCGTCCTAGCTTACACAAGTCCAGTATAGTTTGAGATCTCTGGGCTGATTTGTGTTCTCCTGGTACACCGTCGCCCGTTACCGCAGTATCTTCGTCATATAAGGTACCCTTGAATTAGGCGGTCCCAGAATATCTTAGAGAAGCAGCAATTAGGTAAGACGTCGGGAAAGAAGGTCCCGCAGATGAAATTGGAGATCTCCTCCTTCAGAAGCTGGCGGCTATCACGGTCGATTGGTCTGATCTTGATGGGTCTTATTATGGGGGGGAGCATAGTTAGATCTGAACAAAATTCGGCAGTAGGCCACTGGCTCACTGTACTTCCTGAATTTCCTGGAGCCGAGAAGACGAGTATGCCAGATCCTGGTGCGTCGGAAATGTTGCCTCGGTCGCCTTCTCTCCGGACTGCCTCGGCGGAATATATAGTTCCAGTAAATACCACTCAGTCCGAAAAGTGGTACCAGAACGAATTTTCGCGTATTCATTGGAACAGCTCAGGTCTAGGAACTTCTTATTCAAATGGCGTTGCAATTCAGTCGGAAGAAGAGTTCGCAACGCCCTCGCATCCGCTCATAACAATTCAGCTAAGTTTCAAGGCATTATCGGAAAATAAGACATTGGTACATGTATTGGTAACCGATTTAGAAATTCCAAGGTCTGCAGCTACTCTGCTTTCGACTGAATTCAATCGTGCAAAAGTAACAATTTATTCGACAGCAGATAACAACAAGCGAACACTTCGGTCCTATGTCGTTAGTAATTCCTCCGTGGTACACGATTGGATCTCAGTTTTTAATTCTTTGCCAATCGCACCCAAGCCTGGAGCGATGACCTGCGCACAGACAGCGCTATCTGCCAAGATTTTATTTTCCGCAATCGGCACTTCTCATCAATCACAGGTCACGCTCAATCCGGGCTGCGGAATTGCCGACTTGAATCGTTCAATTATTTTATTGGATATAAAGGGAAAATTTTGGCAAAGTGTTGATGGTTATTCATGAAGTTAAGTGCTAGTTGTTCGAGATTGACGTGCGAAGGACTGTGTTGTATTCAAAAGGAATAAGGCGTTGCTTGAAGTTGAGCAGAAATGTCACGCATGGTCTATGAAACTTGTCGATCAGATGTGTTTTTTGAAGTGCAAGGTTACGAGCAATGAGTCGATAATACCTGACGAGACAGTCGTATCCACGGACAAATTCAATTGCGAATTCTACAAATTTTCAAATCGATTTGTTGAAAACCCAACATAAACCCAACAAAGTCGTTTCAATTAGAATCCAATTGTTGCCAATGGTTGCAGTCTCCGTCTAGAAAAAACGAATAGAGCAGCCTATATGCAATAATCTGATGCTAAGAGATGCCATTTGAAACGAGGTCTATCCATCTTCGGATCAGAGGGTTGGGGGTTCGAGTCCCTCCGAGCGCGCTATAGGTGCACTCATAATTATAGGGAATAGGCTTGCTTTTCCACTGGCTGAGCTGCCAATCTGGATTGTATAACGAATCTTATGATGTATCTCGTAAATTAACAGACGGTTGCTCAATTGCTCTCGGTGTAATTTGGTTTTCTATTTTTGGATGTTTTGCTTGGAGCGAATGGGTGCTATTCTTTACAAGTATGGAGAAAGTAAAGAATCAGGGTCGGAGCACGAAAATTAGTGTGAAGCACCAGGTAACCATTCCGATTGATGCGATGCGCATTGCGGGTCTGGAAGCCGGTGAGCGAGTGATGGCGCGGGCTGAAGGCCCAGGACGGGTGGTACTTGAACGCCAAGACGACGTTCTGGAGCGGTTCTCTGGATCCCTGACGGGAGTATTCGATCAGAGAATTCTTGATCAACTGCGCAATGAATGGGACTGACTCTAGTCGACGCTGGCATTCTAATTGCCTTTCTTGATGAGGACGATGCGCATCATAGTGGGGCAAAGCGAGAACTCGTAAGTGCACAACAACGTGGCGACCGAATCGCCCTGCCAGCATCGGCCTTTGCTGAGTCGCTCGTGTCTCCGGCGCGTAGGGGTGAATCTTCAGTCGCGGCCATATGTGAATTTATTGAACGGTTACCATTATTGATTGTGGAACTTGATTCAGAGATTGCCGTTGAGGCAGCGAAACTTCGGGCTCGTCATGGCCAAAAACTTAAGCTTCCCGATGCCCTAGTCGTGGCGACCGCTATTCAAAGAGGGGCTGATGTACTCGTTACCACTGACCGAGGCTGGCCCACAAAGAGCAAATTGGGTTATCGGGGAAACCTCATCATACTTTGAACCTTCTCGTATTACGTTGCTCTTGACCGTGTGCTACGCTGTCAGAACCAAATGTGGTCGGTGATAGTTCAACTCCTTGGTTGAGCCACTTTAACTCGGTATTCCATGATTGCGCATTCTGTCAATTTCGCCGACTCGGCTTCATCTGCCGGTAGAAAGTAGTGAGTGAAATAGTGGTTGGGTGAAAGTAAGCTAGCGGGTTTTTACCAAAATAACGCCCCAAAGCAGACCCAACAAAAACCCAACATTTTCGGATCATCTGGCGCCGAATGGTCGCACCTTGTTACAGCCTCCTTGCGCAAACAACGATTAGACCAGCCTATATGGAATAATTTGACGCCACAAGGCGCCATTTGAAACGAATTTATCTGACTTCGGATCAGAGGGTTGGGGGTTCGAGTCCCTCCGAGCGCGCGGTATAAGTATTCTATTAACCATTCAAGTTGTTGAATAATAATGGGTGAGAGAATTAGCGACCCGATAAAAGCTGAAGAGCCATATTTCAGTGGTTTGTTTGATCTTTTTATAGGTCCAGAATAAATCGAAGTGCCTGACTGATTTTGTGAACTTCATCTTGAGCAGCTTCGCCCAGCCGAATGGACAGGCGGCGTGTTGATATTGTACGAATTTGGTCACAACGGGCGTATGAAACATGATCGAGACCCGAAGTTCCAGGCTCCAACTCAACATGACTCCGCAGGCCGTAGAACTTAGACGATATGGGAACCACCGCGACAAGTTCTCCTGGTCCGTTATTGATAATGTCCACAGAAACGACAACCGCTGGTCGCGTTAATCCTGGCTCGTGACCTATAGGTTGCCCCAAATTGACATCGTAAATAGCTCCACTCCAAATCAAGCCAGTGAGTCCCATTCATCACGATCCGCCCAGTACTCCTTCCAGAGATCTGGATCCTCGCGTAAGCGTCGGTAATCGTTATTCAAACCGCTTAGGAACTCTTGACGTTCCAAAGCTTCTATTGCTGTGTGAACAATCTCAACAACAGTAGTTTGCCTACTCTTTGCTAAGGATTGTAGTCGTTCAGAGTCGGGGCGCCGAACCCGAACTGTTGTGGTATCTGATGATGTCATGATCCTATTGTAGATGATTTGTAGATTGATTGTGATGGTAGACGGATATTGATATTGGAGATTTTCAAATTCGCCAATGTAGCTTCTATCTTGTCGTCTTGCTTAGTTTTATTCCTCAACATTTGCTTTGTCGTTCCAGACTGGCTATTTCTATACACAATTCCACGGGGTATTTACCACTTTGAAATCCCAACAGAAACCCAACAAAGTCGTTTCAAGTAGAACCCAATTGTTGCACGTGGTTGCAGTCTTAGTGTAGAAAAAACGAATAGAGCAGCCTATATGCAATAACGTGACGTCATAAGGCACCACTTGAAACGAGTTCTATCTATCTTCGGATCAGAGGGTTGGGGGTTCGAGTCCCTTCGAGCGCGCTGCTACATGAGTGGTGGCTCTTCGGATATTCGCGGTCGTCTAGCGGCTTTTTTAGGTGTGACATCTAGTCCCTGTAGGCGTCGCTTCTGTGGCGGATCGCGGTGACTTTAACTGCACGAGAGGTCTCATCGATAAGATACAACACGCGGTATTCACCTCGGTGAGCCGACCAAGTCGGAGCAAGTGGTGGCTGAAGTTGCTTACCGACCCTTTGCGGATTGTCCAGCAATGGACCAGTGATGAAGGAATATGCCGCGGCTGCGATTTTTGGAGGCAGTGCTTCAGCTAGTGCGCGAGCGGCTGGACCGGCAATTTGAAGGCTATAGCTGCTTTCATTCATTTAGTCTGCATAATGCATAAGGCGGGCGAGTTCTTTAGCGTCTACATAGTCACCTTCTGCTATAGCAGCTAGACCCTTTACGTGTTCGACTAAGAGTTCCGAGTCAGACAAAACAGCTATAGTCTCGCGTAGAGAGTCGTAGTCGTCAACGCCTAGAAGCACAGCAGCACGTATACCGTTGCGTGTGATTTCAAACCGTTCATGAGTAGATGCAGCTTCGTCAATCAATTTTGAAAAGTGAGCTCGAGCATCGGCGACCGGAAGAGTTGTCATGTACATAATTATAGCGTATTGTATTCGAACTTTCAGCTTCCGAGCGGTTCGATTTATCAATGTCCGCGAACACTATGTATATCGAGGTGTCTTAAAGTGGTTTGCCAGGTCTAATACTTAGCGAGGCAATTGTGTCGGCCTATAAAAGCCACTAGGAGTGTGGGATTCTGCAAGAGGGCGCCGTGGTTTTGATTGACAGTCATTTCTATGGGCTATTGCCGTTTTAGGACTCCCACTTCCCCTGGAATTGCTCGGGCCACCACTCAAGAAGTAAACTGTTGTCTGAAATAGATAACTACGTGTCTAGGCAAACCCAACATAAACCCAACAAAGCCGTTTCAGTTAATACCGAATTGTTGCACGGTGTTGCAACTCACGTGCAGAAATAACGATTAGACCAGCCTGTATGCAATAATCTGATGACGCAAGGCACTATTTGAAACGAGATATTTCTATTTCGGATCAGAGGGTTGGGGGTTCGAGCCCCTCCGAGTGAGCAAATCATAAAATCATATTTTGAATAATGAAGATCTGGCTCTTCGAAAGATTTGTGTTTCCACTGGCGGAGCTAGTCAAGAGCTTCTGCTGAGACGATTAAGTTAGGACGCTTTTCCTTGGGAAAGGTGTCGTTGAAGTTGATTGACGTCCTTGACCAAGGAATCCAATATGGCATCGACATCCGATCCGTGCTTTTCATTAGTAAGTCCTTGCAATACCCAATCGCGTACCAGTGCCGATGGTGGAATATCGGCAGCATTCGCGACATGCTGTATTTCATTGATTTGTTCGGGAGTAAGCCGAACGGAGTAGATCACTGACTTGGTCCTGCTTTTACGCACGGCCTTATCTGATACGGGGACATCGTGTGCCAACTCAGATGCCTCTGTCTCTTGGTTTATAAGTTGTTCAAGGTTTTTATTATTCATGATCTCTCCTCCAATAACGGCGGGCCTGAGTTTCGTTTGCCTTCCATGCATTTACTCCAATCTTCTCGTCTCGTAAGTAAATTACGACAATTACGATACGTGCAGTCTTCGAGTAACCGATAAGTCGATCGGTTCCCGCCATATTTGGAAGCAGGGTCAGGCCACTCGATTAGAGCGTCGTCATCGGGAAACGCCTCGTTTGCCCAGTCAGGTTCGATATCTTTATCACTAGGACGTCTAAACGATCGACTTCGTATGTACTCTGCCCGATATTTCCAGTCTAAGACATCTGTATCTCTCACCTATCTAGTGTAGCACGAACGTATTACACTAGATAGAGAATTCGGAATTTTCTGTTGGCCTCCTATTCGAAGTACCGAAGGAAAGAAAAATCGAGGCACCTCAAAGAACTGCAGAGCCAAGTTGGGGTATCAGTTACCCAAGGTGCATCAGAAATGCCGTGGGAGTAATTTAGCATTTCTATCCCCTGAGGCTGAATTAGAGTTCGCTCAAATTATCTCGATGGTTCCTGTGTCAAATGGATATACATATGGGTCAGTCAACACAACATCGACTCCGTTGCCGCTCGCAAAATCCACGCCTATATAGCGGTGCTGTGTCGGTGCGACATTTCGCAGCGAACCAGTGTTACCATTCACCACCCCTGATCTATCCATGAATGCAACTGACCGGTTACCGAGTCAGTAATGACGATAAAACATGCTCTGACATGGTGATTCGCGAAGTGGTTTCAAATGTGCTGAACTGTTTGTTATGGAACACATCCAAAAGCGGTCTCAA
>JAJZLS010000068.1 GCA_021803345.1 Actinomycetes bacterium
GGGACACTGCAGCAAAAGCCTGTTAGGGCTGAGCACAGCGGCCCAGCGAAGCGTCAACTCTCTGAAGGGCTGGTGGCGTGAGCTGCTGGTTCTTCAGGAATCCTCTTCCTCTAGGGAGAGGAGAGGTCAACAACAAGAAAACCAACATCCGAGACCAAACATTACGGTACAAACGGGATCACCCAAGCCTCGGGAGCGAGGAATAAACTTACGGGGCTGAAACGATGTTGGAAACTCTGATCAGTAACAGATATTGTGTGAATTGTAGTTCAGTTCTCCTTATTGATAAGTGATTCTAAAAGTGGACAAAGAAAGTCACACTTGGCAACAACTGGTTCCGAACAACATGCAAAGACTCAAGATCCGCCCCGCTTTTCACCAGAGATCAAAGAGAATCGAAGCGCACTTAATTTTGTGCATGGTTTCGCTCTGTGTCATGCGAATCTTGGAACACAAGGTAAAACCGTACGGTTTCACCTACCAGTAGGCACTTTCCATTATTTCTAAAACTAACAGTACGCTTATTGGCAACCAAAAGAAAACCCATCTGATACCACCGCTATACAGCACAGAATTCAAGACGATATTGGAAGCTACTGGGGTAAGTCGTTCTCAGTTTATTTTGAACACCTATTCGCCGAAGACGGGATCTACTGGATGACTGCCAGGAGATTAGGAGCTTGCCCGACCTTTTAAATTTAGCTGGTCGGTTCAGGAGTTTAGGATCTCGGCCATCCAATCAGCTGATCGGTTTCTGTGTTTATAAATGATGTTGGCGCATCCATGATTGCCATCTTCGAATAAGAGTATTTCGCTGAGTCCGGGCGCTTCTTTGCTTAGTCGAATAGCTTGGCTGGCTGGGAATAGCCGATCTCTGGCACCGTAGACAATCTGCAACGGAATCTTTATATTTCCAGCGACTTCAGCCAGATTGAGCTTTTTTGCCTTATCTTTGGCCTGGTCCATATCGCCACTTTTTGAGCGTATTTGAAAAGCGTTCTTTGTCAACTGCGGGAGTTGGTCCCAGTTTTCACTGAAGTCATATGGCCCTGACAAATTTATGCACGCTTTGGCAAGTGAGCAAGCCGAGGCTACACGAGAGGCGTAATATCCGCCCAGGCTCACCCCCCAAATCCCAATTCGATCCGGGTCTATTTCAGGTTGTGAAGCCAGCGCTTGGAGTAAAACTTCACCTGGAATCTCCCAATTGGGTTCAATAGGGAAATATTCCGACTCCCCCTGTCCTGGGCCATCGACTGAAAAAGTAGCCAGACCCCGTTCCAAAAAGAGCTGTTCAGTGCTGCGAAATTCTTCTTTGGTGGAATCAAGTCCTGGTATCAGCATGACTGCCGGGTGGGGTCCGGAGCTAGGCGGGGTTCGCAGGATTCCAACGAGATGCGAATCCATGTATGGCACCTCAAGAATTCGTCCCGGAGGATCGAGGTGTGCAAGTGCGTCCCTGAGAGTAGAAACCGCTTTTTGGTGGGCGCTTGAGTATTGATCTTGGTCTTCGAAGAACAGGAACTTCGCAAAATGGTAATAAACCGATGCCTGGGAAAGGTGCGATCCAGCCGACCGGTATCTAGCATTGTCGAGAGCGGTTCGGCCCAGCTTCTCATGTTTCGCCCCCAGTTCCATCCAGGCGTCACACCAATCGGACCACTCGTTAAGAGTATTGGTTATATGGCGAAAGTCGCTGTAGTCGATTCCATTAGCGACGAAACGAGGTCCCCAGTTTTCGATTGCACTTTTGAGTAGCTCATCTTGCATTTTGTATCCCGTCCTTATAAAGCGTCAAGGTTGGCTGGGGTAGTGAAATGTGATAATCAAACCTAAATAATCTCAATTCCGTGGTGATTTTGACCCTTATTGTTTCTGGCTTGTTCCACCCAAATACAGGGTACCGATCTCAGGGTTTTCCAGCACTTCCCGCCCGGAGCCAAGCAGCCGCACCTGTCCAGATTCCAATACGACTGCGTGGCTGCTTAATTTGAGCGCAGCCCGGGCATTCTGCTCAACCAGCAATATAGTCACTCCGGATTTATTCATTTCCAGAATTGTTCTAAATACCGATCGGGCCATCTGAGGATCAAGTCCCAGTGTGGGCTCATCCAGGATTACAATCCGGGGCGAAAGCATCATGCAGCGGGCGAATTCAACCAGCCTTTGCTGACCTCCAGATAGTGCTCCGGCCTTTATTTTGGCCTTCTCTTTCACTATCGGGAACAGCTCGCAAATCTGTTCGAACCTGGTCTTTACCTGCTGGCGGTCCCGGATCAGAAATCCTCCAAATTCTACATTTTCCTCCACCGTCATTTTGCGGAACAGGCTGTGGTTTTGGGGAACTTGGACTATCCCTTTTTTGAGTATCTCTCTTGGTTTCAGGGTATGTATGGGTTCTCCATCGAGAGTGATCTGTCCTTCTCGAATTTTCAGTATCCCGCTGATTGCGGTGGCGACGGTGGATTTTCCAGCTCCATTCGGACCCACGATACAGGTGATGCTTTTGTCTGAAACCGTAAAGGTTGTGCCTTTGAGAACGTCACCTCCACCATATCCTCCGTAGACTTTCTCGAGACAGAGGATTTGAGCCGGTTCGGTTCGGGTTTCGCTGCCAGAAGTGATTGTGTCGTGTGAAATGTCAGGGGACAACTATTTCCTCCTCAAAATCGTCGATTCCCAGGTATGCATCCAGAACCCGGGGATCGGATCGAACCTGCTCCGGCTTTCCGGTCATAAATACGGATCCGGAGCTCATCACGTTCACTTCATGACAAAGAGTTAGAACGAAGTCCATATTGTGCTCTACGATTAGAAATGTTTTTCCAAGGCTGTTCAAGTAGCGAATATGGTCGCCCAGCTCTTTAATCAGTGACAGGTTTACCCCACCGGCGGGTTCGTCTAGAAGTAAAAGTGTTGGGTCGGCAATCAAGATATATGCCAGTTCAAGCAGCTTTCGCTGTCCGTAGGATAGCGATCCGGCAGGAGATTCAGCGAGCTTTAGGAGTCCAACGAATTTCAGAATTTCAACAGCCCTATCCAGTTCTTCTGATGATCCGGCAGGTCGTATGACGCTTCTGAGCCAGCCCTCCTTGCGTTGAGTGGCTATGAACATATTTTCCATAACTGTCATGCGGGCAAAGATCTTGGTAAGTTGAAATGTGCGTCCAATCCCGAGGGCGAAGATCTGCTCAGGCGTTTTCCCAGTTATGGATTGGCCGCGGAAGTAGACGTCACCCCCTTCGATTGATTCATACCCGGTTATCGCATTGAACAGCGTGGTTTTGCCCGAACCATTGGGACCGATGAGACCGGTGATTTTGCCTTCGCTTATTTTTATGCTGCAGTTATCAAGCGCCTTGACCCCGCCGTAGCTCCTGGTTGCGTTTTTGACTTCTAAAAAAGCATCAGTTTCAGCAGTCATAGAGCTTTCCCTTCTTTGACCGGTTCTTTATTTGCAGCAGACGCCTGTGGGATTCCACTTGTTGCCGAATCAGGACTATTAAAACTTACGTCGGCTCCCGTGGGTAACAAACGCTTGCTGATCTGCTTTTTTATTGATGGCAGCACCCCTTCTGGCAACAGAACTATTACAGCCAGGAAAAGCAGTCCGTAAATTATGAGGTAGAGGTTTTGTATGGTCAGGCTGAGGACCAAATAGCGTTGAAGCGCTTCAAGCACCAGCGCTCCGAACACCGGACCAGCTAGAGTCCCGAGTCCTCCAAAGAAACACATCAGGGCAACTGTTACGTCAAACGAAGCAGCAAATGCGAATTGCGGATAAATCTGACCAATGAAGTATGCCCAAATGGCACCGATCATTCCAACCGGTATTGCCGATAAAACAAAGGAGACCAGTTTCACCCTGTCAACTTTTACTCCAAGGCTTCGCGCCCGGCTCTCTTCGTCCCGGATTGCAAATAACTGAAGTCCGAAGCGGGACCTTTTGATGTGCCACACCAGAAACACCGTCAGGATCAATATGACCGCGGAGGCGTAGTAGAAGGGGTTGTTGTAATCGGATGCGGCAAAGCCTCCAGGGGCTAAAGTAACGCCCTCTGATCCTTTGGTAAATCCGAGGTTTTCTGCCAGCAGTTGGAAGATAAAAAATGCAGCGATAGTTATTACTACAAAGGTATGGCGCTTGGTTCTAAGTGCAACAAATCCTATCGGTATTGCTAAAGCTCCCGCCGCAATTCCCGCCACCGGAACCAGGGCAAATACTGGGAACCCTCCGGACATGTTAAGGCCGGTTGAAATCAGCGACAAGGTATAGGCGCCGGTTCCGAAAAATATTGCATGTCCCAAAGAGACGTATCCGGTAAATCCGGAGAAGCTGTTCCATGCGGTTGCGATTGCCATGTACATTACGCAATAGGTGGCAATAGTGGTAACAGTGGGATTGTTGAATATCAGCGGGAATGCCACCAGCACGATTACCGCCAGCAGAAGACCGATTCTTTTAGTTGACTTGGTCGGATTTACCAGGCTCACTGGGCGCGCACCTCACGTTGTCCAAACAGACCTTGCGGTTTGAGAAGTAGAACTATCACAAGCACAGCGAAATAGATCAGTGTGGCCCAAGTTGGCGTCCACGCTACTGAGATGATGTCTTCAACGACCACCATCACCAGAGCTCCAACTAGAGCTCCTCCAACGCTTCCCAGTCCGCCAAGAACCACAATGGTGAGAAGTCTCGAAATCAGGTCATAGCTGCTATTGGGGGTAAATGGCTGCACCGCACCAAACACCATTCCTCCAACGGCAGTCACTGCCACTCCAATCGCGAAGGTGAGGGTCGACACCCTTTTTACTTCAACTCCGACTAACTGGGCAGCAAAGCGGTTATCCATGGCAGCTCTAACACTCACCCCAAGGCGGGTTTTGTAGAGGATGAAATACAGTACCAGCACCGAGGCCAGAGCCAGCAGGAATCCGTAGAGATAAATTTTAGGCAGATAGTTGCCGAATACATGGAATGACTGAGTCACATATGACGCAGTCAGGCTCCGGTAGTTGCTCCCGAAGTGGAGGAGAAGGACGCCTTCTATTACTATAGTTACCGCGTAAGTAACCAGGATTGACATCGAGACCCGATTGTATTCGCCGAGACGCCGAATGAACGCCCACTCGATGAATGCTCCCAGTAGGAACATTGCGGGAATTGTGATTATAAGTCCTTCAAATAACCCTATCCCGAAACTATGTTCAAGCGAATAACTTGCGTAAGCACCCAGTATTACGAAAATTCCTTGGGCAATATTGATCATATCCAAAACACCGAAAATCAGTGTCAATCCGGCTGCCATCAGGGCATAGACCCCACCGGTGAGGATCCCGTCCAGGATGGCCATCTCCAAGGTTCCGGCACTCACATCAATCTCCTCTTTGTCATCAGCTAAGCGTTCTTGATCTGAAAGTGGCTTGGCTTAGTTCTCACTGCGCCAAGCCACTCGAATTATTGGTGATATGTGGTGGGGACTATGAGCAGAATGCCGGCTTCGGGAACAGCGGAGCTACCGACTGCTTGTCTGAGGCCGGAAGTATCTGTACATATTTTGTACCCTTGCTCTGCCATTGGAACCCTAACACAACTCCATCTACGTTTTCACCCTTACTGTTGAACTTTACTGGTCCTTGAAGGGTTTGGAAAGTAACACCGCTATGGAGATACTTGAGTATCTTTGCCTGGTTGAAGCTCTTGGTGGCATTGACAGCATCTGCCAGCACCTCTCCCACTCCATATGCTTCAGCGCTACTGGCGGTGATTTGCGAGGTTGTGCCCCCGTACTTCGCCAGATATGCCTTGACGAACTGATGGCTGAGCGTATTGTCATAGCCAGCGTACCAACCGTTTGGCTGAATAATTCCATTTGCATTACAGGTTCCAATAGCGCTAGTAAAAGCGGTTTGGTTAACTCCATTTGTGCCAACCAGGATTTCCGGGTTGTAGTGCTGAGTAATGAAGTCCTTGACAAATGCGATCACTTTGGACACCGAGGTGGTGGATATGATCGCAACCTGGGCATGGGTGGCGGCAATAGCATCTGCTAATGGAGTGAAGTCAGTGGTTTCGCTCTGAAACACCTGGTTATAAACCGTCTTGACTCCGGCTGCCTGCATAATTGCCTGAGCTGGCGCGATCTGCGGCTGCGCAAATATGTTGTTGCTGGTCACGTACGCCGCCGTTGTGGGTCTCTTGCCGGCAGGCATGGATTTGATCCAGTTTGCCACTGGCAGCAGCCCGTCTTTGACCGGATAGCTGACGTCGAAGACGTTCTTGAGGCCATGTGTGAATACTCCAGGAGCTCCACCAGCACCTTCCACCATGGCATATCCATATCTGGCAGCAACTGTTGCCGCCGGTACCGTCAACAGTGAGGAAAATGGACCCACAATTAGAGGAACGTGATCAGAGGTGATCAGGTCTTGGTAGTTGGTTGCGACCTGAGTTGGACTGCTGGCGTCGTCCAGTATTTTCATGGAGACTTTATGGCCAAGGAGCCCACCGTTCTTATTTACCTGTTCCGCCCATATGGCATATCCACGCTGAAAGCTCTTTCCATTGGCGGCGAAGTCGCCGGTTAGAGATAGTGAGGCGCCAATCTGGATTGGTTTGGCTGAGGCAGTAGTGCTGGTAGCGCTGGAAGAACTGGCATTGCTGCTTCCGCTTCCACAGGCTGCTAACAGTAGTGCCGCAGCGGGAACAATTACGAAACCGATCCTGCGTTGCTTGGATCGTTTAAACAGAGATTTCATTATATACCTCCCCCTAGTCGGGCATGGAACTTTTGCCGTCCAGGTACCCGAGATTCATCATAGCATTGCATTCGTTTGCGGGAATGTCAAGTTTTAACATAATTTGTTTTCTATTTCTTTGAGTTGGGATTCCGCTAAATTAGGTTTAGATGCACTCAACTGCTTTTTTTAGCTTCAGAATAGTGAAAATAACCAGCTAGGAAGGGTGGTTAGAAATCAACTTTCGTAACGTTGATCAACTTCTCTAACCCTTGTGAATGGAAATTTGAGTTGAGTAAGTTCACGTTAACCATGGGGAGAATGCGGTTTTAGGTTGCAGAGGCTGTCCTTTTATCAGTTACGATAAAAGTGCTGGTAAGGACCTAGAAAGATAAGTTTCCGTGATTTCGGGCACATTCTTTTTATGCATTCGGTTGCAAAAGGACATTAATTCGGATATTGTGACGATGTTTGCTGATTGAGAGAAAAGTGAGCAATCTAATGGTTGAAGAATCTTTGAAGTACGGCTGGATCGGGGCCGGAAGGATGGGATCAGAGATGATCCGGCGCCTAGCTGAATCCGGCAACGATGTCTCGGTTTTTAACCGCACCCGGGCTAAAGTGGAGCCGCTTCTGAAATATGGGGCCAAAGCTGTCGGAAGCGCTGCCGAACTCGCGCGATGTGATGTGATATTTGTTTCTGTAGGATCGTCCGAGGATTTTATCTCGGTCACCTGCGGAGAGGGAGGAGTGCTCTCGCAGTCACTTGTTCCAAAGGTGATAGTTGATTGCTCGACGATCTCGATCGAAGCCTCAATGGAAGTCAGGGCAGTGGCCGAATCCAAGTCAGTGGCGTTGTTGGCGGCCCCGGTAAGCGGGAATCCCAAAGTGGCGGAGGCTGGCAGGCTTACGATGGCTGTGTCGGGGCCGGAGGACGCCTTTAGGCTGGTAAGACCGGCCCTTGATCTAATTGTTGCCGGTGTCACCTACGTTGGTGAGGGTGATAATGCCAGGTTGGTTAAGCTTTGTCATAACTTGTTTTTGGGTGTCGTGACCCAGTCTTTAGTAGAGATTACAATTATGGCCGAAAAGGGTGGAGTTAGCAGGAACCTTTTTTTGGAGTATCTCAATAAGAGCGTTATGGGATCCACTTTCAGCCGTTATAAGGCTCCGGCACTTGTTAATCTGGATTATCACGCCACCTTCACCTCAAAGCTTCTGCGCAAGGATTTTGATATAGGACTGCAGACAGCGAGGGAGTTGGAGGTTCCGATGCCCACCGCATCAGCGGTTTATCAGATCATTCAATCCCTGGTTGCAGAAGGATATGGAGACGAGGACTTTGCTGCACTCATCGAATTACAGGCCAGGGCGTCAGGGTTGAAACTTGAAAGCGAAGGCGTTGAGGTCGATGACGGGCTTGGGACGAGGTAGTTGCAGCTGAAGCAGATTTGTCGCTCTGGTGACGCGGTATGGAATTGTTAGCCGGTTTTTTGGCAAATCAGCCGTTTTGCTGTTCTTCTCATTGGTGATTGTAGGCAGGTTTATCAAATATATAAAACGTGGCTCTGTAGTTCAAGTGAAAGAGGTGAAAATTGCCCACCGACTGCCATATCCATTTTCTTCCCCCGGAATTGCTTATGCCTGAGATTGGTTCCAAAGTAGGACCATCTATCTCCTACAGCCAGGGAGAGCAGTATCTGGTTTATCAAAAAGGTAATCCGCTTGACTCTGTGGTTAGAGATTTTTCCAGACTGGAAGTGGTCAAAAGCCAATCGCATCAGATTGGAATTGATCGTTTGGTTCTCTCACCCTGGGTGGCAATGCTTCCTCTTGATGAAGATCCGCCGTTGGCGGCGGAGATCTGCCGACGTCACAATCTGGCCATGGCAACCGAAGTATCGAAGTCGCAAGATGTGGTAGGTTTGGCTGCGATTCCAATGCAGGATCCGGAACTTGCAATTTCAGTTCTTCGTGAAGCGCTGGATATGGGGTTGAAAGGAGCGGAGATAACTCCTAGTTGCCAAGGTGTATTCATCGGGGATCCCAGTTTGAATGACTTTTGGAAAGAGATTCAGCTGCTTCGGACCACAGTTGCAGTCCATCCCAGCACCAGAGGGCTTGACATGGCGGTATTTAGTCAAAGGTATCTTTGGAACTCTCTGGCCAATCCGGTTGAAACCGCTTTGGCAGCGTCTCAGCTGGTATTGAATGGGCAGATGGAGAGATATTTGGGGCTAAAGATTCTCCTGGCCCACGGAGGTGGCGCTTTGATAAGTGTTATGGGGCGCATCGAGCACTCCCACAAGGTGCGCAAAGAGGTATTTGAAGCCCTTGCTCATCCGCCCTCGTGGTCATTTCAGAAGTTTTATTATGACACCATTACCCACGATCCACAATTACTGGAGAGCTTGGTTGAAAAGGTGGGTTCCTCTCAGGTTGTTCTTGGAACCGATCATCCATTCGATATGGGTGAATATCAGGGTCAGGTATCCCAGATCAGATCTACATTCAGCGTAGAGGATGCAGAATTGATTTTAGATGGTAACGCACAGAAGCTGTTTTGGTGACCAGTCTTTTGCTGTGTAATGCAAACGGTTGTAGTCTGGAGCTATATGAAGTCACAGCTTGCCTGAAAGTGCAAGATTCGAAGATTTGAAGGGTGGCAAATATTTGTACGAGAGCGGGAAGTTTAGAAAAAGACAAGTTGTCAGCAAGGTTTGCAGCTTCCAGTTCTCGGGCATCATGGAGAATTTACAACTCGGGACTTTAGCGATTGATAAAGGAGTGAAATGCCAAGTAATTTTGAATTTATGAGCTCTAAGGTCATGCCAGCTCCTGGCCGAATGGCGGTTGATTTTGAAGAGCGGGTTGATTTTGACCGTTTGCGCAAATATCGACTGTCAAGGGTGAGGTCTGCTCTTGAGGCATCGGAACTGGGAGCACTTTTATGTTTTGACGTGAATAACGTCCGCTACACCACTTCGACTCAGATAGGGGAGTGGGTGAGGGACAAAGTGTGCCGGTATTCTTTGCTAACCAGGACCGAGGAGCCGGTGCTGTGGGATTTTGGTTCAGCTGCCAAGCACCACCGACTTTATGCTCCGTGGCTTGAGACTGAGAATTCCCGGGCTGGAATGTTGGGACTTCGAGGTTCAGTAGCCCCGGATGCCGGGCTTATGGATAGCGCAGCCAGGGAAATCAAGGCGATGCTCGATGCCGCCGGCGTAGGAAACGAGCCGGTTGGTGTTGATATTGCTGAGGTGCCAATGATCTTTGCCCTTCAACGGGCGGGGATTGAGGTCCGTGATGGCCAACAGGTGATGCTGGACGCACGGCAAATCAAGTCTCAGGATGAGATAATGCTGTTGACTATGTCGGCAGCAATGGTTGACGGTGCGTACCAGATGATTTCTGAGATCCTAAAGCCCGGTGTGCGTGAAAATGAGATTGTCGCCAAAACCAATGAGTACCTTTACAACAATGGATCAGACGACGTCGAAGCTATAAATGCGGTATCGGGGGAGCGGTGCTCTCCTCACCCTCATAATTTTTCAGACCGGCTTATTCGACCCGGCGACCAGGCATTTTTCGATATTATTCAGTCCTTTAACGGTTACCGGACATGTTATTACCGCACTTTCAATGTTGGTAGGGCCACTGAGTCTCAGCGAGACGCCTATAAAAAGGCCCGGGAATGGATAGATGCAGCAATAGCAGCCATACGGCCGGGTGTCTCGACCGATCAGATAGTTCAGCTCTGGCCTAAGGCAACTGAATTTGGCTTTGCTGATGAGATGGAGGCTTTCGGTCTTCAGTTTGGGCATGGTCTTGGCTTGGCTTTGCATGAGAGGCCGATCTTTTCACGGCTCAACTCGCTTGAGCATCCAGTCGTTCTTGAGGAGGGGATGGTATTTGCCCTCGAGACCTATTGCCCGGCAGATGACGGTTTCTCGGCGGCACGGATCGAAGAGGAGATTGTGGTGACCAAAGATGGACCACGGGTGATAACGCTTTTCCCTGCTGAAGAGCTGTTTGTGGCAAATGCCTACTAAGACAGCGTTTGGTAGGAAAAGATTGCGTAAAAAGTGAGTAGGAGTTTTATATGACACTAGCAAATGCGGCACACGAAGGTTTTCAACATAATTTGGTTATCGATCGGGACTTGCAGATCAAGCTGTATCGGAGGATGGTTGAACTCCGCCAATTCGAGAAACGGGCTTATGACCTGTTTTTGCAAGGGTTGGTAAAAGGAACCAGTCATCTTTCTTTGGGCCAGGAGGCGATCTCTGCCGCATTTGGCGAAGCTATGCAGCAAGGTGACTGGACCTTTGCCACCTACCGTGGCCATGCCCATACCTTATCTAGAGGCGTGCCTATGGCTCCGGTCATGGCCGAACTTATGGGCCGAGCCGATGGGCTTATGGCTGGCAAGGGAGGTTCGATGCACCTAACCAGTGTAGAACACGGGATGATGGGATCCTATGCAATTGTTGGGGCTCATCTCCCGATAGCGATAGGGGCTGCTTTTTCGTCGAAGTACCGGAACAGCCACCAAGTGGCAGTGTGCTTTTTTGGTGACGGAACCACCAATATCGGAGCCTTCCATGAGGCACTGAATCTGGCTGCCATTTGGAAACTTCCAGTCGTCTTTGTCTGCGAAAACAACCTTTATATGGAGTACACCTCGATCTATGATGTCACAGCTGTGGAACATCCCGCAGCTGACCGGGCCTCAGCTTATGGTCTTGAGAGATTGATAGTCGACGGTAACGATCCCGATGCAGTGTACTCAATGGCGATTGATCGGCTGTCACGTGCAAGAAATGGCGAAGGGCCTTCTCTGATTGAAGCCCTGACTTACCGTCAAACAGGACACTCACGTGCTGATCCGGGAAAGTATCGTCCAGATGAGGAGGTCGCCAGGTGGCTTGAGAAGGACCCCATTACCACCTACCGGGCCAGGTTGGTGGTAAATGGAGCCTCGGGTGCACTTCTGGACCAGATTGATGGTGAGGTGATGGCAGAAGTGGACAGGGCCACTGAACAGGCCAAGGCTTCGGGACCTCCTCCAGTTGAACTGGTCATGAAAGATGTTTGGAGCGATGGAGGTTCAGGGTGGCGCAACTAAGTTACAGAGAGGCTGTGGGGGCGGCTATAGCCCAGGAGATGCGGCGTGATGAAAGCGTTGTATTTCTTGGCGAAGATGTTGCTGCTGCGGGTGGAGTTTTCAAAGCTACATCAGGGCTGCTTGAGGAATTTGGTCCACGAAGGGTACTCGATACCCCTATTTCCGAACAGGCTATCCTGGGCACAGTCATGGGAGCTGCAATGACTGGCTTACGTCCGATAGCAGAGATAATGTATTCCGACTTCTTCGCAGTGTGTTGGGATCTGGTGGCGAATCAGATGGCGAAAACCAGATATATGACCAACGGCCAGGTTTCACTTCCGCTTGTAATTAGGACCGGTAATGGAGGCGGACTCCGATTTGGAGCCCAGCACTCCCAGTCGATTGAAAACTGGGCCATGGCGGTTCCCGGATTAAAAGTGGTAATGCCTTCCACCCCTGAGGATCTGATCGGACTTTTCGCCGCTTCAGTAAGGGATAACGACCCGGTTCTATTTTTGGAGTCAAAGTCCCTTTATGCGTCAAAAGACGAGATTCCTGAGGGTGAAATCGTTCATCGTCTGGGAGAGGCTAAGATTAAAAGGGTTGGCAGCGATGCCACCATAGTCACCATCGGTGCAATGGTGCCCCGTGCGCTTGAAGCAGCGGAGCTGCTAAGTAGTGGTCAAGGTATCGATTGTGAGGTAATAGACATCAGATCTTTGGTGCCACTTGATGCCAAAGCTATCTTGGAGTCGGTTGCAAAAACATCCCGACTGTTTACCGTCGAAGAAAATCCCAGGCTTTGTGGTTGGGGTGCTGAAGTAGCCTCGATAGTGGCTGATGAGATTTTCTACGATCTTGATGGGCCAATAGTTAGGATCACAACGCCCCATATACCGTTGCCGGCCGCTGCTGAACTGGAGGATGAGACGATTCCCTCGGTAGCAAAAATAGTGGATGTGATCAAAGGGAGAATGGGATAATGCAGCATTTAAGCCAGTTACCCAATGGAGTTCCAACTCAGCTTTTCATCGGCGGGAAATGGAGAGATTCCTCGGACAATAAGGTGATCGAGGTAATTGATCCTGCTACTTCAGAACTTTTGGCCAAGGTTTCCAGTGCCAGTGCAGGCGATGCCGATCAGGCAGTTGAAGCTGCTTACAATTCACAATCTGATTGGGAAAAGGTGCCCCCAAGAGAGCGCGGAGAGATTTTGCGCCGGGCATTTGAACTGATGACGGAAAACTCTGAGGAGATTTCCCGCCTAATGGTCCTTGAAAATGGTAAAGCAATTGCTGATGCTAGATCTGAGACTGCATATGCAGCTGAGTTTTTCCGCTGGTATTCCGAAGAGGCGGTAAGGCTCACTGGAATAGTCCAGCATGCTCCAAGTGGCTCAAACCGAATAATGGTGTTGCGTCAGGCTATAGGAGTTGCGGTGCTTATTACCCCTTGGAATTTTCCAGCCGCCATGGCAACCAGGAAAATAGGTCCAGCGCTCGCCGCTGGTTGTTCGATTGTTCTAAAGCCGGCTTCAGACACGCCCCTTACAGCGCTTTACCTCGCCAAGCTGCTCACCAAGGCGGGAGTACCGGAAGGAGTGGTAAATGTTATACCCTCCAATCGCTCGTCTGAAGTGGTTCCAGGTATGCTGCATGATCCCAGGGTAAGGAAGCTTTCATTTACCGGATCAACTGAAGTGGGGCGCTCGCTTTTAAGAGAGGCCTCAGATTGTATTATCAATTGTTCTATGGAGCTCGGGGGCAATGCGCCATTTATTGTCTTTGATGATGCTGATATAGATGCAGCCATTGAAGGGGCAATGGTGGCCAAAATGAGAAATGGCGGCGAAGCCTGCACCGCGGCTAATCGATTCTATGTTCACGAAAAGATAGCGTCTGAATTTACCTCAAGGCTGGCAAAGCAGATGGCTGCTCTTAAGGTAGGCCCCGGTCTCGAGGATGGGGTACAACTGGGACCGCTGATTAATGCTCAAGCAAGGGAAAAGGTCGGATCGTTAGTAGGCAATGCTGTTAACTCTGGCGCTAAGGTCGAGCTTGGAGCAGAAGAAATCAAAGGCAAAGGCTTTTTCTATAAGGCTACGGTTCTGAGAGATGTGCCAGCAGGTGCTCAGTTGCTCAACGAGGAGATTTTCGGACCAGTGGCTCCTATAGTTTCGTTCAGCAGCGAAGATGAGGTGATCGAGCTGGCAAATGCCACTGAGTTTGGTCTTGTTAGCTATCTTTACACTGGAAACCTAAAGCGCGGATTGAGGGTGGCCGAGGCACTTGGTTCCGGCATGGTGGGCTTGAATCGGGGATTGGTTTCTGATCCTGCAGCCCCCTTTGGTGGAGTAAAGCAAAGTGGTATAGGCCGTGAAGGTGGCCATGAAGGGGTCCTGGAATACACCGAGAGCAAATATATCGCTACCAGCTGGTAGCCTGCTGTTTGTGCTCAAAACGTCTGGTCTGGTGAGTTCTACTCTTTTCAAGAGCGATTTGACCAATGTGTAAGCTTGCACCCCTTCCGTTAGTAAGGAAGGGGATTGGAGCGTAAAATGGCTAGCTCGGATTTCCTTAACATAACCTGAAATCCGGTGACCTATTAAAGCTGGAGCCAGTTGATAGGGTTGTACGGAATTGACAAGTAAGTCAATGATTGGGTAAGTTGCCGTCAATCTGAGGTGAGAATATTTTTAGAAGACTTATCAAACTTGGAGTTTTTTTAGTTGTTATTTTGGGCCTGATTGGTGGTGGAGCGTACGCGTATGCTCGTTATCGCTATGATCAGATCCCAAAGATTCACAATAGTCAGGTTACGGTTGCAAGTCCGGGAGCTCCCATGAACATCCTGGTGGCAGGAACCGATTCAAGAAAAGGCCTTACCTCCCAGCAGCAAAAGTCATATGGAAACACCACTGTGGCGGGGGGAAATCGGAGTGACGCCACCATGATCGTTAGGGTGGTTCCTGGTTCCCAAAAGATTTCAGTGCTTTCGATTCCGTATGACACCTTTGTTCCTATTTATGGAACTAACGGCCCAAATAAAATTAGCGATGCGTTAAATTATGGACCTAATGCTTTGGTGAAGACTGTGGAGCAAAGCATTGGCATTCCAATAAACGCCTACGTGGGTGTGAACTTCAACGGAGTGATAAATCTTGTTCAGTCTCTCGGCGGTATCAAGGTCAACTTTCCCTATCCATCTAAAGACCCGAAGTCTGGATTGAATGAGCCAGCCGGATGTCAACTACTTAACGGCACTCAGGCGTTGGCACTGGCACGAAGTAGATATTTCTACTATTACAAAAATGGAGCATGGCAGTACGACCCCACCAGTGGTTTTGGCCGAATTCATAGGCAACACACTGTGATCAGGGCAATGATCAACAAGGCAAAGGCGTCAGTGCTTTCTAATCCCTTGGCGCTGAATGCCTTTATTGGCAATGCTGTTCAGAATGTCGCCATTAACTCTAGGCTAAGCCTTTCCCAGTTGGCGCATTTGGCGCTTGAGTTTCGTTCCTTTTCGGGGTCCAATTTGACCACGTACACCTATCCAACCCAGATTGTGAATAATTACGGAAAGTATGGAGACGTTCTTTTCCCAGTGAAGAGTTTGGATTCTAAGGTGGTATCGGAATTTCTATCGGGTTCTACCACCACTCCCAGTTCCGCTGGCGCTAATTCTAGCACCACTACCACCGGGGTTTCGTCTTCATCAAGTAATTTGCCACCTGCGGTCAAGGGTTCCATTGTGCAAAATAGAACGCTTCCGAGTTTTGATCCTACGGCGTGTTAGCTGTTTGTTATCGGCCTAGACATCTGCCGAACACGGCGCTTGGGTAGTTGAGCAGTTGAAGCTTTGTAACCGCATGGATCTGGTGAGCTGGGTTCTACTGATTTCGTAATCACTTATCAGTCTCAAATATAAATTTTGAGGTTAAGAACCGGAAAGTAGTGAATTTGAGATTGATTGATTCACCTGTTTGACCAACTTTAGATCAAGCTAAGAAAGTCTATAGAAACTCAATCGGCATCTCGGTCTGAACTGTTGTAACGTGGCAGGTGTAACGATTTGGACCAATTTGTACAATCGCGTAATTACGAGTTCACTGGCAGTGGAGGTTAGACAATGAGACGGAATGAATCGTGGCTTAAACCAGTTTCTGGTTCGTCTTACTCTCGAGGAAACCACTACCGGGGATCAGGCTCGGTTATGCCGAAATTGTTGAAGGTTGTGCTGTTTTTAGTTGTATTGGCAGTTCTAGTCTCGGTGGTGCAGCTATTTAGAGCGGTGCCGGCACCTCAATTCAGCGCTGAAACCCATGGAAGCGTCGTGCCTGGAACCCCAGTTTCTCTTCCTTGGCCGTCCGGGGGAAGCGGCCAAGTGGAACTGGAAAATGCGGGGATTATCGGTGGAGCAAATCCCAATTCTGAACTGCCTCTCGGCTCGGTTGCCAAAATGATAACCGCACTTGTGGTGGTAAAAGATCACCCGCTCAGTCTGGGTGCTACGGGGCCAATTGTGACCGTAAACGCCAGCGACGTCAACTTATATCAGACAATGGTTCATCAGCAGGATACAGTTATCCCTGTGGCCCTTGGAGAACAGCTGAATGAATACCAGCTCCTCGAAGGACTGCTGGTGCCTTCGGCAAATAATTTTGCCGTTATGTTGGCTAACTGGGATGCTGGTTCTAGCACCGCTTTCGCTGCCAAGATGAATTCTTTGGTCAAGTCGCTGGGAATTCATCGGATAGTACTGAGTGGACCGTCTGGTTTGAATCCCCATAGTGTTGGAAGTGCACATGATCTCGTGGTGGTGGCTCAAGCAGTTCTAAAGAACCCAGTATTGCGCTACATCGTGGCAAAGGCTCAAGCTACTCTTCCGGTGGCTGGGATAACCTACAACATAAATTACGACGTTGGCCATAATGGTTTTGTCGGGATTGAGACCGGGATTATGGGTAATGGTGGTGACTTTGTATTTGCGGCGAATGGACCATCGAGCTCAAGCGGACTGATTATAGGAGCGGTATTGGGCCAGCCAGGGGCCCAGCCTTTGATCGCCGCACTCAATGAAGGCAACAAACTTGTAGATGCTGCCCGCAAAGTTCCAGCCACCGTCAGTGTACTTAACTCTGGTCAGGGACTGGCGAAAATTACTGCTCCAGGCGAAAATCCGGTGGTTGTAAAAGCTGCTCAAGGTGTATCGATGCTTGGATGGCCGGGTTTACGAGTTTCCTACAGTTATAAGTTTTCAAAGTTGCCCCACAGCCTCAAAAGTGGAGCCAAAGTGGGTACGGTGACGGTGACTTCCGGTACACAAAGCAAAACAGTGCCACTGGTTACCTCAAGTGCGGTTCGGGGACCTTCTATAACCTGGCGTTTGATGAGACCCTAGGATCGGAAGTTTTTATTCCAAGACATAATGAAATATGAATCGGATGCGCTTGTGGTGAGTAATTTTTAGACCTGCTGGAATCTATTCGGCTCCAGATAATATCTCTTTAGCGTCGTATCCCAGATCCTCCAGGATGACCATCGCTGCATTGCGCCCAGGTGCTCCTGAGACTGACCCCCCAGGGTGTGTGGTTGATCCGGTCTGATATAAGCCTTCAAGCGGCATTCGATGAGATGACCAGCGAGCCGCCGGCCTGTTTATTCCTGATTGCGATGGTGTCATAGCACCACCGTGACACCCTCCATGCCAGTTGTGCGAATTGGTTCTCTCCAGGTCCAACGGACTTCGAACCTCTTCTTCAATGATGGCGCTTCTATCCAAACTTGGGACGAATTTTCGCAGGTGCTCGAAGTTGCTGTCTGCGACCTGTTGCTTCAGCTGATCCCAGTCCCGTTCCGTTGAATCAGGGTTATACGGTTGGAATCCGACAATTTTCAAGGTATGCATTCCAGCTGGAGCCCTGCTCTGGTCTGCCACAGTTGGGCAAAGGACTAAAAGCACAGGATCATCGGTAGCTAGCTTCGACTGCTTGATGTCGTTTTCGACTCGAAGCATGCGACTAACAGATCCGGGCGTTCCGGCTGCCACGGCGGCTACTTTGCCGTCCGAGGTTGGGAACTCAAGTGGCACCTTGGTCGCATAGTGTGTAACAAACATAGCAATTCCCGGGTCCCAATTATCGATTGCCTGCGAGAAACCAGTGTCATAGCTGTTATTTGGCATCATTGGGATCAGATGCTTTATGTGAATGGTCGACAGGACACACTTTTTGGCAAGATATTTGTCACCTTTTTCGGTTTCGACTCCTACGCATTTCCCATTTTTGACAATCAGCTGAGATACTTTTTCTCCGGATTTAATATCTCCTTGATGTGCCTCGATGTATCGGGCCAATGCCTTTGGGAGCGAAACTGATCCCCCCTTAGGAAGGACCCAGCTGTTATTTTGGCGCCCGAATGCCAAAGAGTAGGGGAGGATTCCTGTTCCTTTTTGCTGTAGTGGCTGAATGGTCATGAAGGCCATCCAAAGCATGAAGGCCTGCACGTGAGGATCTTCGAATGTCTCCAGAACGATTTCGGCAGCGCTTGAGGCGACCCGCTGTTTCCAAAGGTCCGGGTTCGGTCCTGCTTCTATCAGGGATTCAAATGATGGTCCCAGTCCCGCTGGAGTGTAACGATACTTTCCATATGCGGGCGCAATCTCTTTGTAGTCCTCGATGAATTTCCGATATGCTGAGGCATCCTTTTTTGAATATTTTCCAAATTCGTCTGCTGTTCGATTGATGTCGCGCCACTGGGTTATGTAACCTCCATCTGCGAAGGGTATATGAACTACTGGGTCAGGGTAAATGTAGTTAAGGCCATATCGTTCCAAATGAAGCTCGTTGTCTCTGAGTGTTGGACTGGCTTGAATCAGGTTGTGAGCTGTAGAGCAGGAATCGTGCCAAAAGCCGGGGGTCTTGAGTTCTACTGTCGAAGTATCACCACCGATTTCCTCATTTGCTTCAAGCACCAGGCATTTCAGTCCGGCTTTGGCAAGGTAGGCTGTTGCTATCAAGCTGTTGTGTCCTGCTCCGGCAACTACCACATCGAAATCTTCGCTCATTTACGTGTCTCGCTCTCTGTTGCAAAAGTGGTTAAAGATCTTTCGCTCACTGTACGGGGAATTTTGCAAGTAAGAATTGGCTGTTTCGTTTGGACACGTCAACTGGCAGAGCGTTTTTGGATTCCGATTTTGAATGCTCATTTGCTTTTTCCATATTCAGGTCTCTAGAAACGTA
This sequence comes from Actinomycetes bacterium, assembly GCA_021803345.1. Classification (GTDB taxonomy): domain Bacteria; phylum Actinomycetota; class Acidimicrobiia; order Acidimicrobiales; family Acidimicrobiaceae; genus SCQM01. The sequence continues at coordinate 19,095 of JAJZLS010000068.1, forward strand.
AAACGTGATTATTTTACTCTAATTTTTACTGGCGGGATGGAATTTAGCAATCTTTTGAGAACGATTGCATAAATTCCTTCCTGGTATTTCTTAGCTATTGTCAGGAAATGTGGGGTTCATTTGGGCTGGATTTGAGTTGGACCTTAACGTATGCGGTTGGGCATTAAGCCGTCTGATGCTAATTTGGGTGTATATGCAAATGTGACCCCGGGATCGGACTACTGATGTCCCAGAAGGATCAGCAGCATGAGCTACTGGTTCTCGGGAATCCCCCAGATTAATCCGTGGGGAGGAGATCAATGGAATGCTAAAACGTGTTTTTCTTTCTATATGAGTGAGAGTTTATGAGAGTAACAACCTGGAACGTGAATTCCCTGAATGCGAGAAAAGCGCGTTTTATCGAATGGACTTGTGAAGCCTCTCCGGACGTAATTTGTTTACAAGAGACCAAAATGAAGCCTGAAGCGTTCCCCTACCTTGAACTGGAGGGAATGGGATATGAATCAGCTCATTTCGGACAGGGTCAGTGGAATGGAGTTGCCATTCTTTCCAGAGTGGGTATAACCAATGTTAAAGTAGGCCTCGATGGTGGTGATGGAAGTTCCGAAGAGGCTAGGGCTATATCTGCCAACTGTGGCGGTGTAAGTGTAGTCTGCGTATACGTCCCAAATGGGAGATCTTTGGAGGACGACCATTATCGCTACAAATTAGAGTGGTTGTCCAAACTAAAGCTTCATCTCGAGAAAAATTATCGTCCGGATCAGGATCTAGTAGTAGCTGGTGATTTTAATATTGCTCCGACTGATCTTGACGTCTGGTCTCCCGAGGCCTTAATTGGATGCACCCACGTTTCTGAGCCTGAAAGAGATGCACTTAGAGAGCTTTGTGAGTTCGGCCTTACTGACTCACTGCGAAAGTTTTATCCCCAGTCAGGGATCTATAGCTGGTGGGATCATCGCGGGGGGGCGTTTCATAAACGGCAGGGGATGCGGATCGACTATCTACTTGTTTCGAAGTCTGTTGAGTCCCGATTGAAGTGGGCATTGATCGACAGAAATGCGCGCAAGGGCGAGAAACCATCGGATCATGCCCCGGTGACAATTGAGTTTTCGCCGCCTGTATGAGGATGAATGTGAGGAGAGATAATGAGTGCTGAGACTGAATTTTCCTCGAGTCTTTATAAAAAGTTCCTGGAGTTTCAACGAGATCTTGATAATCCCCGAAGGGCAGTGTTTTCAAGAGTTGGCGACGCTACCAGAAGAGTTATAGACAAGTTGGTTGCCACAAAGGCAAGTAACGATCAACTTGAGCAGTTGGCCTCAGACCTGGAGGCTGTTGCTTCGAAATTAGAAAGTCTCCCGCGAGGAAGGCTATACGAGGGGTTTTCTGAGGCAGCTAATTCAGGCTCACCGGGTGGATTTTTTGATCATTCTCCACTTTCAGGTGTTGCCAATCCTTTGGCCCCACCGATAAATTTTGAGATTCCCGATATAGCCAAGCCTGGGCCGCATCGAGTCATTGGGGAGGTCAATTTTGGGGTGGCATATGAGGGTCCTCCAGGATGCGTTCATGGAGGATTTTTAGCTGCTTCATTTGATGAACTGTTGGGCAGGGCTCAGTCTCTGTCCGGAAAACCAGGGATGACAGCCAATCTTACTGTCAGTTTTAGAAAACCTACTCCAATTCAGGCTGAGCTAAAGCTGGAGGGATTTTTGGAGAAAGTGGATGGAAGAAAGGTTTACACCAAGGGTACCTGCAGTTATAACGGGGAAATTACCGCAGAGGCCGAGGCACTGTTCATAACCATTGATTTCGAGAGGCTGATTGAGTTAGCCCGTTCGAGAAACAGGGTCTAATTTTTCAGGCACTTTAGAAGATCGTCCCCGAACCGGCTTGCTCGAACCTGACCTACTCCAGCAATCTTGGAAAGAGCGGTAATAGTGTCAGGGTTTTTGAGAGTTATCGATTCGATTGCATGGTCATGAAGGATGAGGTGTGCGGGGACTCCCAGCTCTTTAGATTTGTTGGATCTCCATAGTCTCAGCGACTGCAGAATATTCTGCTGAGTTTGGTTGAACTCCTTTTCCGGTTTGGACTCGAGATCTTTTCGCGTTCTTTGAATCACGCTCAACGCATGCTCCTGGGTGGCAAGGTGGCCAGAGAGTTTGAGGATCATATCTTCTAATTTTGCGAGATAGGGTGAAGGTTCTCTTTTCAGGGAACGGTCATTATATTTGCGACTTCTAGCCCAGGTGAGGGTGAGCTCTTTTTTTGCCCTGGTGATAGCCACATATAGAAGCCTCAATTCTTCGGCAAGTGCAGAGTTTGATTCAGCTTTGGCTATCGGTACGTAACCATCTTCCATCCCGACAATAAACACAGATTTCCATTCCAGTCCTTTTGCCTTATGAAAGGTGGTCAGAGTTACAGCGTCATGAGTACTCTCTTCAAGGGCATTTTGTGCCTCAGAGCGAAGCCACAGAGCCAATGAGCGCGAATCTGCGGTTGGCGATGATGTCAGAAATTCTTTTGAAAGATTAAGGAATAGATTTAGGTTGTCAGAGGCAGCTCCGTCGCCACTTTGAATCTCGGATGACTTAGCCACCACATCTTCCAGCCAACCGTAGAGCGAGGCCCCGACCAATGGACCGGTTCCGCGTTCAAGGCTGTAAAGGAGGGAACGAATTTCACTTTGGGAAAGGTAGCTGGTCTCACCACTAATGAATGCTGGAATTGCGCTTTCTTTGAATGCGCTCTGGAAGGTGACCAGCTGGGAGTTGGTTCGTGCAAGTACCGCGATATCGCTCCATTTGACATTAGGCTGGTGGGCTTTCTTTACCAGTCGGGCAACGCTTTGGGCCTCGGTTTTATCGTCGCTGAAAGCCCTAATAACTGGGACAGGTCCGTCTGGCAGGTTGGCAACCAGGGAGCCACTGTTCCGCTCTTTGCTGCTTGTCCGCGTAAGGGTGCACTGCGCCAGTGCAAGTATCTGAGGGGTGGAGCGGTAGTTGTGAGAAAGGACTACTGTCTTGGATTCTGGATAGCGTTGTGGCAAGTTGGAAAGCAATGTCGGGTCTGCACCATTCCAGGAATATATAGCCTGATTGGGATCTCCAACCACGCAAAGGTCGATCCGGTCACCCAGGATAGCGTTAACCAGATTCATCTGATTAAGGTTGACATCTTGGAATTCGTCAATGTAGAGGTGACGAATACGGTACCGCTCCGTTGCAGCGAAATTCTTATCTGTGTTCAGTGCCCATGTTGCCTGAGTTATCAAATCGTCATAGTCCAGTTTTCTGGTTCGCTGTTTCAAAATTTCGTATTGTTTGAACACCTCGCTTACCTCACTTGGAGTAAGTGGGATCTCACGGTTTTGGGCGATAGCCGCTTTGTGGTAGCTCGATGGATTCAGTCCATGAGCCTTCGCCCACTCGATTTCGGTAGTTATTGCCGATATAAGGGATCTTTTGAGTACCGTGTTAACTGGCGGTTGGCTGCTTCCCTTCTTTTGAGCGAAACCGGTTGAAGCGGAAGTGGTGGTTCCAATCGCCGTGAGAGCATCGGAAACCATCTTGAATTTTGATTCAAGCAGGTCAAACGGAGTCAGGTGATTGCTTTCCCAGAACCGCTGTAGGATTCGTAGGGCTGCGGCATGGAAAGTGTGGGCTTCGATCTGATCGCGAAGTTCCATTCCAGTCAAGCGTTGCTTCAATTCGTTCGATGCCTTTTTTGTAAAAGTGATTGCGAGGGTATGTCTGGCTTCGGCATCACCAGTTGCAATCCGGTAGGCGATCCTTCGAGTGAGCACTCGGGTCTTGCCTGATCCGGCTCCGGCGATAATTATCAACGGATGCTCAGTCGCGGTGACAGCTTCCAACTGGTTTGAATTCAAGTTCTCAAGGATTGCATTTACAGAAGTATTGGCCACCTTTACAGGATATTACCTCGCAGTGACAGCAAATCTTTGCTTTAGAGTTGTAAGCCTATGTCTTTGGGTTGATCATTGCGTTCCGACCTGGGCTTTAGTCAATTCATTGACCTAGCCTGGAATTGAAAATTCTGCCGAGCATATTTGCATGATTCGGAGTTTTTGAGATTTTTGGTTCTTTCAGGCGTAGATCGCTGCATTTATTTGGGAGACCTAGGTTTCGTATTAGCAAATAGGGAAAAATCGATACTTTAGCGGTGATTTGGTTGGAATGTGGAGTTGACAATTAGTAAGGCAAGTGATATATTCCTTACTATGTCAAGAAAGTTTGTGACGATAACAAGCAAAAATCAGATTACCTTACCGAGTGAATTTGTAAGGAAGCTAAATCTTGATAGAAACAGGCGATTACTCATAAGAGAAGATGGAAATCAGCTGGTGTTAACCCCGGAACCTGAACTGCGTGAACAACTGGAAAAGATTTGGAAGAATCTTCCACCATTTGAAGGTGCTAAAACTGACAGGGATTTAACTAAAACTACACGTGAAGCTTGGTCTTCTAAAAAAATATGACCCGCTACGTGGATACAAATGTTCTGGTCAGGCTCATGACCAACGATGTGCCGGAGTTGGCACATCAGGCCATAGAGCAGATAGATGAATATGGCTACGGTGAGCTTGTCATTCTAGATGCAGTAGTAGTAGAGTTATTTTTTGTTCTAGAGTTCAATCCCTTGTACGGATTTAGCAGGCGAGACACTGTACTTATTTTTGAGGGTCTTCTCAGCATTTCCCAGTTCCAAGTTAGTGAACTGGCATTGTCAGCATTCGAGTTGTTCTCAGATCACGAGAAACTTGACTTCGCAGATTGCCTTCTTGCAGTTGCTGGTGGGCTCCAGAAATCAGCGGTTATGACCTTCGATAAAGACCTGCTGAAGGTTTTGAGCTAAGGCGGAAATGTTACGATGATACCGCCTATTGTGGTGGTATTATGACTTTCTGTGTTCGTGAACTGTCGATCGTCTTTAAGATTAAGATCTTATAAACGGTCCTTTTATAGCGAAAAAAACTACCTTTAAGAATATCAAATAATACATATACAGATAGCATCATGATCAAGCAGCAGAATGCCATAATATCTGGCGTGTACTGGGGAAACGACATCGTTGAGCAAAGCTGATCACCCTGCAATAAATGCATGAATTATTCTCAATTAGTGAAGTTAATGAAAAAAATTGTGGTGGTTGCAACCCAATATTCAATTTTGTTAGTTGGGCAAAATGCTGAAGCAATGATTTGTCTCTGGTTGTACTCTGACACCTCATTGCTGGTGTGCTAAAACAAATGGTACAGGATTTTTAGAGAATTACGCGGGAGTGCCAACGGCACGGGTGAATGGCGGGTTCGATCCTAGAGGTCCTGTTTATCCTGCAAGCCTTACTGGGGCGGCGGGTTCAAGTATGTTCAAGTAAAAGGGGAGTTACTTGTTAATGAAACTTGTTAACTTACCTCGCAAGGTAAGTATATTAATGCTGGCTGTTTCTGCGTTTCCGTTTGCCATGGGACTGGTTGCCATCCAATCTACCGCTGCCTATGCGGCGAGTAGTTCTTGTGCTGCGGCTGGTTCCACTGGGCTTACGGCTGCAATTGTAGCCACAGCTAATCAGTCAATTTCCGGTCAGACTGTAAATGCTGCCGGATGTGACATAGGAATCTACGTTGGTCCCGGGGTCACAGGGGTCACAATAACTGGAAGTACTATTATTGGTGCGAACGATCACGGAATTTTCGTCCAAGATTCTTCGAACGTAACCATCAGCTCTAATACTGTTCAGGATAATGGCCTGGCGCCGAATAAGGCGATCAACGAGAATAAAGCAATCGAATTAGTTGGCACGTCCAATTCCACTATTACCGGAAATACCGTTGATGGTAATGTGGCTGATGGTGGCATTGGGCTGGCTGATGACGGTGCAATTGATCCGGGAGCACCCAATCCAGGTACTCCAAATGCCTCTACGAACGACACAATTTCCAACAACACGATTAGTGGAAACTATGGCGGTTGTGGGATAGTGATTGCTTCGTATAACAGTGTTGGAGTATCTCAAATCACTATTACTGGAAACCATATCATTGGATCTCCGGGGCAGTTTGGTCCTCATGGGCCGGTTATCGGTCAGATAGTCGTCGCCACTGATGCCCCATCGGCTAAAACCAGCGGAATTACGATTTCGGGTAACAGCATAACTGGAAGTTTTTTGGCTGGAATTACCCTCCATGCCAACGCTCCGCTTGACTCCATTACTGGTACTGTGATTCAAAATAACACCTTGATCGCCAATAACTGGGCGGATGTGAATGGTGCTCCTCAAACCAATGCGATTGCACTTGAGGTGAATCCAATTCCGGCACCAGTAACTCCGGTGCTTTCTGGGACTACTATCACTGGAAACACCATGACTGGACAGCAGGTCGGTGTTTGGCAGAGTTGGCAAGTCAGCGGCACCAATTTGTCAGGCAATAACTTTTCCGGAGCGACCCTTCAGTACACCCAGCCAAGTCCCGGAGGCGGTTACTGGGAGGCAGCCAAAGACGGTGGAGTATTTACCTTTGGTAACGCGGCTTTCTATGGTTCAATGGGTGGCAAGCCCCTGAATGCGCCGATTGTCGGAATTGCCCAGACTCGTGACCAGGGTGGCTACACCTTGGCGGCCAGCGATGGTGGTGTATTCACCTTTGGTGACGCTACCTTTTATGGGTCCATGGGAGGGGCGCATCTAAACGCCCCCATCGTAGGTATTGCGGAAGCGCCGGTAGTCAATGGTCCTCCTGGTACACCAGGTACCAACGGACTCGGTTACTGGCTGGTCGCCAAGGACGGCGGAGTATTCAGTTTTGGCCATGTCGGCTTTTACGGCTCCATGGGAGGAAAGCCTCTGAATGCTCCGATAGTTGGAATGGTTCCAACCCCAGATGGACTCGGTTACTGGCTGGTTGCCAAGGACGGCGGAGTATTCAGCTTTGGTGATGCAGGGTTCTATGGTTCAATGGGAGGAAAGCCTCTGAATGCTCCGATAGTTGGAATGGTTCCAACCCCAGATGGAAAGGGTTACTGGCTGGTCGCCAAGGACGGCGGAGTATTCAGCTTTGGTGATGCAGGGTTCTATGGTTCAATGGGAGGAAAGCCACTGAATGCGCCCATTGTGTCAATGACTCCCACTCCTGACGGACATGGTTACTGGCTGATTGCCAAAGATGGTGGAGTATTCAGCTTTGGTGACGCCCGGTTCTATGGTTCAATGGGAGGAAAGCCACTGAATGCGCCCATTGTCGCAGGTACTGCCACCGGTGCAAACGGGGTCGTACCGTAACTATTGAGAAGTTTGTTTGACTAAGCCAGTAGTGAGTGAGTGATAGCTAATTTCCCAAGGTGTGCCATCTATCGGGAAATTGACGGAGCTTGCTTGCTGCTGGCTCGTTAATTTGACGCAATACTGAAATTCAGATGGAACTTCGTAGGCATATAAACTGTTCTGCTTGAATTGTGCTAGCTAAGAAGTATGGGTTTGCAACCCTGGTCTGAATCGAAGGTGCCCAGTTGTTGCTCAGTGGGTTCAGCACAGCAAAACCAGGATTCGCTTAGGCGGGGCTTAGGGCCTATGGCAGAGCTTATTAGATTGACCTCTGGCGCTTTGGCTCCAAAGTGATTATATGCAGCCTCTCTCATTTCATGAAAGGTTTGCACCGGGTCTTTCTGTGTGGCTTCCGATTCTTGGGCAATGGCTGCGAGAATACGTTGCAGCTCATCTATAGTTTGGTCCCGATTATGCCACTGAAACGACAAAAGATCTGGGTCCCAGGGGCCAAAATCTACCTCTTGGTCACTAAGCAAAAGGGAGTCGAGAGGCACTAAAAGTTTTATTCCGAGCTGTACAGGATCGATGCTCTGAATAAGGTCATATTCGAAAATGAATTCAATCAATTCCAATAAGTTGTCCCGGTCAGTCCAAGGTGTAAATGGAAGCAGCGAGGGCCTAACCTCAATGCCGGATTGACGCAGGACTGCAAGCGCGCTAATTATGTCATCCTTGCTATGGCCTTTGTCTAATTTTTTGAGGATGTGGTCAGAGGTGTGCTCAAAGGCGGAAACGATGAACTGAAGTCCAGCTCGTGACATCTCGTCCCAGATATCTGGATGCTCGAGAACATGTTCGACTTTTATGGTTGCATCGAATGTTAGTTCAGGATGTCTTTGATGCATCTCCCGTATAATCTTCAGTGCATGCGCAGGCCCGTTTAGGAAATCCGGATCACCGAATGTGATGTGTTCGGCACCTTTGTCCACCAGGTCGTCAATTTCGCTAAGGACCAGTTGGCTTGGAATAGCTTTGAATCTTCCCTGATAAATGACTGGCACTGGGCAGTGCTTGCAACTATGGGCACAGCCGACGGTGGACTCGACGTAGCCTACAAGTCGTTTTCCGTTTTCGGTTACAAGGTATGCATAGTTGGAAATTGACGGCAGGGAAGAGCGGTTGGGTGCCAGCTTTTCAGTATTTGATTGCTCGGTGATTGCGATTCCCAATGCCCTAGACACGCTCTGTAAATCGAGTGTCGCAATTCCCGCATCGAAATGAGTCCCTGTCGACAGGGCTACTTTAGAGTACATCCCTAAAGCGATTACAGTTAATTCGCTTCCAAACAGAGCTTTTGCCCGTTCAGCTATCTTTTTGCCCAGTTGAGTGGCGGTGTGCATAGGCACTGAGAGGATTAGGTGGGTGGGAGTCTTGCCGCCAGCAAGTATAAAATCGTCGGGACTTTCAAACGACCGGTTAGCCACCGAGTTATCCACCAGGCTGTACTCAATTCCGTGGATATCGAGAATTGAGGCCAAACGGGCAAGTACCAGTGGTTGGTGTCCTAGCTCATAAGTTGATACCGCCAATACTTTTATATCCTTAGCTGATTGGTTCTTTGCTGATTTCATGAAATTTCCAGTTCGATTAGCTTGTGAGCTTGTTCCAGTGCGGTTTGGGCCACTTTAGCTGATGGGGCTTTTGCAAAAATGAATCCCAGATATTGGCAGTCGTAAGGTATCGGAAGAAGGTCTGCTCCTAGAGTGGCTGAGATATCGATGTCGATAATCCATGGTACTTTCTTTGCCTCTTCAAGCCCGGTGATTGATTTTAGGATTCCGGCTTTGGGCACCGGTATCATAAATACCCCAGAGGCCTGGTTCTCTAGTGAGTATTCTGGCAATTCAATTTCCAGAGCCTCGGCCAGTATTAGCTGTTCCAAATTTAAATCACCCTTGAAAGGTATTGCTCTTGAGCATCTGCCTCCAATAGATCTGCCCGCGATCTCAATAAGAGATATTTTTCCCAAGTCGTTGATCCTTATTTCGGCGTGTATTGGTCCAGTTTTTATTTCAAGCCCCCTGCGGGCACGGTTGATTACTTCTAACGCCGCCTGCTGTTTGTTATTTTCCAATTTAGGAGGGGTTACATAAATTGATTCGGCGAAATATGGACCCACCAGGGGGGTTGGTTTTTCAAAAAAAGCCAGAACTTTTAACGAGTCTCCGCTAACAATCGCATCAACGGCATATTCAGCCCCGGGCAGATATTGTTCAATAATTATCGGCGAGTCCGGATTACAGCCATGATTTATCTGGATTTGAAGCGTAGCCTTCACTGCTTCGGTTAGTTCCCTGTGCGAGTCAGCTCTTATAACTCCTATAGACCCAGACAAAGTCGCAGGCTTGGAAACCACTGGAAAGCCGCCGATTTCAGAGACCTTTTCAGAAAGATTGTCTCCTGGAAGGTAGGTGGTCATCAATGGTTGGTTGATTTCGACGGACCGTAGTTTCTGTCGCATTGAGATTTTGTCTTGAACTAATCTCGCCGTTTCGAGCGATATGTGTGCTAAGCCTAATTGTTGGCAGGCTAGCGCAGCAGTTTGTAATCCTTTGTCGTCCACGGAAACGATGGCATCAATGCTGGTTTGCTTGGCAGCTTCGATGATTTGAGCTGCTCCACGCTCAGGGTTGTCCATGTTTACCACCAAGGTTCGCTGCTTCATCAATCGCTGCATTGCCTGTTGCTTTTGTGACGCGACTATCAGGTTGACGCCCAGTGCCTGAGCCCCCCTAATGAAATCTTGGGCTCTATAGGTTTGAGTGGGGATTAATAATATAACGTTTTTCACTTGATTTATTATTCTAGTCTCGAACTAGTATTAATGAGGAGTTGATTGCAGGACCTCCCTGCAATCGCGACGGTTGGAGTTTTTGTGGAAAGCGTATTTGGAGCAAAAGACAACGCTTCTGTTCTAGAAGTAACTCCTCGAGCACTTGAGGCAGTTTTGGAGATAAGGTCTGCGGAAACCGATCCAGACAAGCTTGCGCTTTGGATAGAAATCTCGGGGATATCAAATAATAACTACAGTTATGACGTGTATTTTCAGAATCTCAGTGATGCTGGACCGGATGATGTCATAGTTTCACTGGAGGGTATTTCAGTGGTGGTGCCTTCAGCCAGTGTTGTTCAGATAACAGGATCCAAGCTGGATCTTGGCGGGGAGGATGGATCAGGGGGACTGATGATCCTCAATCCAAACACCCCCAGTTCACCCAAGGCTGAACTGCCACCTGAACTGCAGAATGCCGATCTGAGCGATCCCGTTTCCCAGCGAGTCATCAAGGTGCTCCAAGAGGAGATCAATCCTGCAATTGCCGCCCACGGTGGCAGGGCTGACCTGGTGGCGGTGGCGAATTCAGTTGCATACCTTAAGCTTTCGGGAGGGTGTCAGGGTTGCGGGATGGCATCCGTCACTCTTTCGCAGGGAATCGAAGTGGCCATAAAAGAAGCGGTTCCTGAGATTGTAACGGTCGCAGATGTCACTGATCACGTAAACGGAGCAAATCCGTTTTATGGGGCGTCAAAGAAGTAATTTTGAATCTCGAGGTATAGAAAAATTAATGCCCAGATGAATTTTAGCTATAACATAAAGAAAGCTCCCAGTTAGGGGAGCTTTCTTTATAATGTTTTAATTTTAGCCAATTAAGCCTTGATGAGCTGGATTTCCAGGTTCAGCTGTATCTTGTCGCTGACTAGCACTCCTGATCCTTCTAGCGGAACATTCCATTCCATTCCAAAGTCTTTTCTAGAGATCTCTCCAGTGAGGCTGTATCCGGATCGGGTGTTTCCCCATGGATCCTTTGAAACTCCGTTGAACTCAAGATCCAAAGTGATGTATCTAGTGGTTCCGTGAATAGTTAGATCTCCACTGAGCTTGTAGTTACTTCCCGAAGGCTCGATTGCTGTGGATTTGAAGGTGATCTTTGGAAACTTTTCGACATCGAAAAAGTCTGCTGATTTAAGGTGGGTGTCTCTTTCGTCCTCACCGGTTGTAATCGATGCAACATCTATCTCTGCTGAAACCTGCGACTTGGTGATGTCTTCTGCTATTTCAGTAGAAGCGGTAAAGCTTGAAAATGATCCTCTTACCTTGGTTACCACAAGGTGCCGAGCCACAAATTCGATTGAACTGTGAGCATGGTCAATATTCCAGGTCCCAGGCTCGATTCCTAACTGTGATGCTGATATCGGTGCGGCCATCATTCCTCCATAGTTTGCTGTATAATGCAAATTTCAATTAATAGCCTATAGGATATAGTTGCAAGTGCAATCAAATTTGGAGATAAATTTTACAATATGGAAGAAATAGCTTGGCTGAATGAGGTTGAAATGAGGGCATGGCGCGGGATGTTGTCAGCCCATGCCCAGCTGTATGGCAAGCTTGATGAGGAACTGGTTGCCGAGCACGGGATTACTTTTGCAGAGTATGAGGTGTTAGTCCATACTTCTGAAGGTGAAGACGGTTCAATACGGATGTCCGCACTCGCTGATGCTGCACTGGTCTCTCGATCAGGTTTGACCCGAAGGGTTCAACATCTGGTGGCGCAGGGATATTTGGAACGTCGCAGATGCAAGGAGGATAAAAGGGGTACCTTTGCTGTTTTGACTTCCAGTGGCTGGACCAAATTGATCGAAGCTTCAAAAACCCATATCCGTGGAGTCAGGGAACACATGATGTCCAAACTTACTGCCCAAGAGACCGAGGAACTTGCCAATGCCCTCGAAAAGATGCTTAAGTAGTTCTCGATTTTAGTTTTAGGATTTGATTCCCAGATATTCCGGCTGGTGGCGTTCCAGCAGTAGGTCAACGCTATGAGGTACCAGTGTTTCTGAATTCGACGATGCTGCTAATTATGGTTTGGTTGTAGATGTAGTAGTCGTGACTCCGCTTTTTGTTCCCGGTTTTGTGGTGATAGTGCTGCCAGGAAGTGTTGTACTGGTTGTAACTCTGGTGGTGGTGGTGGTGGTGGTGGTGGTCGGGGTCGGGGTGGTAGTCGTGGTGGTCGACGGTACAAGTGGCGGGATTGGCGGATGCCTGTATATGCTGAGTGCGTTGGCAATTGAGGGATGCTTGATTCCTGGCAAGCCTGACCCGAATGCTTCCAGGACATTTTCAGTGATTTTCACAACCGGCGCAATGGGGCAGCTACCCATGAAAGAAGGACACGGAGATCCAAGGGCGGCTACCCAAAGGTTGGTTCCGGTTGCAAACACTCCAGCGCCGTTGGCTGTGGTGTAGTAGCTCAAATCTGAAAATCCTGGCTGGTTCCGACAGAGAACTGGTGAATGGGCTAGGATTTGCAAATCTTTTGGATATGGTGTGTAGGGATCGAAGCCGTCATACTCACTTCCAACCAGATTGTGGATGCGAGAACCGAAGCGAAGGCCGGTATTTGCAAATATCCAGCTTGAAGGGTCGGTAATCACCATATCGTTGCGCACCGGATTGCAAGCGTACTGAATGCCGATTAGGGCGCTTTCAGGCCTGGGATCAGGGGGAGCTGGCCAGTTAGTGGTAACCTCCGCATTATTCACCCCATTCATGGGATCGAGGCTTGCCACTCGGTAATTTACCTCGACTCTGTCTGGTCCGATTTTGGTGCTCTCGAACCTTATTCTTCGAAATATTGCATTTGCCCCCAGGAACATCAGATTGGTTCCGTGCTGTTGCGCAACTGTAAGTGCATGGCGCATCTGAGGGGAGTAGTATTCGTCGTGGCCTAATGAGATGATTACCCTGTGGTTGTACAGCAGGTTAGGACGTTTTTGCAGGTCAACATCTGTGACGTAGGATACGTTTAAACCCATTTTCTCCACCAGGGCGACTAAGGGAAGTTCGTTCCCGGGAAAGTCCGCCGCTCCCTGACCGAAATAGTAGCTATAAGGCCGATCAAATGAGACTTTTGTGGCTCGATCCGAATAGCCGTTAGGGCCTGTGTAAAGGTCGTACTTTCCATATCGGTTGTATGCCTGCCAGGTGGTTACCGCGTTCACAACAAGTACTGCGGCATTTGACCTATCATTTCTGACCGTTATAGGGATCCACCTTTGGGCATTGTTATTGCCTACCAGCTTGAGTAGGTAATCACCGGGGAACCAGGACGAATTTGTTTTTATGGTGTAGGAAGGGCTCCAGTTGCATTCTACGGTGTTACTTGGTTTGAGAACAGGACAGGTCGGTTGTTTGATTCCTTGCAGCGTTGGCGATAACCAGACCAGGTGACCTAGTTTTCCCTGATAGTAGCCCATCCGGTAGGCCTGGATTTGGTAACTTGACGACGTTGTGGAGATATAAAGGGTGAAACTGTTACCTTGATTGACACTGACTTTTGAGGCATAGCCTTCGATGTTGTGCGCCGATTGGTATCCAGTAATTCTCCATGCGGAAGTGCCAGGGAGCTTGTTTTGAGCTTGAATTTGTGCCGAGTACAGAGGGCCTGGGGCAGCATGATAATTAGCGCTCACACCCGCAGTGGTTGTGGTTGAACCGGTAACTGAGCCAGCAATTTGAGGGAGAGGTTGTTTTTTTGAATTCCCAGTCAGCGAAAGTGTAACGGAAATTGAACCTGCGATCACGATAGCTGCGCAAGCAACTGCAATGGTCTTGTTTTTGGTATTCCAGATCAATTTGCCAACCTTTGACACTATTATCAGCTCGAATTACTTTAGAGCAATATTACGGATCTATAGTTCGCTGGGATGACTTTATTTGCATAAATCAGTAATTTGTGAGATTGTCATGAGTCGAATTCAGTGGTTTTGGCTGTGATATGTAATTGCAGCTGAAGGCGGCACCGGCGTCTAATTTCTTTTAGGGGAGATCCTTGGAGTGACAGTGCGTTATCTGGGGAAACCTGTCAGTGAATGATACGTTTGTAGGTGCCATAAGTCAGTGGGTCGAGGATGTCGCAATGATTGTTTTAGTTGGGTTTATGGGGGCTGGCAAGACGACGATCGGTTACCTGTTGGCTGAAAAGCTGGGTATCCCATTTGTCGATATTGACATCCTGATCGAGCGCCGGGAGCGACGATCTGTTACACAAATATTTGTCGAGAGTGGGGAACAGGCCTTTAGGCAGATGGAACACGACACGATTGTGGAGACTCTAAATGGGCCAGATGCAGTTGTCGCACTTGGTGGTGGAGCGGTGGAGCATCCAGGAACCCGCCTAATCCTTGAGAGCGCAATGGTCGTCTATCTAGAAGTTGACTACGATGAAGCCGTATTGAGGATTGGTCATGACACCTATAGGCCGATGATGGCCAACCCTAATGTCAGAGATATTTATAACCGCCGATTGCCCTTTTATCGCCAAGTCGCAAGCCTGGTAGTAAATACCGGAGGCAGGCGTGCTGAAAATATAGTCGGCGATATTATTGCAATGGTGACCACACCGAATTCGGTCCCGGACGGGACCAAAAGTGTGCTGGTCGCACCGATGGGAGGGGCGCATCAGGTTCACATCGGAATAGGACTAGTAGCTCATTTTGCTCAGTTGCTACCCTCTCTTCCTCATGCGAAGAAAGGTTTTATTGTTTACTCGGGTCCTGACCAAGACGTCGCCAGCGAAGTGGCGGAGAGCATTAAGCCAATTGGACTTGTTCCAGAAATGATCCAGGTGCCAATTGGGTCCAGATCTAAAACGATAGCCAGAGTTGAAATGATTTGTGAAAGGTTGTACAGATCTAATGCTCACAGCGATGACTTGCTGATCGGAGTAGGCGGCGAATCTGTCTGCTATCTTTCTGGTTTTGTAGCAGCTACCTTTAGCCGCGGGATGAAGCTGGCACTGGTTCCATCCACTCTGTTTGCTCAGGCTGATTCTGCAATTGGAGGTAAAAACGGGATAAATCTTTCTGACGGAGAGAATATGGTTGGAACTATTTATCAACCCAGCACTGTAGTTAGCGATGTTTCCGGGACGGTAATTCAAAAGGAGTATGAATTTAGATCGGGACTGGCCGAACTGATTAAGCATGCACTGATTGCCGACCCTGAGCTGGTCGATATCTTGACCAGTAAACGGGAGGCAATACTGTCCGCCGATCCGGTTGTGCTTGCTGATGTGCTTTATCGTTCGACTCTCATAAAGGCGGCAATCGTTACCGCTGATGAGCGTGAACAGGGAGATCGTATTTTCCTGAACTACGGGCACACCTTTGGGCACGCTTTCGAGCAGCTGTTACCTCTAGACCCGGATCGTCATGGGGATGCTGTGTCCTTAGGAATGATGGCGGCGGCTTATCTTTCTTATCGACAGGGGCGGATAGCCAAATCGCTGGTGGATCTTCATAGGGATTTGCTCTCTAGTTTCAACCTGCCCACTCAGAGGAGATTCTTAATTTCTGAGCTAAATAAGGTGTGGATTCGGAACAAAAAATATAGAAGTGGAATGCGGTTTATTTTGCTCAATGATATTGGAAAGCCCCAGGGGGGAGTCAGGGCAAGCGAGGATGAAATTGCAGAGGTTTTGGACGATCTTGCAAAATAGATTGCTCCTGACAGACTCCACTGTGAATTGAAGATGGATTCCTGCTCCGATTCTTAGTAACATTGGTGGAACGCACCGCAGTTGGTTGAGTTTTTTCGGATGTTTAGTTTGCGTTGTTTGGCGCAATATTGCAAATTGCTTGTTCTTTAAGCGGTTGGCCAAGTATAGAGAATTCCATAGTGGGTGGACTTTTATGGAGCATCAAATTTCGCTGGACGGTAAAGTGGCACTGGTGACCGGGGCTGGGCGGGGCCTTGGGTTTTCCATGACCACCTCTCTGTGCAAAGCGGGAGCCCGGGTGATTGCCATCGATCGTGATCCGAAGTTGTTGGAGAAGTTGGCAGGTCAGAGCGATCAGGTTATAGTTCCAGAAGTTGGAGAAGTATCTTCAGGTCAAGACATGGAGAGGATCGTTGCATCCTCCAAAGATCGATTTGGGCGCATTGACGTGGTGATATCAAACGCAGGAATCGGTATCGCCTCGATACGCGAAGATTACCACAATAATCCAATAAGGTTCTGGGAGGTCGATCCGGAAGTATTCACCCAGTTCCTAAAAGTTAATGCAGTGGCTCTGCTTCGCCTGTCGAATCTGGTGGTTCCGGACATGGTCAAACAGGGCTTCGGAAGAATAATTACGGTGACTACCAGCTTGGGAACTATGATCCGCCCAGGAATGTTTCCCTATGGATCCTCTAAAGCAGCAAATGAGGCATTGGCGTCAGCCATGGCTGGGGATCTCGAAGGTACCGGCGTTTCAGTAAATGTTTTGATTCCTGGTGGTGCTGCCAATACTGCTTTTGTTCCGGATGCGGATGGACTGGATAGGTCAAAACTGGTTGATCCACTGGTTATGGGGCCGCCAGCAGTTTGGTTGGCTTCTGATCTATCTGATGGATTTACTGGGAGAAGAGTTATCGCAAAGGATTGGGACTTGTCGGTACCTCCCAATCAGGCAGCAGAAAAATGCAGTGAGCCGATAGCTTGGAGTCAGTTAATCCAACCGGTATAGAAGCGACTTTCAAGACCCTTAGGAGGTATAGATGGAACTTAAAGATTATTTGCGTGACGAAATCGTCGAAGAGGCCAACTTGGGTTATATCTCTTTAGAAGAGAAGGAGCGCAGACTTGAGGCTTTTGACCGGATGGCCGTGGTCACTGGAGGTTCCACGGATTTTGAGCCTGTTTTAAACATGGTTTCTACAGGAAGTTTAGGTTCGCCCGAATTGATTGAGGGGAATGTCGTCACATACCGGTTGGTAGCCAAAGCGGGTCAAACTGAGGTTCTAAATTATTTGGCCAAACCCCATGATCCGGGTCGCTATATGGGAGTGCTGGTGATACATGAAAACAAAGGACTGGTTCCCTATGTGGAGGATGTAGCGCGCCGGCTGGCCCGTGAAGGTTTTGTAGCAATGGCCCCGGATCTCCTGTCCCGAAGGGGGGGAACTGGCGCATTCTCTTCACCTGAGGATGTTACAGCAGCGCTGGCAACGATCGACAGGGGAGAGCTGGTGGAAGATCTGATTGCATCGGTGTCACTGCTACAGTCTGATGAGTCTGTTGACCCAGAGAAAATTGGTGTAATTGGTTTTTGTTTTGGTGGAGGGATGGCGTGGCGACTTATCACAAAGGATTCACGCATCTCGCGGGCTGTGCCTTTCTATGGTCCAAATCCTCCTGTAGAAGACGTACCGGCGATCACGGCCCGTGTACTGGCGATATATGGCGGACTCGATGATCGAATCAACGCGGGGATTCCCGAAATTGAAAAAGCCATGAGCGACAACGGAAAGATTTTTCAAAAGATAATTTACGAGGGCGCTCAGCATGCTTTTCATAACGATGCCAATCCGGATCGGTACCATCCTGAGGCTGCTGAACAGGCTTGGGAGAAAGCTGTGAGCTGGTTGCGCGGGTAATTATTATCCGTTCGATTCTTCTTGGAAATGCATTGAGAGTACATCCATCGCTACTTTGTCCCTACCACTGAAATTCAGTAACTTTTAGCCCGAAAAAGTTGCATATTTGGAGCTGATTGCTCCCAGTTTGATAAACCCGTACTGGGAGTAGGTTCCATTGAAAAGTTTGATTTGGTTACTTGTGTGCCAGGTGTCCGGATACGTGGTATCGATCTCTATTTTCGATTACCGCAATGAGGAAATTCGGATTTGGCGTTTGCCTAGTTTAGGTCACCTCATGCTAGTGCTGGTTTGGCTCTTTTTCACTTTTGTACCTTGGTTGCCCCCCAGGAGTCAGTTCCCTTCATCTTTCAAAGTTTTTATAGTCATCGAGCTGTTGCTATTTCCCGTGCTTGGTGCTATCGACCTTGATGTTAGAAAGGTGCCGGACAAACTGTTGATACTTGGATCTGTTATGTGCGGGGGAGTCCTCTGTTTTTATCTTGGTTTTCCAGGGTTTGTAAAATCATTGTTGTTGACTATCGGTTACGCATTTCCTCTTGTGGTTGTGAATTTGATCAAGCCTGGTTCGATTGGCGGTGGTGATATAAAACTGGGATATGTTTTAGCAGCGGTCCTAACTCCGATTGGTTCTTTTTTTACCATTCTTGAAATATTGCTGATAGCCAACGTTCTGGCTGTTTTTGCTTTTCCGGTACTGAGGTATCTGACGGTCCCACCCTGGCGGGGTATCCCTATGGTCCCTTTTCTTACCAGCGCGGTTCTGTTGATTAGTTTTAGAATCCTCTGATCCATGTTCCATGGCAGTTCAAAGCCCAGATAGGTTGAGCACAGTGACAGAGTGAAGCGCCGATTTCCGAAAGACGCAGTGGCAGCGATCCGCTGAATAAATGGAATCAGCAGATCCATAGAGGGGGAGGATGTCAAGCTCTTGGTTCGCCTGTTACCCAGTCCAGCGGTGAGATCTATTAGATTCTTACCATGCTTAGATTTCTAACTGCCGGCGAGTCCCATGGTAAAGGACTTGCAGTTATAGTTGAAGGGCTCCCAGCGGGCTTGGAAATTACCAAAGAAGAGATTCAGGCCGAGCTCAGCCGGAGGCGACTCGGATACGGAAGAGGTCCCAGGATGCGATTTGAGATGGACGAGCTCACATTGCTGGGAGGGATCCGCCACGGCCGGACCTTGGGTTCTCCAGTGGCAATCGAGATTGCCAACACAGAATGGCCAAAATGGGAGATTGAGATGTCGCCCGAGCCTGGAAAACCGGAAAAGGTATTGACCAAACCAAGGCCGGGTCACGCTGAATTGGTGGGAATGCAGAAATATGGTTTCGATGATGCCAGAGATGTCCTTGAGAGGGCTTCTGCCCGGGAGACCGCGGCCAGAGTGGCTGCAGGCAGCCTTGCCAAAGCTCTTTTGTCGAAATTGGGAGTGTCGGTAATCTCTCATATAGTGCAAATTGGAGCAGCGTCTGTAGGCGGTGCCGCCAGGCCGGAGCCTGCAGATTTAGAAGTAATTGATAACTCTAGAGTGAGATGTTTCAGTCCCGAGGCTGAAGAGGCAATGGTGGCGGAGATCAAGGCTGCCGCCAAGGTCGGAGACTCGCTGGGTGGAGCTGCTGAAGTACTGGTGTTTGGGACTCCAGTAGGGCTGGGAAGTCACGTGCATTGGGATCGCAAACTTGATGGTTTGTTGGCTCAGGCAGTAATGAGTATCCAGGCGGTCAAAGCGGTATCACTTGGCGAGGGCACAGTGGTTTCGGGCCTGCGGGGTTCGGAAGCCCATGACGCAATACGCTGGGATTCAGAATCCAAATCATACCTACGGGACACACTAAGAGCTGGAGGAATTGAGGGCGGAATGTCAACAGGTGGGATGATTGCCCTCACTGCCTGGATGAAGCCCCTTGCAACTCTGAATAGACCAGTTCTAATGACAGTCGATGTTGCCACCAAAGAAGAGGCTGTGTCTTTCAAAGAGAGGACAGATGTGACTGCTGTTCCGGCAATGGGAGTGGTGGCCGAATCGATGGTCGCGATTACTCTTGCCAATGAGTCTCTGAGGAAGTTTGGCGGAGATTCGGTAGCTGAATTTACCCGAAATGCGCAGGAATATGCGTTGCATTTGAACGAGAACCCTTCTGCGGCAAAGGGGATCTAAGTCTTTGAAGTTATCTGCCGCCGAGCTTGATCGCCATATTTGTTTGACAGGTATGCCAGGTGCTGGTAAATCATGGGTAGGTGAGGAGCTGGCACTTCAGCTAGGGGTACCCTGGGTGGATCTTGATCTGGAAATTGAATTGCATCAGAGTAAGTCGATTTCTGAAATATTTACCCATTATGGCGAGGACTATTTTAGGATCATTGAGACCGAGCTGTTGGAAGACTTTTTGAGCTCTAAAGTCATATCGGTGATATCTCTTGGTGGTGGAACTGTAGTAAGTGAAAGTAACTGCGGAAGAGTAAAAGAAAGTGCCTGGACGGTCTATCTTCGGGCGGTTACTCGAGGCCCCTGCTTCGTGGGGATCTTCGGCTCCGCATCGAGGAGCTGGTTCGAGAACGCGACCCGATGTACTCCTCTTTAGCCGACATAGTTCTGGATATGGATTCAATTGATGCCGTAGAGGCATCTACGCGAGTTATCGAAATGCTTGGCAAGTTAGTTAGAGTATGAAATAAAGTTTGCATATGAGAGGCTTTTGATGTCCAGATTTAACCAGAAAATTGTTGTCAATTTGGGTGACCGAAGTTACCCGGTTTATGTTGGCGAACAGCTGGTTCGAGATTTGGCTCAACACATACCTTCAGACGTTGGCAAAGTAGCGATAGTGACTCAGGAATCGGTGGGAATCCTGCCCGAGCTGGAAATTCCTTCAGCAGTTGTGTATATGGGGTCTGGTGAACATGCAAAGTCGTTGGATACCATCGCCATGCTTTGCAGCAGATTTGCTTCCATGGGCATGAACCGTCGGGATATGGTGGTTGCAATTGGTGGTGGAGTGGTAAGTGATACCGCAGGATTTGCAGCTGCCAGCTTTCACCGGGGGATTCGTTACGGCACTGTCGCTACCACGCTACTAAGTCAGGTAGATGCAGCTATAGGCGGCAAAACTGGTGTAAACCTTCCAGAAGGTAAAAACCTGGTGGGCGCTTTTTGGCAACCCAGTTTTGTGATCTGCGATATTTCGTCACTTGATTCTCTGCCTCAACGGGAGTATCTGTGTGGCCTGGGGGAGATGGCTAAGTACGCATTTTTAGGAGCTGAAGGGCTTGAGAAACTGCCGCTCGTAGAGCAGGTTGCCATGTGCGTTAACATCAAGGCCCAATTTGTAGAAGACGATGAGCGTGAAGGAGATAAGAGGGCACTTCTTAACTATGGCCATACATTAGCCCATGCCATAGAGGCACTTGGTTTTGAGGATTCCCGGCTCGATTTCAGGCACGGGGAGGCGGTGGCGATAGGGTTAATATTCGCTGCCAAGTTGGCCCATCGGATGGGAAGGATCAGCTCCCAGCGAGTTTTGGATCACTATAGAGTGGTCGAATCTTATGGCTTACCAAGTAGGCTTCCGGTAAAAGTGGAGCCCGATTTAGTCATCGGGGTAATGTCTAAGGACAAGAAGTCATTTGGAACGCTGACGTTTGTGCTCGATTCTCCATCTGGGGTTGAAGTGGTTCGGGACATTGACGTTGACCTCGTCCGCGAGGTGCTGGTGGAATTTATGGATGGACTGTCGGGTTAGTTGCAAATCCTATTGAACCTTAGGGACCTTCTGGTTTAGTTGGTAAGCCTGCAACGATTTGTGACGCTGGTGACTGCATTATTGTGGTTGCATTTCAAATATGTTGGTGTCTTTAGACAAATAAAGTTTTGGTTTTAGATGCGAGAATGGGATTAGATGCTAAGTAGTTCATCGGTAAATAGTGAAACTTTACGGCCTTGGTATAAGCGTACGAAAATCGTACTTCCAGTTGCACTGCTTTTAATAGCGGTGATTATTGTGTCTGATCTTGGGCGGCCAGCTAATGCTGCTACCAAAAAAGGAGACTTCACCACGTTTGTCAACACTGTACAGACCGATATGTTGTCATGTAATGCCAGCGTGTCTGATTCCATGACGGTACTCAATGACATTGAAACGGGGAAATCCAAGGACCTGGTAACTGCCAAGAGGATTGTTAGTCAGGCTCAGCCGAATTGTTCCGTAGCAGTTAATAGTGATCTTTTAAATATGTCAACTCAGACTGTTCCTACCACTTTGACTCAATACAATCTTGGACGAGTTTTGCGTGACATGGACACCTGGGCATACCCAAATGCGGTACAGCTTATTGCGGATGTTCAGACGGCATTGAACTCGGGACTTACGCCTGCTCTGAGCCACGATATGAAAGCCAAGGCCAGAGCTATGGGGATTGCTCAAAGCAGTGCCCAGAAAGTTATTGATTCGACTGCCAAGAGCCTCTCGATGCCGGCTCCACAGCTGAAATTGGATGGACTCAATTCGCTTCCCAAGTTTATTACCGGCGCAAACTAGGGTCAGTTCCTAATTTGCGCGTACTCGTCTGGCAGCTGCAGATAAAAGACCATTGATGAATTTTCCAGATCCATCGGTGGAGAAGTTTTGAGCCAGTTCGACCGCTTCTGAGAGGATTACCCCAGTGGGGATTTCCGGGCAAAATAACAGTTCATATAAGGCTTGTTCTGCGATTATGCGGTCGATAAGTGGCATTCTTTCAACTTCCCAATCTTTGGAAAGTGAATTAATTTCCATATCCAGCTGCTCTCTTTTGGAACATATCCCCATAAACCGTTCCAAAACGAAGTTATCCGGATTTAGGGTCAGTTCACCGAGAAGCTCAGTGGGGCTGCAGGATTTCATTTCCATCTCATACAGTAGAGAAATAACTCTTTCTCTGCCCTCTCTTCGAGAGGCCAGCGGGACTATCCAGTCTTGGGCACTTTTGATTTCCTGCTGAGGATCTTCAAGTCTTTTTACCTCGTCACCTTTAGTATGTTCAGGCACGTGTTATGTATTCTCCGGTTCGGGTATCGACTTTAATCTTTTCCCCTGGTTCGATAAACAATGGAACCTGTAATACCAGCCCAGTTTCTACGGTAGCCGGTTTTCTGGCTCCGGACACTCTGTCACCTTGGACACCTGGCTCTGTTTCGGAAACTGTAAGTTCGACAGCGGCTGGCAGTTCAACGCTAACTACTTCGTTTTCATATTGGGAAATGGTTGCCGAGTCTCCTTCCTTTAGGAAGTTTGCAGAAGATCCAAGCGCATTTTGAGAGATCTGCAATTGTTCGTAGGAGGTATTGTCCATGAACACATACTCGGAACCGTCTCGGTAGAGAAACTGCATCTCCCGTTTTTCAATTATCGCCTGGTCGAGTTTTTCATCTGCCCTGTAGGTTCGCTCAAGGACAGCACCAGTTCTCATATTTTTGAGTTTGGTTCTGACGAACGCGCCACCTTTACCGGGTTTCACATGTTGAAATTCGACAACAGTAAAAAGTCCGTCAGGCAGATCCAGCGTCATACCGTTCTTCAAGTCGTTAGTGGAGGTGGAAATAGCCATATTGCCCTTCTAAAACTGAGATAATTACAACTTTTGCGGATCAGGATATCATTCTACCGACTTCGGGCTTGCTCGGGTGGACTAGCACCTTGTTTGCTCTATCGGATTGAATTTTATGCGAGATAAGGTGACTTGGCTATCTGTGTCAGCTGTTCAAAGGAGTCCTGATTGATTGCCAGTGTATCTTCTATTCGAATTCCGAATTTTCCTTCCAGGTATACACCGGGTTCCACGGTGATGACATCGCCCTGTTCGAGCGGAATAGAATTTCCAGAGGAAACCCATGGTAATTCGTGTATTTCAAGACCTACTCCGTGACCGGTTCCATGGGTGAATAACTCGAGCATCCCGTAGGAGTCCAGAGTCTCCCGGCAAGTTTTGTCAATTCGGGAAATTTCCACTTCCTTGGCTGCGGCCTGACACCCCAGATGCTGCGCTTCGGAAACGGCATTGTATGCCCTATCAAATTCTGCGGGAGCTTGGCTTGCAAGATAGTAAGTTCTTGTGCAATCGGAGTGATATCCCTCCACTGTTGCACCAAAATCAATTACCACCACCTCGCCTTCCCGGATGGTTTTCAGAGTTGGCCTAGCGTGGGGCATAGCAGAGTTTTCACCCGATGCGACAATGGTCTCGAACGACGGACCTTCCGCTCCCAGCTTTCTCATGTTGTAATCTAGTTCAGCTGCAAATTCTACTTCGGTAGGTGAATGAAGAAGTTGAGGAAGGGTTTCTATTAAGGCTTTGTCAGCGATGCGACTGGCCTTGCGAATCAGTTCAATTTCATCACTATCTTTGATCCTCCGCAAGGTCTCAATCCCTACTTCCGATTCGAGAGGCCGATTGCCAAGGCTGTCAGTCCATTTATTGAATTGAGCAACCGTCGTGGTGTAGGGGTCGATCATTGTTTTAGTGCTACTTCCGATGAATTTCACAGCCGATTCGATTTGACGTTCGGGCGAGCCAATGAAAATATCTAGAAACTGTTGGCACTCTTTCGTCTCACGGGCAGACTGTTCTTGATAGCGTCCGTCTGTAAGAAGCAGAGCTGGAACTGCCGAGTTGTGTCGATTGGAGCTGACTATCAGCAGTCCAGCTGATCCGGTGAATCCGGTCAAATAACGTATATTTGTCAGATTTGACACTATCAGGATCTCGCCGGAGGATTCATCCAGCATAGATCTCAATTGAGAAATTCTGGAGCTGTGGTTCATGTTAGATTCCCCAAAAGTAATAAGCTTGCCGACAGTGACACTAAATGCGTTCGAGTATGATCCTAGCCAAGAGCCTTTCTCGCTGAGTTTCAAAAAGACGGGATCCATACTTTTTGATGGGATTTTGAGGCCACTGAGCGCCGAACGTTAATTTTATAGTGCAATTTCGGGAGATTTTAGGCGCTTCTTACTTCAGTGTTCGGGTAATGTTGATCGATCATCACAAGTGTTAGGGCCAAATGAATTTATTTGTAGGAACAGCAAGACAATCAGATAAAGACACAATGCGGGTAATCAAAGGCTACATCGCTCTGATGAAGCCGCGAATTATTGAGTTGCTTCTTATAACCACGGTACCGGCAATGATCGTGGCCAAACAAGGTATTCCGAATATCGGCTTGATCCTCGTTACCCTGATCGGCGGAACACTTTCAGCCGGGGGGGCCAACGCAGTCAACATGTGGGTTGACCGGGACATTGACGCGATTATGAAGAGGACGCAGAAAAGGCCTCTTGTCACTGGTGAGATTTCTCCAACAGCCGCTCTTGTTTTTGCGATTTCTATTGAGGTGCTGGCATTTGTAGTTCTTGCAGTTTTTGTAAATCTGTTGAGCGCTATGTTTGCACTGGCTGCTGCTTTGTTTTACATTTTTGTTTACACTTTGTGGCTTAAGAGGTCTTCTACTCAAAATATCGTGATAGGTGGCGCCGCCGGGGCAGCTCCAGTTTTAGTAGGCTGGGCGGCAGTCACAAATTCGGTATCCTGGACGCCAATAATCATGTTCCTGATTATTTTTCTTTGGACTCCTCCGCATTTCTGGGCGCTTGCGTTTAGGTATAAGGAGGATTATGCCAGTGCAAATGTGCCGATGCTGCCTTCAGTGGCCACGGCGAAGCGAACAGCTCGCGAGATAGTCATTTACACCGTAATTTTGTGGGCATGCACGCTGGTGCTGGCACCGGTTGCTCATCTAGGTATTATTTACACTCTCTCCGCAATAGTTCTCGGAGCCGGTTTTTTTGGGTACACGGTAGTTCTTTACAGAAACTGTTCACCCAAAGTGGCGATGAGGGTATTTAGCTATTCGATTACCTATTTGACACTTTTATTTTTGGCTATGGGGATAGATATTCTTGTCAGACACTACTAATGACCAATCGACCGGGCAAAGACCAAATCCACGGAGGATCATATATTTCGGTCTGATTGCAACGGTTGTAATTCTCGTTATATACGCGGTGGCAGTATCTTTGACTACCAGCAGCGTGTCCTCAGGATCATCGTCTGTCTCAACCAAATACACTGGTGTCCAGAATGGCGGCCCGTTGGTTGGTAAAGTAGTTCCAGGGTTTTCGTTAACCACAGTGGCTACCGCATCACAAAAGTTGTCTTTGAAAAGCTACATAGGTCATCCGCTAGTTCTCAATTTCTTTGCCTCCTGGTGTGTGCCGTGCAAAACTGAGCTTCCTGAATTTGCCAGTCTGTCAAAGATGGATGCGGGTAAAGTCCAGTTTATTGGGGTGGACGAAAATGATACTAGGGGTCCGGCCCAAGCGCTCCTGAAATCGGCAGGAGTTACCTACCCGACTGGATTTGACGGATCCGGCAGCCTGGTTCAGCCATTTCATCTCATCGGTCTTCCAACCACTTTGTTTATAAATTCAAAAGGTGTGGTGGTCGACTATATCGCAGGGCAGATTTCGCTGTCTACGCTTAAGCAGGGTATTGCCAAGATAGTAAAAAATTGATCG
The DNA here is from genome assembly GCA_021803345.1 of Actinomycetes bacterium. Taxonomy (GTDB): domain Bacteria; phylum Actinomycetota; class Acidimicrobiia; order Acidimicrobiales; family Acidimicrobiaceae; genus SCQM01. The sequence continues at coordinate 45,416 of JAJZLS010000068.1, forward strand.
GAAGCGGCAGAGATTCGAATTTGTGGCTGTCAGCCGGTTTATCTAACGCAATCTTTTGGCACCGACCGTGGTGGCAAAAAAATCGATTGCATTCTCATGACGGCGGCTCTAACATCTTGCTAGAGATGCCAAAAAATCTCTAGGTGGCATATTGGGGCTATCCAAGATAGATGCATGATGCATCTGAGAGAGATCCTAAAAACCTGGGATCAGGTATTCCAGTTAATGATATCGTAAAAGTGCAGCATTGGTGCTAGTTTTGTAGATTTTTTGTGGGGGAGTTACAAATTGGTTATTTGTTCAAAAGAAACCGTAAAAAGTCAACCAATTTGCAATTTTATGAACTATGGTATTTTCCAAGTATTTGCACAGGAAGTTTTTATTTCCTGACTTTTACGACCAAGCAAGATAGATAGATAACCAAGATAAATAACTAGATAGTTGATTTACTATCGAAGGGGGTTAAATTGTCGAAAGGAGCACGGGTGGCTGCCGTGTTGGTATCCTTTGCCATCGGGATCAGTTTGATTCTGTTTGGTATTTTTGGATATCTTCGCAGTAGGCCACCGACAGTTGCGGCGACACCGTCTTCTACTCATCCTGGTTCGGTAAACCTAGTACTTCAAACTGACGGCGCGGTTGGTGTCGGACCGCATCCGAATTGGGTTGGATACTGGGCTCAAGACGCCGCTGGAAAATGGAAGCAGACAACGCTCCTCCAGGTACCAGCGCATACCAAAGTGAACGTAACAGTGTATGAGTACGATTCCGGTGGAGCGCTTCGAAATCCTTTGTGGGGCAAGATCCAGGGGACCACTGGTGGCACCGTCAACATCAACGGGAAAACCGTGTCGTTGGTCAACCCTAACAAGGGTAATGGAATTGCTCACACGTTTGCCGTCCCGTCATTGGGAATTGTTGTTCCCTTTTATGGCGTTTCAGGAAAAGAAAAGAACTTCTGTACTACCGGTCCTTGTAATCTGAGCGAAGCTCACGTTACCACCAAGTTCAGTTTTACTACTGGAAATACCGGTACCTTTCGCTGGCAGTGCTTCATTCCTTGCGGCCTAGGTTACCTCATGGGTAATGGCGGTCCTATGACAACTGTGGGGTATATGGCTGGATTCTTAAAGGTGGTGAATGCCTGATGGCCGGTGTATCTCCAAAGATATCAGGTGATACTCGAAAGCACGGAACCAGGATTTTTATAATCTGGCTAGTGGCTTCGATAATTGGATCATCGCTGATCTATTTTGTTCTTGGGCCTCATCTTCCTCCTGGTACAATGACAAACCAGGCAAGAGGTCAGCAGTTTGACATCAAGGTTCTTTCGACAGTTGCAACTCCTGTTTTGCTTTTCGTCTGGATCTACATGGGATACGCCACGATCACGTGGCGGCTCAAGAAGGGTGAAAGCTGGGCTGACGGCGATGGAATGTACCTTAAGGGAAACCGCAAGGTACAGGGCTGGTGGTATTTCATCACATCAGCTACAGTTCTTTCTCTGGCGGTTTTTGGCACCTACGAACTTATTGCACCAGCGGGCGCAGGTGGTGGAGAGGGACCAAGTCCAATTTGGAAGCCAGCTTCGCACCACATGCTCCAGGTTCAGGTCATTGCTCAGCAGTGGAGATTTACCTATCGTTTCCCGCAGTATGGGGGCATGGAGACCACTTCACTGGAGCTTCCGAATAACACTCAGATTCAGTTCAATGTGACTTCTCTTGATGTTATTCATGATTTCTGGGCTTATCAGCTTGGTGTTAAGGCAGACGCTAACCCGGATGTCAACAACGTCGCTTATGCAAAGCCGGATCAACTCGGCAGGTTTACAGTTCGTTGTGACGAGCTTTGTGGTGTATGGCACGGTGCTATGTACAACTACGGCACTGTGGTTACACCGTCTCAGTTCAATACCTGGGCTACCAATTTGGAGAAGCAGAATGCTGCTGTGACCAAGTTGCTTCCCAAGTATGCAACGACTTACACTCCTTCTTACACCGGCGCAGGTGGCGGCTATTACCCACCTGGTGATCCGAATGGAAACTTGTAAAAATGGCTTCTTACACTAGAGGTCTTTCGATCTGTCTTTTGAGGGTTTGCTCTCAAAAGAGTGGAGGATACTTTTATGGCAATTGATATGTCCGCTCCAACGGGAGTTGGGCGGCCAGGCGATAGCCCTGCCAATGGTACGTCTAGGGGTAAAGGTTTCCGGCTGAATGCACTTACTGCACTTATAGCCGGGGCGATTGGATACCTATTCGGCCACTGGGCAGGCAATGCGATCGCCAGCGGATACCAGCAAGTTCAAGGGTCGGGTCAGAACGACATTGCCGTAATCCTTGGATATCTGTTTGGTACCGTTGGCTGGTTTGCAGGCCTTGGTGCCCTTAACTACCCGATTAAGAAGATTTTTGGTTGTGAGCCAGCTGGCGATGAACCAAGTTACGAAAAGGGTGTAGGAAAGTATTTCCGCTTCACCTTGGATCACAAGGTTGTAGGTGTTCAGTACCTTTTCGGTATGCTGACTTACTTTTTTGTGGCTGGCCTGTTGGCGCTTGCCATTCGTACCGAGTTGTTGTCGCCGACAAACCATATTTTCAGTCCGGATATTTATTTGGAAGTTGTTAGCGAACACGGAACTCTGATGATGATGATGATGACATCAGTCGTCATGGGTCCTTTCGGTAACTACCTGATTCCGCTGATGATTGGTGCCAAGAGGGTCGCATTTCCTCGCCTTGAGGCAGCTTCTTTCTGGTTCACTCCAGCTTCATTTGTAATTTTGCTTTCAGCCCTATGGATGGGTGGATTCCAGTCAGGTTGGACTGGATATGCCCCGCTTTCAATCCAACAGGGGGTTGGGCAAGACTCCTATATCATGGCCTTTGCCCTGATGGGCTTTTCAATGATTTGTGCATCCACGAACATGATTGCCACCATAATCAACTACAGAGCACCTGGTATGCGCTGGAGTAGATTGCCTATCTTGGTATGGTCACTGATGGCCACTGCGTTCATGATGGTTTTGGCTGTGCCAGTACTGATCGACGGCTTGTATGTCATGGCTCTCGATCGAACTGCTCAGACTTCACTTCTTTATGGAGCTCACGGTGGTAGTCCGTTCCTGTGGGAGAACCTTTTCTGGTTCTTTGGCCATCCGGAGGTTTACCTTCTGGCGGTTCCAGGGTTCGGAATTGTTTCCGAACTGGCACCAGTCTTTTGCCGCAAGCCGCTTTTCGGTTACAAGACTTCTGCTGCCGGGATGATCGGAGTCTCGGTACTTTCCTTCTTTGTATGGCAGCACCACCTTTTCCAGAGCGGTATGAACCCAGACATGCGTCCAATGTTCATGCTTACAACAGAGTTGATTTCAATTCCTACTGGTTTCTTGTACTTGGTTGGAATGGGAACTCTTTGGAAGGCAAGGATCAAATTTGACGTCCCGATGCTGTTTGTTGCGGGATTGTTCTTCAACTTCTTGTTTGGTGGGCTTTCGGGTGTGTACCTGTCAGACGTTCCTGCTGACGTGACTATTCACGGTAGTTTTTTCGTTATGGCCCACTTCCACTACACCATCATGGGTGCTTTGATATTCGCAGTATTTGGTGCCATTTATTATTGGACCCCCTTAATTACCGGAATTCAGCTCTCATCGAAGTTAGGAAAGATCCACTTCTGGACAATGTTCATAACTTTCAACTCAACGTTCCTTCCACTTTTCGCAATTGGATTACTTGGACAGCCTCGTCGAGTTTTCGAGTATGCCCATAGGCTTCAGACGTTGAATGACTGGGTTTCAATCAGTGCCTACTTGCTGGGACTGTCTTTGACCTTCTTTGTTGTCACATTTGTCTGGCAGCTGGCTGTGGTACGCAAGCCTTCGCCGAAAAACCCTTGGCACTCAAGAGGTTTGGAATGGCAGGGTGCTATGCCTCCGCTGCCTCATAACTTTGACACAATTCCGGTTATCCAGTCTGGTCCATACGAGTATGGTGACCCGAACGCTATTCCGATGGTGGAGTGGGGAACTAACGGAGATGTTACTGCTCCTGCATCAGTTGGAGGTGCTTCATGAGTGAGATAACTGAAAATCGACCCGTGATTGACGAAGAGCAGTTGCATCACGATATGGGGCTGGGCGCCATTTGGACCGCTTCCCGCCTGATAATCGGTTCGACGACCATGCTCTTTGCAGGGATAGCATTTGCGTTTTTCTATCTCAAGTCACTTGATAGCCATGGTTTGTTTGATCCTCACGGCGTAACCGCCTCAACTTTGGTTGGCTCGGTTATCCTTGGGCTGGTAGTGGTTAGTGCATTTATTTCTAACTACTCCACATGGCGTATGAAGAAGGGTTACTCTTTCGACTGGCAGGTTGGTTCAGTGATTTCGTTACTTCTCGGACTGTTGGCTATAGGGCTGCAGGTCTGGGAATTAACCAGACTGAACTTTTTGCCAGGGGCATCCGGATACGCCGGTGTGTACATTGCATTTGTTCCTGTTTACTCAGGGGTAATGTTCCTGTCCATGTACTGGTTAGAGACTTTGGTAGCAAGGTCTATCCGGGCCAGAAAAGCTTTAGCACAAGATGGTGGTGCTGGGCTTTCGAAGCTTCCCATGGCTGAGAATTTCAGAGCTAGCGTTGATGCATTCAACTATTTCTGGAACTTCATGGTGCTGATTTCGGTCATTTTCTTCATCATATTTTATGTAATTTAGAAAGTGACATTATGTTGGGACTGTCTTAGGGCAGTCCCAAATGAAAGTTTTATAACGCACAATGTTTGTGGTTTAGGAGGTTTGTTGAAATGATAGCAACGTTAGTGTCTAATACTCCGGCTGGTGGAGTATTGACCTTTGCCATTCCGATAGGTGTGTTTGCAGCGGTTTGTGCTTGGGGATTCTTCCAGCGGAAGCGTATTAGCTGATAAGTTAGCCAAATGATTTTGATTATTTGAAACGGGAGCCGGTGTTGTGTTGGCTCCCGTTTTGTATTTGTAGTATTTTGATTCGGTTTTCAGTGTGCGCTGAGCCGCGAGTTGCCCAGCACTGGTTATTGCTTTGGGTTACAGAATTAGCGAATATTTAAGTTAGTAGCCAAAGGTAGCAGCAGTCGTGGCGGATCGAATTCTCGTTTTGGCAGCCGATACTTGTACGCAAATGGGGGTTAGTGCGACCAGGTGGACTGTGCTATAGATCGGGACAGTTTTCGATTGGGTTGAAGTGCGGAGACAAGTAACGATTTATGTGCTAATTGTGGGGCAATACTCAGTAGCTTGGGGGGGTTTCATGACAGTAATTGGCAGGCGTGAGCTTCGTTTAGAAGACAAAGAGTTATTGACCGGGAGTGCAAAATATATTTCGGACCTTACTGTTGATGGTTCGGCTTTCGTTGCATATGTGCGTTCTTCGGTAGCCCATGCTGAACTTGAGTCTGTTGATCTTTCGTCAGTGCGGCAAATGCCCGGTGTGGTTGGAGCCTTTTCAGCTTCTGATCTTGATCTCACTGACATTCCTTCACCGGCGTTAGCAGGAGGTAGGGTCAATGCTGAACTTCTTGGGCGTCCACTGCTGGCCCATGACAAGGTCAGGTACGTTGGAGAGCCCATTGCTGCAGTGGTGGTAGAGCATCCCTCGCTTGCAGAAGATGCGATAGCTCTGGTTGATGTCAAATACAATCCGCTGGCAGCTGTTGTAGACCCCGAAAAGGCCTGCCAAGATGGAACGCTTTTGTACCCGCAAGCCGGCACCAATGTGGTTGCTTCATTTGAATTTGGTGATTCAGATCTGATCTTTGACGGGTTTGATATTGTGCTCAGCCAGAGACTGATCAATCACAGAGTTTTGTCCGCTCCTATGGAGGTAAGGGGCTGTATCGCTAAGTGGGAGGAGGACGGACGTGTTTCGATTTGGCTTTCCACGCAGGCTCCTCACCTGGCGCAACCCGCATTTGCAAGGGTGCTTGGAGTTGACAAAGATCGTGTCCGGCTTCGTCCTGTAGCAGTTGGGGGCGGTTTTGGCGCTAAGGCGTTCGCTTATCCTGAAGAGCTGTTAGTGCCGGTCCTAAGTAGAATTCTGGGTCGTCCGCTTAAGTGGGTTGAGACCCGTTCTGAAAGTATGGTGTCGTTAACTACCGGCCGTGGACAGATAACCACAATTACCATAGGAGCTGACAAAAACGGAATTGTTGGCGCTGTCGATTTCGACGTGTTGCAGGACAATGGCGCATACACCGGCATTGGGACCGGAATGCCTGCGGTTGGTTGGCTGCTAGCGACAGGTCCTTATGCAATTCCCCGCGCCAGATTGAAAGGTCGCTCTGTTTTAACTAACACCACTCCAACTGGTGCCTATCGGGGAGCCGGTCGCCCCGAACCCGCTTACGCCCTTGAGCGAATGATGGATCTGCTTGCCTCTGAGCTCGGCCTTGATCCAGCTGAGGTTCGCAGGCGCAATCTTATACCTAAATCCAGTTACCCTTACCTAGCTGCTACTGGCACCAAGTATGATTCGGGCAATCTTACTGGAGCGCTTGATACAGTGTTGGAGCTGAGCAAATATGATCAGCTGCGCTTAGAGCAAGCTCGCATTCGTGAGGCTGGCGGCAGGAGCCGTCTGGGAATTGGAATGTCGGTATTTGTAGACGTAGCCGGGCGTCTTTCGCCTCCGGAGTCAGGTTCGGTTGAGGTGCTTGAGGACGGCTCTATAGTGGTCAAAACCGGATCTTCTCCGCATGGTCAGGGTCATGCTACCGTTTGGGCAATGATAGTGGCAGAGCAGACGGGTATCGAAATGGCAAAAGTCAAGTTCATCTATGGTGACACCGATGAAGTTCCCATAGGGGGAGACACCTTTGGCTCAAAATCACTGCAAAGTGCCGGGGTGACAGTTCACAGGGCAGCTGTGAAACTTGTTGAGCGCAGCAGGGAACTTGCGGCAAATATGTTAGAGGCGAGTGTGGACGATATAGTGCTGGATACTGATAAGGGTCAGTTCTATGTCCAGGGCACACCGGAAATTGCACTTACCTGGCAGGATCTGGCCAAAAGTGAGATTGAAGCTGGAAGAAGGCTGGAAGAGACTGTGACTTTTGAGGGAAGCCAGCCCACTTATCCCAATGGAGCATATATTGCAGTGGTCGAAGTAGATATAGAGACAGGTCATGTAAAGGTGCGCCAGCTGATAACTTGTGACGATGCGGGAAGAATAATCAATCCGTTGATCGCAGAAGGACAGGTTCATGGCGGAGTATCCCAAGGGATAGCTCAGGCACTTTACGAGGAACTTCGCTACGACACGGAAGGCAATCCATTAACTTCGACATTTGCCGATTATCTAATCGTTTCTGCCTGTGAGGTTCCTTCCTTCGATGGGACTTTTCAAGAGACACTATCTGACCGCAATGAACTGGGAGTAAAAGGTATCGGTGAGTCAGGAAGTATCGGTTCGACCCCGGCAGTGGTAAACGCAGTAATAGATGCGCTTTCAGAATTTGGCATTCGCCATATCGATATGCCGTTGAGTCCGGAGCGGGTCTGGAGCTCTCTGAATTAGATCTCAAGCGATGCAGTTCAAATAGAGTTTTCAGAGATCTACTTCGCTTTGGTCTAGTTACGGAAGCATCCGATATTTCTTGCCACAACTAACCCCTAAGCCCCTGGGTTTATCCAGATTTGATGGTTTTATTCAGGAAAAGGGTATCTGGAACAAAGTCCGAGCTAGCGATGGATATAGTCCGGGGGAGAGGTCTCTTCGTCGTCCTCCTGGATTCTGAACTGGGTTCGGTACAGCTCCGCGTAAAGCCCATTTTCACCAATCAGCTTGCTATGGTTACCTTGTTCCACGATTCTGCCCTTATCAATTACTACGATTAGGTCGGCATCGCGGACAGTTGAAAGTCTGTGGGCTATGATCAGAGACGTGCGACCTGAGAGGACATTCTTGAGTGCCTTTTGGACGGCTAGTTCGGACTCGGAATCAAGATGTGCTGTGGCTTCATCAAGTACGACGATATCTGGAGCCTTAAGAAGAAGGCGCGCTATGGCTATCCGCTGTTTCTCTCCGCCCGACAACCGATAGCCGCGTTCCCCAACTAAAGTGTCCAATCCCTGCGGGAGGCTTTCCACCAGAGGAAGAATCTGTGCCGCTTCAAGGGCATCTTTCATTTCAGCTTCAGTTGCATCCGGCTGGGCGTAAGCGAGGTTGGATCTTATGGTGTCATGGAACATATGGGCATCCTGGGTCACCATGCCTACGACTTCTCGGAGTGAGTCAAGTGTAACTTGTCTGATATCGATTCCGTTTATCTTGATGCATCCTGATTTGACGTCATATAGTCGAGCCACCAGCTGGATGATCGTAGTTTTCCCGGCTCCGGATGGTCCGACGAGGGCGACCATTTTCCCGGGTTCAGCCCTGAAGCTGATGTCGTAAAGGACCTGCTGGGGACGATGGGTTTCAGGAACGGCAACGGATTCAAGTGACGCCAGGGAGACCTCGCTGGCACTCGGGTAGGAGAAGCTGACATTGTCGAATTCCACAGTTGCAGGTCCACGCTTTATTGGTTGCGCGTGTTCACTGTTTTTGATCATAGGTTCCAGATCGAGCACCTCGAATATACGATCGAATGATACAAGTGCTGTCATGACATCCACGTTGATATTTGAGAGCTGGGTTAGCGGGCCATACAGTCTGCTAAGGTACGCGGTCATGGCCACAAGTGTTCCGACTTGGAATGAGCCATGCACTGACATGATTCCTCCCCATCCGTAAACCAGGGCTGTGGCTAGTGCTGCGGTAACGGTAAGGGATACGAAAAGTATGCGGGCATACATCGCTTGTGTCACGCCGATATCTCTAACCCGCCCAGCTCTTCGTGAGAAATCGGTGTCTTCTTCGCCTCTTCGCCCAAATAGTTTAACCAGCAGGGCCCCGGAAACATTGAACCGCTCTGCCATGGTGGTGTTCATTTCAGCTGCCAGCTCATAGCCCTCGCGGGCGATAGTTCCCAGACGCCGACCCATATAGCGTGCCGGAATTGCGAACAAGGGGACTATTATCAGCGCTACCAGGGTTATCTTCCACGACATCAAAAACATAGCTGCGATGACCATTACGACGCCAAGGATATTCCCGATTACGTTGGATAAAATGTCTGACACCGCCTGCTGAGCGCCCAGGACATCGACGTTCAATCGGGAAACCAAGGCTCCAGTCTGAGCCCTAGTGAAAAAGGCGATTGGCATTTTCTGTATGTGAGAAAAGACTCTGGTCCTGAGATCGAAGACAATTCCCTGGCCAATCCTGGCCGAACATATCTGTTCGCCAAGCGCCAAGCCAGCGTTGAAAAGCGCCAGCACAGCGATTGTAACGGCAAGGCCGACAATTAGACGCACGTCTTTGTCCAGGATGCCGCGGTCGATGATTTCGCGATAAATCAGAGGGTTGATAACCGTGATAAGAGAGTCAAATACGAGGAGCACCAGGAATACTATTAGGAGCTTTCGATAAGGTCGGAGGAACCTAAGTATTCTTGGCAATGTACCTTTAGGCACAGTCATCTCCGTAACCGAGCTGTCACGGAATAACGATCGGTATCCACCACCACCAAGTCCCATCCCGCCCCTACCACCGACCATGCCGCCGGGCCGCATCATGGCTTGCCGCTCCCATCTGAACTAGGTGTACGGTCTGAGTCTTGAGAGGAGCTCGTCTCCGTTTCGGAAACAAGGTAGGACAGCATTTCCAGAAGCGCTCGTTTTTCGGTTTGGTCAAGTGACAGGAACAAATTACTCGAGGCTTCGTTTCTTGCTCTGTCCAGGTCAGACAACAGTCCGCGCGCTTCCTTTGTGAGAGCTACAATTACAGACCTACGATCGGTGGGATCGATTTCACGTCTTACCAGCCCCCGCTCTTCCAAAGCTTCAATCAGCGTCGTGGCGGAGCGTGGTACAACTTCAATCTTTCGAGCGATATCAGACATTCTCATTGGAGTTGTTGCCCGACTCAGAATTTTGAGGACGCGAGCCTGTGTGAAAGATATGCCCATCGACGAGAGCCTTTGAATTGATCCGCGTCTGAGACGCCTGGCAATCGTGGTGATGAGTTCACCAAGTTCCGAAGATAGCGTTTCTTCCGTATTGCCAGTCATTTCATCAGCATTAGTTTTCATACTGATCTCCAATAGAAATTAGTGACTTTTACTCATTATAGACAATGATCAGTATATTTGGATGCAATATCCGACACGGTTTGTTTGGCTGACGCGGCACTAGTGTCTACTTTCATATAGGCACTAGTATAGCGTTCCCTAAATAGCGTCACTATACTTGGAGTTTGTGATACACTCTTTTCACTGCCTTTTGAGAGGAGTATCGCCATATGCCTTTCGCCCGGACCCGTCCCCCTTTGATATTAATCAATGAAGAACGATCTCAATTGTTACAACTGGCTAAGTCAAGATCAGCCCCGCACTCCCAAGTGGCTCGTGCCCGGATACTTTTGGGATATAGTGAGAACCAGCCATTAGCTGCTCTGGCAAGGGCCAGTGGAGTAAGTCTTGGGGCAGTGAATCGCTGTATCGATAAAGCGCTTAGCTTGGGTATTAAAGCTGCACTTTCCGATTTGCCTCGAAGCGGACGGCCAGCATCTATCCCTCCGGAGGCCAAGCTATGGGTAGTCGAACTGGCCTGCCAAAAACCGACCTCTCTGGGAATGGCTCATGAACTATGGACCATCAGCCTACTGGCGTCATACGTCAGCGCTAATGCTGAATCGGCAGGCTATCCGGAACTAAGCCAGGCAGGAAAGAGTCTGATACATGACATCTTGTCCTCCCATGAGCTTAGACCACACCGTATTCGCTATTACCTTGAAAGTCGGGATCCGGAGTTTACAGAAAAGAAGGCCCGTATCTTGATCGCCTACCAGGAGGTGCCACTACAGATAGAGCACTTGAAACAGGAACCTGATACGGCACAAACTATTACCATTTCCCTTGATGAGAAACCTGGCTGTCAGGTACTCAAACCAACCGCTCCAGATCTGGCGCCAGTTCCCGGGCAATATCCCGGCTGGGCCAGAGATTATGAGTATGAACGTTTGGGTACAGTCTCGCTCTTGGCTGGCCTTGATCTAGTTACCGGCCATATTCATGGGCTGGTGCGGGAACGTCACCGTAGTGTTGAGTTCATCGAACTTTTGACCCAGATCGATCAGTACTACCCAAAAGAATGGACCATTCGGATATTATGCGACAACCATAGTGCCCACCGATCCAAAGAAACCCAAGCATATCTGCATAAACATCAGGGTCGCTTTGAGTTCGTCTTCACTCCAACCCATGCATCCTGGCTGAATATTGTAGAAGTATTATTCTCCAAAATGACGCGATCAGTACTACGAGGCATTCGCGCCGATTCTGTTGATGAATTCAAAACTCGTATCGAAATGTACTGGGCATCCTGCAACCAAGCTCCAGCTCCATTTCACTGGAGTTACAACCAGAACGACTTGGAGATTCTGACCAAGCCAGCACCAATCGATGAAAAGGCATAGTATCAGTAATTCAGGAACGATATACTAGTGCGGTTTAGATGTCGCTGCGAAGCAAATGCCAAGCTGAGTTTTCAGTGCCTTAAATCCAACAGGCTGAAATCAGTACATGATGACGCAATTTGTTAGTGAAGGACGGTATTGAGGTCAGAAATTAAGAATCATAAGTTCTAAAGTTCCCGGTGTTATCCGCTTGGACATGCTCGAGGGTCCCAGGGTTGAAGCGGATTCACCGACTGCGTTGCGGGCAGGGTTATAGGAGCTGTGGTGGCTTGAGTTGTGGAACTTCCACCTTTAGATGCGGCGCTGCTTGAGCTGGTTGCTTGGCTTGATGACGCGGTTACCGGTGGAGCCACGGTAAGGGTTGTTCCGGTGACAAGTTGAACCGGAGGGCCACTTGTAGTTGCAAGGTTGCCCATAATTATTGCTCCGGAAAGGCTGTTCCTGAGTACCCGTGCTTGCGCTAAATATCCAGGACGGTACCTAATTATGGTTTCGAGATTATTGCCCAGCACCTTGGTATTTCCGGTTGAATTAATCGTGAATCCGTCGGCTTTCAGTGCGGTTGCTACTTTGGCCGCTTGCAGATACTGTCCTGTGCCGTTCAGAACTGAAATTGAAAAACTGGATTTGCTTATATTGGGTTGGGGTATACTCAGGTACTTATTTACGACGCTGAGATCCTGGGGTTCGGCAGGAAAGACCACGTCGCCATAGTTGGCTCCGTTGTACACATAGTTGTTCACAAGAGCCACTGGAAGCGTAGCAGTTGGGATGGTATTTGGATTCAGATGTCGGAATTTGCTGGCTATCGACACCATGTCACCAAGACTGAATCCTGAATCGACCTTCAGCTGAGGTACAACCGATGAGAGGATTGCATTCAGGGTCAGTGGATTCGATATACCTTTTTGTTTTACCGAGGCAAATAATACCCTCATAAATTCGTGGTCTCGACGGATTCTGGAAAGGTCACCCAGCGGGTCCTCCACCCATGTTCCTGAAGCAGTTTTATAGTAGAGGTGACGTGCCCGAACCACCTGAAGGGCCTGGGTGCCATTCAGGTAATGACATCCAGTGGTTTGAACGTTAAGTCCTGAGTAGGCGTCTTTCACTGGATACGGGAAGTACATATGCAGGCCGCCCAGGGTATTGACGATGCTCTGGAAGGAGTCGAAATTGACTTCGACGTAATGTGAGATGCTGATTCCCAGATCCTGTTCGACCGTTTTTACCAGTTGGCTGGGTCCCTGATTTAGAGCCGAGTCAACCCGGTTGGAAAGAGTGCTCCCCGGTATTGGCATGAACAGGTCTCTGGGAATCGACACCAGTGAAGCCTGCCCGGTAGCTGGATCTAGGTGAAGTATCATAGTGACATCGCTTCGGGCGCCACCAACTTGTTGCGCTGTACCAAAGGCTGCAGCCTGCTTACCATTAAGTACCGCTCTGGAGTTCGATCCCACGATCAAAATGTTCATAGGTTGGTTGGCCTGAGGGGTGGTGAGGTTGCCTACCGTGAGTTTCTTTATCTGTCCGTATCTAAATCTTGCGTATCCGTAACCTACTGCTCCTATTAAAATCAGTACTCCCACGAAGATTATGGCTGAATTTCTTACTCGATGTCGGCGAGCCCTATATCGCTTTTTTGAATGCCTTGGTCTTCGGCTCACTGGCGAGTCTGCCGCATTGCTGCCACTGTTTGGCTCAACTGGAAATGTCACTGCTGTATTCCCCTAAAAATGTTTAGTTTTATTCTCGACTGCAAGGCGAGGCCTGAAGTTCTCGTTATAGACTACTAGAGGCTAGTGCCGTCAAGTGAGTCCAGTGAGGCTCATACGGAATTAGGAGGAAATTTGCCGCCCCAAGATGGGTCAGTTTCAGGTTATTCTTATTCAGTAAAAGCCATTGTCATGGGCAGTATCGATATCGACAGGGCGATTCGTCGTATAGCTCATGAAATTATTGAAAGAAACAGGGAAAATAGCGATTTAGTGATTGTAGGCCTGCAAAAGGGCGGAGTCTGGATCGCTGAGAGGCTATTCCGATCACTAGGTGAAATCTCGCCTGGCACTTATTTTTTGGGTTCCTTGGATATCTCTCTCTATAGAGACGATCATGCCATAAGACCTCTTATTGAAAGCTCTTCTACCGACGTCTCGGTTTCCGTTCAAGGAAAAACTGTGATTTTGGTAGATGATGTGATTTTTACCGGTCGCACAGTGCGCGCAGCGCTGGAGGCAATACTGGATTTTGGCCGTCCCAGGGCAATTCAACTTGCGGTAATGATCGACCGGGGTCACAGGGAGTTGCCAATCCGTCCTGATTATGTTGGGAAAAATCTACCCACCTCCAGCTACGAGTTGGTTGAAGTTACCCCTGAGGGAGTATCGATATTAGTAGGGGAGGATGATGAGTCGTAGCCTGATCTCGATTTCAGACTTGACTGACGCCGAGATTGAAAAAATACTGGATCTCTCCAAAGTGTTTGCCGAGGTGAATTCTCGGGAGATTCCGAAGGTGCCTGCCTTGAAGGGTAAGACGGTGGCCACCCTGTTTTTTGAAAATTCGACAAGGACCAGACTTTCTTTTGAGCTTGCTGCAAGCCGTCTTAGTGCCGACGTGATTACCTTTTCAGTTGCCGGTTCTTCTGTCGCCAAAGGGGAGTCGCTTAGAGACACTGCGGAGACAATTGAATCGCTTGGAGCGGATCTGATTGTCATGCGGCACCCTTCTTCAGGATCAGTGAAGCTGGTTTCAGAATGGCTCAGGGTTCCGATGGTAAATGCTGGTGACGGGGCTTTTCAACACCCCACCCAAGGGTTGCTGGACGCGGTCACCCTTATTGAACATTTCAAATCAGAGAACAATCTAAACGGAGTCAGAATTGGGATAATCGGCGACGTCATACATTCAAGGGTCGCCCGCTCCAATATTCAGCTGATGAGCAGGCTGGGCGCAGAAGTTGTGTTAGTTGGACCGCCAGCTTTTTTACCCAGTGACATATCCGCTTGGCCTGTGAAGGTTAGTTATTCACTGGATGAGGTTTTGCCAGAACTTGACGTTCTGTATCTTCTGAGAATACAGAGTGAGAGATTCAGCGACGCGGTTCTCCCGTCTTTGGCGGATTTCTCCAGTTCATATTTACTGAGCCGGGATAGGCTCAAACGCGCCCGCAAAGATGCGGTGGTTATGCATCCAGGTCCGGTGATTCGAGGTGTAGAGATAGCTCACGAAATCGTAGATTCCGAGCGTTCTTTGATTCGCAGGCAGGTCGAGAACGGGGTACCGGTGAGAATGGCTGTTTTGTACTGGTTACTCGCAGCAAATGAGGGAAAGTTGGATCCGGCGTGGTAGCAGGTAAGGGCAAGTTTGTAATCCGGGGTGGAAAAGTCGTTGACCAGTTGGGTGTACGACAGGCTGACCTCTTGGTTGACCAGGGCCAGATAGTTTTTAGTGGAACTAATGTTGATGCATCTTCCGACTTTGAACAGATAGATGCCAGTGGTTGCGTGGTTGCTCCAGGTTTTGTCGATCTGCATTGCCATCTAAGGGAACCTGGTCAAGCTGGGTCCGAGACAATTATCAGTGGCAGTGAGGCTGGAGTGCTGGGCGGTTATACCGCACTGTTGGCAATGCCAAATACCAACCCACCCGTTGATTCAGTAGAAATAGTGCAATACCTGAGCTCAAAGTCCAAAGATGCTGCTCTTGATGTTTATTTTTCAGCAGCAATTACCAAAGGCAGAAGTGGCGAGAGTCTCACCGAAATGTCGAAACTCCACCAAGCTGGAGTGAGGATATTTACAGATGATGGCAATGGAGTTCAGGACCCGCAACTTATGCGTCGTGCTCTTGAATATTCAAAAGGTTTAGGAGTTACTCTGGCTCAACACTGTGAAGATCTAAAGCTGTCAAATGGTGGATCGATCAACGAAGGTTCAGTGTCATCTCTGTTAGGAATAAGGGCGATTCCAAATGCTGCTGAAGATGTTATGGTTGCCAGAGATATTGAGCTGGTCCGGATGACGGGAGCCAAACTTCACTTTCTTCATGTTTCCACTAGCAGGTCGGCACAAATGGTGGCGCAGGCAAAAATGGACGGGTTGGCTATCACGGCTGAAGTCACCCCTCATCACCTGAATTTTACGGATGCCAGGTTGATGGACTTCAACCCGATATTCAAAGTCAACCCGCCGCTCAGGTCGGAAAACGACAGACGGGGCTTGTGGAAAGCCTATTTTGAAGAGGTGTTTGACGCAGTAGCCACCGACCATGCTCCGCATCCCAAGTCTTCCAAGGAGGCAACGCTGGATCAGGCTTCGTTCGGAATGATAGGGCTTCAGGCTGCGTTTGGAGCTGTAAATTCGGAGTTGTATCGTCAGCTTTGCCAGGCTGGAAGTGAGAACTCAACTGAGACGGTTCTAACCGATCAGCAGCTCCTGCAATTGATCGGGATGTTCACTTGGAAGCCGGCAAAGATTGCCCAGATTGATTCTCGACATGGAGGACCTCTAGTGAAGGGGAGGCCGGCAAATATAACCATAGTCAATATGGAACATAAGTGGCAGCTTGGCGAGGGTGACATAAGGTCGCTGTCTGTCAATTCCCCCTATTTCGACCATCAGCTTATGGGCAAAGTGGCTTTCACTTTTGTAAATGGAAATTTGGCAGTCAAGGAAGGAGAATTGTGTCGCTGAGTCCGGTTCAGGAACGAGTCAAGTACAGAGAAGGCGCTCTGGTTTTGGGTGATGGAGCGGTATTTGAGGGTGATTTGCTAATTCATGAGGACTTTGATTTTCGAGACAGTGCAACTGGAGAGGTGGTATTCAACACTTCGCTCAGCGGCTATCAGGAAATAATCACAGACCCATCTTATGCTGGTCAGATAGTCACATTCACCTATCCCCACATCGGCAATTATGGAATCAACTTGGAGGATTCTGAGTCATCCGGTCCTAAGTGCAAAGGGGTGATTGCCCGGGATATAAGCACTTTCTACTCAAACTGGAGAGCGAACCAGGGTCTGGTTTCGTTTCTTTCCGCCCATGGCGTTTCCATGCTCACAAATGTGGATACCAGAGCTTTAACCAAGCACATAAGGTCATACGGTGCACTTCCCGGCGCGATTGGAACGTCATCGGTCAGCGAACTCAAGGCCATGGCACTTAGGGATAACGGAACCTTGGGAAAGGATTTAGTGGCAAGTGTTACCACAAGCGAAAAGTATTCTCTGGGAAGCGGGCAGAAGAGAATCGTGGCAATCGACTTTGGAGTTAAACAGACCATTTTGGGTCAGCTTGGTGAATTTTTCACAGTGACAGTGGTTCCGGCCACCACGTCATCTGCGGAAATCCTGTCGATGGAGCCAGATGGAATTTTCCTTTCAAATGGTCCCGGGGATCCTTCGGCGGTGAGTTATGGCATCGAAACCATTAGGCAGTTGTTAGGAAAGGCCCCGATCTTTGGAATCTGTCTGGGTCATCAGCTTCTGGCTGAAGCAATAGGAGCGGGGACCTTCAAGATGGAGTTCGGACATCATGGCGGAAATCATCCGGTGCAAAGACTTTCGGATCAGGTGGTGGAGATTACAAGCCAGAATCATAACTATGCGGTTTCGGTGGAGTCTTTATCCAAGGCACAAGGCAAGGTCGAGATTACGCATCTCAACCTGAATGACGGGGTAGTGGAGGGGATGAGAATTACGGATGCGGGAGCTTTTTCAGTGCAGTACCATCCGGAAGCTGGGCCTGGTCCCCATGACTCAAGGTATCTTTTCAGCCAATTTTTCGATCTAGTAAACGGAAGGGCCAGCTAACCGTGCCACGTCGTGACGATTTCTCAACAATTCTTGTAATAGGATCCGGGCCGATTGTGATTGGCCAAGCATGTGAATTTGACTATTCAGGCTCGCAGGCATGTCGGGTACTTCGTGAGGAGGGATTCAAAGTAATCCTTGCGAATTCGAATCCTGCCACAATCATGACAGATCCCGGTTTTGCTGACAGGACATACATTGAACCCCTGGATGTTGACATTCTTACTTCGATAATTGAAAGGGAAAGACCTGAAGCACTGCTGCCGACTCTCGGTGGCCAGACCGCCTTGAACCTGGCGATGGAGCTTTCAGAAGCTGGAGTGCTGGACAAATATAATGTCAAGATGATTGGCGCCAACGCCTTAGCTATCAAGACAGCAGAAAATCGTGACCTTTTCAAAGATGCGATGAATGAGATCGGCCTGAAGGTTCCCGAATCCGGTTTTGCCCACTCTTTAGAGGAGGCAATGGAGGTTGCCGCAGATATTGGTTATCCGATTATCGTGCGCCCCTCGTTTATTTTGGGAGGGGCTGGCACTGGAATAGCTCACTCAGAGAAGGAATTCAGAACTCTTGCTGCTGAAGGGTTGGCTGCTTCGCCGGTTTCGGAGATCCTGGTGGAACGCTCGATTGCAGGTTGGAAAGAGTTCGAGCTTGAGGTGATGCGGGACTCTCAGGACAATGCGGTCATCGTGTGTTCGATAGAAAACCTGGATCCTATGGGGGTTCATACCGGCGATTCAATCACAGTGGCACCAGCTCAAACCCTGACTGACGTCGAATATCAGAGGATGCGTGATGCCTCATTTGCAGTGATTCGACGCATTGGCGTTGAGACAGGGGGATCCAATATCCAGTTTGCGATAGATCCTGATTCTGGTGAGATGGTTGTTATTGAGATGAATCCCCGGGTTTCAAGATCGAGTGCTCTGGCCTCTAAGGCAACCGGCTTTCCGATTGCCAAGATTGCCACTAAATTAGCTGTGGGTTACACACTTTTTGAGGTGCAGAATGACATTACCAAGGTGACCCCGGCATCTTTTGAACCATCGATCGACTACGTGGTCACTAAGGTTCCGAGATGGGCATTTGAGAAGTTTCCCGCGGTAGCTGCCGTGCTTGGCACCCGGATGCAATCTGTAGGAGAAGCTATGGCGGTGGGCCGCACTTTTGCTGAATCTCTTCAGAAGGCTTTGCGCTCCATTGAACTTGGTAGATCCGGTCTGAACGGGGACCATGGCGAGCTTGAAATTGACTCCTTGTCGGTTGAAGAAACCCTTGAGGCAATCAGGATCCCCACCCCGCTTCGAATTTTCCAAATTGAATCGGCGCTTCGCCGTGGGGCCTCTATTGATCAGGTGTATCAGGCTTGCAAAGTGGATCCCTGGTTTTTGTCCCAGATACTTCAAATCTCTCAAGCCAGAGCGGATATTTCGGAAAAAGGTCTTTCCTCTCTTACAAAGAGCGATATGGTGCGTATCAAACGACTTGGATTTTCCGATGATCAGATTGCATATTTGACCGGTACTACTGAGGGTGATGTCAGAGCGGTTCGGGCTGAAAGTGGCATAGAGGCCATGTTCAAGGCAGTTGACACCTGTGCCGGGGAATTTGAAGCCTTTACCCCGTATCATTATTCGAGCTACGAGGATGAAGACGAGGTGGCAGCCACTCAGGGTAAGAAGGTGATCATCCTGGGTTCTGGTCCGAACCGGATCGGTCAGGGCATCGAGTTCGATTACTGCTGCGTTCATGCCAGCTTTGCGCTCAAAGAGGCTGGATATGAAACCATCATGGTCAACTGCAATCCAGAAACCGTTTCGACCGATTATGACACTTCCAGCCGACTTTATGTTGAGCCACTTACGTCAGAGGATGTCGCCAATGTGATTGCAGGGGAGCAGGCAAAAGCTCTCAAAGGCGGCGAGCTGGTTGGGGTGATAGTTTCCTTAGGTGGCCAGACACCACTGAAACTCGCCTCTTCGATAGATCCAAATCTGGTGCTGGGCACCTCTCCTGAGGCGATAGATATAGCCGAGGATCGACAACGCTGGTCAGACCTATGTAGCAGACTGGACATTCCACAGCCTGCCGGAGCAACAGTTTATGACCTTGAGCAAGCGCTGCAAGTCGTGGACCGCATTGGCTATCCGGTATTGATCCGGCCATCTTACGTACTTGGCGGTAGGGCTATGGAGATTGTTTACTCTGAAAACGAGTTGATCGCAGCAATGTCGAGACTTGCTCAACTCAGTGCAGAAGGCAAGCATGCTTCCAAAGCCCCGGTGCTGGTCGACCGGTTCCTGGAGGATGCGATCGAGGTTGATGTTGACGCTCTTAGGGATAAGACTGGGGAACTTTATATAGGTGCAATTATGGAGCACGTTGAAGAGGCTGGAGTGCACTCTGGTGACTCAGCCTGTGTAATCCCGCCCCCAACGCTTTCGGAGCAAACCAAAGAAGTCATCCGGGAATATACAGTTGCAATCGCCGATTCGCTGTCCGTGGTTGGGCTAATCAATATCCAATTCGCAGTTAAATCCGGACAGGTATTTGTGATCGAGGCTAATCCAAGAGCATCTCGAACGGTTCCTTTTGTTGCTAAGGCCACCGGTGTTCCATTGGCAAAAATTGCGGCCCTGGTTATGGTGGGCAAGACCCTCAGTGAGTTGCGTGCAGATGGATTTTTCTCCCCAGTGGGTGAGATTGATTACTTTTGTGTCAAGGAAGCGGTTCTGCCCTTTTCACGCTTTCCGTCTTCTGATATTCTGCTTGGCCCTGAAATGCGTTCCACTGGCGAAGTGATGGGGATAGATTCCTCCTTTGAGATGGCCTTCATAAAATCTCAATTGGCCGCAGGCACCAGGTTGCCCTCCAGCGGCACTGTATTTTTGTCTCTGGCGGATCGTGATAAAGAGCTTGGGGTATCTCTGGCACAGCAGCTGGTCGATTCTGGTTTCAAAATTGCGGCAACTCTGGGTACTGCTGAGGCTCTGGGTAGGGCTGATATCGCGGTGGACCGGATAGTTGCCAAACTGGGTGAGAACAGCGGCAATGGCCAGGCAGATCCGGTGGAATTGATTTCGTCAGGTGAAGTTGGGTTGGTGATTAACACACCGAGGGGATCCGGACCCCGTACCGATGGGCATCATATACGAACTGCTGCCCTGGCTAATAAAGTCGCTTGCGTCACCACCATGTCTGCTGCCAGAGCTGCTGTATCAGGAATAGCAAAGTGGGCTGGCACCCGGTTCAAGGTAGTTTCTATCCAGGAATACCATAGCCCGGTGAGTCAATCCGGCGCTTCGAAGGTAAGGTACAACTAATGGAGGATGAGACTTAGATGTCAAAAATCGATTTGAGCACCTCAGTCGGCTCCTTACGGCTTCCCAATCCGGTAATGAGTGCTGCCGGAACTTCAGGGCATGGCGCAGAACTGCAAGATTATATGGACCTGTCTTCAATTGGATGCATGGTTGTCAAGTCTCTGAGTCATTTTTCATGGGAGGGCAACCCTCCTCCCCGGATCACCGGTGCCGGGCCAGGAATGCTTAATTCTGTCGGACTTCAGGGTCCAGGAATAGAGAGCTGGAAGCAGACTCATCTCCCAGAGCTGATCAAGAGCGGTGCAAGAGCGATGGTATCGGTTTGGGGCAGGACTGTGGAGGATTTTTACTTAGCCAGGGAAGCTTTAGATGACCTTCCCCCTCAAGTGATTGCGGTAGAAGTCAATGTTTCCTGCCCCAATTTGGAAGATCGGTCCAATATGTTCGCCCATTCAGCTAAAGCCACCTATGAGGTTATCAGACAGTTTGAGGGCTTTAGATTGCCAGTCTTTGCCAAATTATCTCCAAATACCCATCAGCTTGTGGAAATAGCTCAAAGTGCGGTCGATGCCGGAGCCAGCGGGCTGACGATCGCAAACACTTTGCTTGGAATGCGCATCAACACTAAAACCAGAAAACCAGCTTTGGGTGCAATAAGGGGCGGATTGTCAGGAGTTAGCATTCACCCTGTCAGTGTGAGATCGGTTTACGACGTTCACCAGGCTATGCCCGAAGTTCCGATCATCGGGGTCGGGGGAGTTAGTACTGGGGCTGAAGCCATAGAGCTGATACTGGCTGGATCAAGTGCAGTCCAGGTTGGCACCGCTACCTTCATTGAACCCCGGGCGATGGCCCGGATCATTGAAGAGATTGATCAGTGGTGCCAGGACAATGACGTTTCTAGTATATCGGAGCTGGTGGGTGCAGCACACAGGTAGAGCTGAGTCAATAAATGATCGTTTAGCTTTGGCATTAGATACTGATGATCTACCAACTGCGCTTGATTGGGCAAGGGGAGTCAAAGGAATCTTTGGAGTTGTAAAGGTGGGACTTGAGCTCTTTAGCGCAGTTGGACCGAAGTCTATAGACCCTTTACTTGACATGGGATTCAAAGTTTTTCTTGATCTCAAGCTGCATGACATCCCAAATACGGTTGAAAAGGCGTCCGGGGCGGTTGCCAGGTTTGGGGTGTCATATTTGACCGTACACTCCTGTGGAGGCGAGAAAATGGTTGAGGCGGCTCTGAGGGGACTAAGTCAAGGGTCTGAGACTGCGGGGACAAAGATGCCAATGCTACTCGGAGTGACTATTTTGACTTCGGATGAAGCGGCTGATCGCTCAGTGATAGGGGAGAGGCTCTCGATTCTTAGCCGAGCTGGGGTAACAGGCCTTGTTTGTGCCGCCACCGACCTGGATTTTGTCAGCAGCCTTGGACCGGAATTTTTCAAGGTTGTTCCTGGAATCAGAAGAGAGACGGACCTGCTCGGTGACCAGGTAAGGGTATCCACACCTGCCGCTGCAATCTCGGCTGGAGCCGATCTGTTGGTTATCGGAAGGCCGATAACCAACTCCCCTAATCCTGCTGGTGAGGCCGAGAACTTTCGCAATTGCGTGGCTGAAACGTTGAATTCCTCCCAAAATCGATAATTTTTCACTTTTTTTAGGGAAATATGCCAACTTTTGCAAATAAGTGCAGCACGACGCCGAAATATCGGCTAATTTGCAGATTATGCCTTTGCCTCCATCTTTAACACCAGAGCAGCGGTCAGCAGCGCTTGAGAAAGCAGCTGAGGCGCGCCGCCAGAGAGCTGAATTAAAAGAGAAGCTTAAGATGGGTACTGTTACCCTTTCTTCGCTTCTGGACCGAGCATCAAAAGAAGAGCTAGTGGGGAAGATGAAAGTCGTCTCCGTCCTTGAATCCCTCCCAGGGATTGGAAAGGTAAAAGCTCGGAAGTTGATGGAACAGATTGGAATTAGCGAGACTCGCAGATTGCAGGGTCTTGGAGCCAATCAGCGAGCCCGTCTCATTGAGGAGACTTCTCGCTCCTGATAATAGTTATTTGTGGACCGGGTGGCGTTGGTAAAGGTACCATCGCTTCTCGGCTGACGGATATGAATAAAGATTTGATATTGAGCCGTTCATGGACCACTAGGGCGCGTCGTTCTGGTGAAAGTGGCGGCTCATATAATTTCGTGTCCCGGGAAGAGTTCGAGAAAGCTATTTCTGAGGATCAGTTCTACGAATGGGCAGAATTTCTGGGTAACTTGTATGGAACTCCCAAACCAAGCCCGGACATGGACCGCGACCTGTTATTGGAGATCGACATACAGGGTGCTGAACAGGTGCGGGCCAAGGATCCTTCAGCGGTGGTAATTCTTGTAGTAGCACCTTCCACGGAGGAGCAACGCAAGAGAATGCTATCGCGTGGCGATGATCCCGAAAGCGTGGTTCAAAGGGTGTTGGTGGGAACCGATGAGATTGAACGTGCTAAAAAATTTGCCAACTATCTGGTAGTCAATGACGATTTAGACAGAGCAGTTGGTGAAATTTCATCTATAATCAATTCCTTACGGTCTAATTGAACCGAAATTTATTTCCAGACCAGGAGATCTTGTGGCTGAACAGTCGAATCTTTCAATGATGATGCCTCCAGTCGAGAACCTTCTCGAACTGGTGGATTCAAAATTTACTTTGGTGACCATCTCAGCCCGTAGGGCAAGGCAGATTAATGCCTATTTTTCCAGACTCGGTGACGGTATCGGATCGATAGTTCCTCCACAGGTTGACTCGATAAGCAAAAAAGCGCTTTCGGTAGCTTTCGAAGAGATTGCAGCGGGTAAGATCACTTACTCAAGGCCCGATCCCAATGCCGTGGTGGAAGAGCCGGAAGAATCAGAAGCTGAGGAATTCTTGCTCGAGCTGGAAGGCGAACCAGAACAGGAAGGCGAGCAACCGGATCTTTAGGAACATCGGCAAGCGGTCGTTTGGTTCAAAGATTTATCCATTGCAGGTATGCCTGCAGCCATTGTTGGCCTAGGATTTAGGCAAATGTCGAATATCACTTACTTATCTGGTAAGAGGGTTGTTTTAGGTGTGGGCGGTGGCATAGCCGCGTACAAGTCGGTGGAGCTCTTACGCAGACTTATCGACCTTGGGGCCTATGTGTCTCCTGTTCTAACCAGTTCGGCCCTGAGGTTCGTAGGGGAAACCACGTTTTCGGCGTTAGCCTCCGAACCGGCCAGAACCTCGTTGTTCGATGACAGGGATCCGATTCCTCACACTCATCTGGGACAAAACTGCGATCTTTTACTAATAGCTCCTGCAACCGCGGATCTGATAGCACGATGTGCCACTGGCCTGGCAGATGATCTTTTGACCACCACCCTTATAGCAACTCGGGCGCCAGTGATTATGGTCGCCGCTATGCACAGCGAGATGTGGGAGCATGCCAGTGTCCAGGCAAATATAGCCACGTTGCGTTCAAGAGGAGTTATTGTGCTTGAACCCGAGGTTGGTCGGCTGGCCGGAGGCGATTTCGGAGTAGGCCGCTTGGCCTCTGTCGATCAGGTACTGGCCGCTATTGAGCAGTGCCTGGCTCAATCCGGGATACTCAAGGGCAAAAAGGTTCTGGTAACCGCAGGGGGTACCAGAGAGGCAATTGATCCGGTCAGATATATTGGAAATAGGTCGTCCGGAAAACAAGGGATTGCTTTTGCCAAGATGGCCTCCCAGCTTGGGGCGGAGGTGGTTTTGGTTACCACAGTGGCGGTTGATTCTGTTCCTAATTGTCAGATTGTGATGGTGGAATCTGCCAGCGAGATGATGGACGCGGTGATGGGAGCGTTCCCCAGCGCCGATATGGTTGTAATGGCCGCTGCGGTGGCGGATTTCAGGCCCAAACGGATAAGTTCCACCAAGCTGAAGAAGTCTTTCGGGACTCCGGAAATCGTTCTTGAACCTACAGATGATATCCTTGCTGAGTTGGGACGTAAGAAAAGGCCAGATCAGATTGTTATCGGTTTTGCCGCAGAGACCGGTGATCCAGGTGCTGAGGCAGCCAGGAAGCTAGAGGATAAGAACGCTGATTTCATTGTGGCAAATAATGTGCTTGAGCCAGGGTCAGGTTTTTCGACCGATACTAACCGGGTGACCCTGGTCGGAAAAGATTCGACGACAGAATTTGAGATTGCTTCAAAGACCCAGGTGGCTGACAAGGTTCTCCAAATGGCGACAAAGTGGGCTTGCGAGAACGGAATTTGGGTTTGAAGATTTTATATGAGAGGAGAGCTTAGGGTGAGATACACCTTTACTTCTGAATCAGTTACAGAAGGTCATCCAGACAAGATGGCAGATCAGATTTCCGATGCCGTTCTTGATGCAATTCTCGCAGAAGATCCCATGGGAAGGGTGGCCTGCGAGACGCTTCTCACCACTGGGCTGGTAGTTGTAGCTGGCGAGATCACCACCAGCACCTATGTCGATATCCCCAGAATCGTTAGAAAAACTGTCTGCGAAATAGGATACGACAGGGAGTCATACGGATTCGACGGCAATACCTGCGGGGTCGTGGTTTCCATTGGAGAGCAGTCGCCGGATATTTCCCAGGGTGTTTCCCGTGGGTATGAGGTGCGAAATGATCTTCCCCATCTGGACGATCTTGATCTTCAGGGTGCAGGTGACCAGGGGATGATGTTTGGTTACGCCTGCAATGAGACGCCGGACCTGATGCCGCTTCCAATTTGGCTGGCACACAGATTAGCCCAGAGGCTTTCCGAAGTTCGCAGAGCTAACGTTCTTCCATATTTGCGCCCGGACGGCAAGACCCAGGTCACGGTGGAGTATGAAGGTTCAAAGCCGGTGGCGCTGAAGACGGTTGTGATCTCAACCCAACATCAGCCTGGAATAGATTTAGGGACTCTTCTACTGCCTGACTTGACTGAATCAGTAATCCAGCCAATGCTTCCAAAAGATCTCGACAGTTCAAAGCTTCGAATTTTGACCAATCCTTCCGGACGTTTTGAACTTGGAGGTCCTCACGCAGACGCCGGTCTTACCGGCCGAAAAATCATTGTCGATACCTATGGAGGAATGGCCCGCCATGGTGGCGGGGCATTTTCCGGCAAAGACCCGTCCAAGGTCGATCGTTCCGGAGCATATGCCGCACGGTGGGTTGCCAAACACGTGGTCGCATCTGGGGCGGCAGACCGTTGTGAAATTCAGGTCGCCTATGCCATCGGAGTATCTAGGCCGGTATCAATTATGGTTGACACTTTCGGAACCGAGCAAATTAGTCCTGAGTCAATATCTAAAGCGATAGATCAAGTATTTGATCTCAGGCCTTTGGCAATAATTAGGGATCTGGATTTGCGCAGACCTATCTACCGAAGGACAGCCGCCTATGGACACTTTGGCCGTTCGGATAAAGGTTTCAGCTGGGAGGAGACCTCCAAACTGAATGAGTTCAAGCAAGCGCTGGGCTTATAGAGAATCTCAAGGGAAGATGAAGCTGAAGAAATGGGGGTGACTCCAGTCAGCGAAGAGACCGTTCTTAATGCCCAGGTACTTATTGATTCGGTCGGGCTTTCTAAGGAGTTCACCTATCTTGTGCCGGAGAAGCTTGAGGAGAAGGTGGCGATTGGGAATTTTGTCTCCGTCCCCCTGGGTAACGTCCGGTCCAGAGGGTGGATAGTTGGCTTAAGAATCGTAAACAGGGGAGAACTCAACCAATCAGAGTTCAAGATTCTTCCTATTTACCGGGTCCTTGGAGGTGGTCCAAGTAGGGAAGTGCTGGCGCTTAGTAAATGGGCTGCCTGGCGCTTTATAGGTTCTCCGGTAAGTTTTTTAACCCATGCCAGTCCAAAGAAGAGAATTCAGCCATCTAAGACCGATCGCTCTGAATTTGAGTTCAGCTTCAATCTCTCAGCAGAGTCATTGAAGTCGAACCTGAACCGGCTGGAGGTGGTGAGAATCCCGCCAACCCACTCAAGACTTGACTGGCTGGTGGCCCACCTGGCATCTTTGGAGCAGAAGTCGGACAAGGTCCTGGTGGTATGTCCCACGCAAAGGATGGTGGAGCATTTTTCTTCCAATTTCAGGGATCTCGGCTATAGTGTTGCCATCTTCCCAGACCAGTTCGTCGAATGCCGCGATTCTGCTCAGCTTATTTTCGGCGCTAGGTCGGCGGTATTTGCGACGGTTGAAAACCTGGCTCAGATAATCGTGGTTGACTCAGATGAACCGTCCCATCGGGAGAGTGCCGCTCCGTACTGGGATAGTTCCGAGGTTGCTCGTGCCAGGTCGCGCACGGGATGTAAGGCGGTGATACTCAGTTCCGCTCCAAGTCTTCAGATTTGTCACGGTGCAAAGGTTTATGGTCTTACCCGCAGCAGCGAAAGGGCCGGATGGCCAAAAGTACTGGTTGCAGACCTGGGTGATCCTGGGCATCAGGGCTCTTTAATATCTCCTGCGCTTCTGTCTCAGATAAAGACAGGATTGAAGCATATCGGCAGGCCTATCGAAAGCTTGAATTCTGGTCTTTTACATTTCAACGGGATTTTGGTTCTTTATAATCGGCTTGGCGGAGCTAGAACACTTGTTTGTTCCAAATGTGCCAATCCTGTGTCGTGTGTAAATTGTGCAACCACACTGATGCAGATATCACCTGTTTTGCGGGAAAGTTCCGGAGTGGAGAGAACGAGTGACCCGTATCGCAGGGCCAAAGAAACTGTTTCGGTGACAGATCTGATATGTCCTAAATGTAAAACCAGGTATCCCGCGATTTGCACCAATTGTTTGTCTGGATCACTGAAGGTTGTGACATTTGGTATCAAGCGATTTTCTGCTCTGCTTGAGGCTGCTCTTAAAACCAGAGTGAGCGAGGTGGATGCTTCCTCTAAAGAACTTTCGAGCGATCTGGCTCCTATTGTGGTTGGGACTGAAGCAATATTTTCGAGGTTTCTAAGCGCCACCATGGTTGTGATTGCCGACTTCGACCACTATCTTTTTATGCCCAGTCTGGATGCGCAGGAAAAGGCCCTGTCGCTGCTTGCCAGGGCTTCGAGATTGTTGCCACCGAGAAGCCAGGTGAGTGACTACGTGCCTCTTTACATACAGACCAGAGATCCAGACAATGTGGTGATAAAAGCGGTGATAGAGGGTGACCCCAGAAAGGTTCTTAGCGATGAGATGGCACTCAGGAAGCGGTTGAATCTTCCACCTTACGGGGCGATAGCCAGAGTGTCTGGTCCTTCAGCGGCAGCCTGGATTGAAAAATCAGAGATTGCTTTTAATTCTGATATTCAAATTGTCCCCATAGCCGATCAAAGTTTTGACCTCAGGGCCTCATCCCATAAAGTGCTTTTAGATCTTGTAGAAGACGCAAGACTAAAAGTTTCCTCCAGGGCGGTCAGATTTGAGGCTGACCCCGGCTAGACGGCAACTGAGGTAAATCATCAGGAAGCCAGCACTTGAGTTGGGATTTTGTGGTACACCGTTGTTCGGGGATTTTAAGGAATGCCCGTTTGAGAGTTTGGCCGTTATCTGGTAGGGGATTTCGCCTCGCAGGAGGTTTCTTTGGATCCTCCATCTTTCTTAGGGTGATGCGCTGGAGAGAATCACTGGTATTTGAAGGGTGGTCAAGGTACTACGAAAAACCGTAGGGTTTACAGCTGTGGACAACGTGCTGCAATGTAATTATGTCAGTAAATGTTTCTGTTCGCCTCGAATACGGTCTTGCTGAGCGGCTTCGGGTCAGAGCTAGGGCTTCCGGCGTGAGCCTCTCAGATAGGCTTCGTCGTTACGTGGAAGAAGGGTTGCGCGCCGATGAACACCCAATGATTACCTTCCGTGACGGGCCAACGGGTCGGCGTGCAGGTTTGGTCGGTGGACCTGATGTTTGGGAAATTGCGATGTGGTTCGACGAAATTGTGGCTAACGGTGATGACCTCGGAGCGCGTGTCGCTGAATCTAATTTGAGCCGAACGCAAATAGACGCAGCCCTTCGTTATCGCAGCGCTTATCCGGAAGAGATTTCGGCAAGGATTGAGTTGCATCGACAAAGTTCGGCAGCCGCCGATGCACTGTGAAGCTTCTGCTCGATGAGATGTACTCTCCGGCGTTGGCACAATCTCTGCGTGGCGCCGGCACTAATTGTCAAACCGTTTCTGAACTCGGACTAACGGGAATTTCGGACATAGATTTATTTGAGGCAGCTGTCGCGCAGGGATACTCTGTGCTTACCGAGAATGTGGCGGATTTCGTGCAAATCTGCGCGGATTGTATCAAAGGAGGATGTCACCATCCAGGTGTCCTGATAGCGCTTTCGACTCGATTTTCCCGGCGCCCAGCTGGAATGAGTTCTTTGGTTTCTGCCGTTCTGGCAGTTAGTTCTGAAATTATGGAGGATCAGGTCGTTTATCTCAGGCATTCGCCTTGACAGCGAACTTTCGAACTGCGATGTTTACGCTCAGCCGGGTAGTCATCTGCTTTCTACCGATATCGGCGACAGTTTCTCTCAGAAATTGGCGGTAAGCGTTAGCTAGCGAAAGGCTAGAGAGTCAGCTCTTGAACGACAAAGTGGTATGAGCCTATGGTTAGGGGTCTTTCGGAATTTCCCTTAGATCACCTCCTCTGCCTAGCGACGATGCGATCTGAACTGTTTGTCCCCAATTGACAGTTTTTCCACCCGCCGCTATAGCCCGATTGGATTTTCTATTGGAAACAGTCCTGACTCTGTCACCGCATCAGATATGGGTTTTAGCAGTTCAGTTAAGTCCTGAAGCTTTTGAGAGCTGATCTTTGACCACGGGTTCGATGATTCATCAGTAAGAGTTTCGATTGAGTTTTTTATCTGTTGGCCTTTCTGCGTGAGCTCGGGCTGCTGATTGGTGGACTCATTTGTGATTATTCCTCTGTCCTTTAGATCTTGCATCGCCTCTGCCCAACTTTGATCTGACCAGCCCCTATTTGGCGAAATGATCTTGAAGCTTACAGCCCGGTTGGCAATCTGGAGGATGTTGGATTGCGCTCCGGAAATGTTATGACTTGCCAAGGCGGCATTATGGGTATCACCCCTGTGTTCTCTAAGCAAAGTTACCGCTCCGAATATTTTTAGGTGAGATGAGGTTTCCCAGACGAGTCCCCTAAGCGATGCAAAAAGTGGGCGGCCTTCGCCTGGCAGTGATCTGGAAATCTCAAGGAGCAGATCAATATCAGAGCTTAGATCCGGGTCTTGAAAATGTGATTCGAAGTTCGAAAGCATCTCCTGCACTATCGTCATTCGGGTGTCAAGAATCTGCTCCGGTGTGGCATATTTCCATGCATCCGGTATTGCTCTGCCAACCAGATCCGGGGAGAAATGATAAAAGATGGATTGGACCAGATCCTTTCCCGGAGTTCCCAACGAGGCTGAGCGGGTGGCAAAGTATCCCATCCACCCGCCTTTGAGTCCCAAATCCCGGTAGCTTTGGGCTGCTGGAGGATAAAAATAGATTGCTGAATGGATTGGCTCAAGTATTCTCCACATTTGTCTGGAGAGGTGCTCTGACATCGTTTCCTCCTTGAGCTATGATCATCCAGTTTGTACCCTATTGGGGTAGTCGGAGTTACGGGCCGTTCAAGAGCTACAGTTATTTAGAGCAATCCCGCTTACGCGGGCTCATCCATGCATCTGCCGGACAATTGGGCCAGTCTCATACTAGTGAAAGTATTTTTCTGATGTCGTCGTTTGCAGTACGAATCCCCATTTTCGCTTTAGGATCATTTTTATTATTAACAGAAACTCATCCAGGTTTTTGAGACAATCTCGCTGCTAATTAATTGCGTCTATGCTGTTGATGTGGCAACTTATTCGATTAGAACATATGGTGATCCGGTGCTGCGCCAGGTGGCTGCGGACGTGGAAAATATTGACGGGTCGGTCCAAAGGCTTATAGATGACATGGTGGAAACTATGCACGAAGCGCCTGGTGTTGGTCTGGCTGCGACTCAGGTTGGTGTCCAGAAGAGAATATTTGTATACGACGTCGGCGAAGGCCCTTCTGTAGTTCTGAACGGCAGGATAACAGAGTCCAGTGGGGAATGGGTCTATGAGGAGGGATGCCTGTCGGTACCCGGACTTTACTGGCCTATAAAACGGCCCAATCAGGTTCTCCTGGAAGGTATTGACCGGGACGGTAACGAGTTGAAAATAGAAGCTTCGGAGCTGCTGGGCAGAGTATTTCAGCACGAAACCGATCACCTAGATGGAATCCTGCTGATCGAGCGTCTGGATCCGGATCAATACAAGGAAGCAATGAAAATCTTGCGCTCGAGATCGTTGAACCCCGACCAGGAAAAGGCCAAACGTAAATTGCTGGGACGTGGATAGCCTGGCGGGTTCCCGGAGTTGTCAGTGATAAAAAAGATTGCTTTTCTTGGTACGCCGGAGATTTCGACATCCACTCTTCGTTTTCTCTTTGATAAGGGATACGAGATACCCCTGGTGGTTACCGGTGCTGATAAAAAAAGAGGGCGAGGTTCGGCACTGAGTCCGTCCCCGGTTTCGGCTCTGGCGGCCGAGCTCGGGCTGCCCATTTCACATCAGCCCAAGGATCTACTTGATGTGGAATTTGATCTGGCGGTGGTGGTGGCCTACGGGAGACTGATTTCGGAGGATTTACTTTCAAAAGGATTATTCGTCAATCTTCACTTTTCTCTTCTGCCACGCTGGCGTGGTGCGGCTCCCATGGAGAGGGCTATTCTGAGCGGCGACGAAAAGACTGGAATCTCGCTAATGCAGCTGGTTAAAGAGCTTGATGCCGGTCCAATCTACAGAATGCGGGAAATTTCCTTAACCGAAGAGATGACTCTTTCTGAGCTTTCTACTCAGCTGTCTGATATGGCTAACGATGCTCTGTGGGAAGAACTCTCTCTTGGAGAAAGTGCGTTTTCAAATCCAACGCAGCAGTCAGGAGAGCCTACTTATGCACACAAGTTGACAGCAGACGATCTGAGGGTCAACTGGAGCGGACGAGCTAAAGAGGAAATCAGGAAGGTTCGTATAGGCAGGGCGTGGAGTACCTTTGATGGTAAGCGGATCAAGATCATATCAGCCGAAGCTGTTGAAGCCAATCTCGATTTAGCCCCCGGTCAATTTGTGGGAGAGTTGGTGGCGACTTCAGAGGGAGCAGTGAGGTTATTGCGGGTTCAACCCGAGAATAAACGGGAGATGGACGCATCTGATTGGCTCAATGGGATTCAAAAACTGGCCGGCGGTCTCTTTGTCTAGAAAGCACCCGGGAACTTTCACCGTTGGCAGCTAGGATTTAGATGTGATAGAGATAGCCCCCTCGATACTGTCGGCCGATTTTGCCTATCTTGGTGATGCCATTTCCCATGTGGAGTCGGAAACGTCCTGGATGCATGTGGACGTCATGGATGGACACTTTGTTCCCAATCTGACGATTGGAGCTCCTGTGGTTGCTTCGCTTAGAAAGCACACAAGCAGCTATCTTGATTGTCACCTAATGATAACCGATCCATGGGATTATCTGAAAGATTTCGCCAAAGCTGGAGCAGATTCGGTTACATTTCATTACGAGGTCGGCCGGACCTTAGAGCTGGTTGAGATGGCGCATCAACTGAGAATGAAAGCCGGGATGGCGGTTAATCCGGATGCCGAATATGACCGCTACTGCGAGTTCATCCCCCATCTGGACCTGTTACTTATAATGAGCGTCTTTCCAGGCTTTGGGGGACAGTCATTCATCGCAGACGTGCTGGGTCCCCTGGCTAAGGCCAGGAAGTTTATTGATCAGAACAACCTGAAGACCGTAATTCAGATTGATGGCGGTATATCGCTGTCAACTATCAAAGATGCGCGCAGAGCGGGAGCAGAGGTCTTTGTGGCGGGCTCTGCAGTTTTTGGCCAGGAAAATCCTGCCGAGGCGGTAAAAGCGCTTAGAGAAGCTGCTAAAAGCTGTGAGGGAGTTTAGAAATGGAACTTAAGGCGAAGATTCTTACCGTGTCTGACGGAGTGATTGCCGGAACAAGAGAGGATAGGTCGGGTCAAGCTCTCGCCGCACTACTCGAAGAAAACCACTTTGAAATAATACAGAGGAGAGTGGTTGCCGACGGAATCGAAAGTGTTGCGGCTGCACTGACTGCGATGTCTGAGCGGTTTTCCGGGCTGGTTGTCTCCACCGGCGGCACTGGATTCGGTCCCAGGGATTTGACCCCGGAGGGAACCCGGATAGTGATTGAAAGAGAGGCACCGGGACTGGCGGAAGCCTGCAGGCTGGTCTCTCCTTTAGGGCGTCTCTCCAGGGCGGTAGCAGGCGCGAGAGGTGAAGCCCTGATCATAAACACTCCCGGTTCTCCATCTGGAGCAGTGGAGACCCTAAGTGCAATACTTGACGTTATTCCTCACGCTCTGGAACTTTTGGCGAATGCAAGCACTAGTCACGAGAGCCTAAAGCGGGGCCACTAGTGGGCTCGGATGTGGTTCATGAGCATTGTCAACGGCTTATGTCTACTGCTATTTCGGAAGGGGAAAAGGCTCGGATAGTGTCCCCTCCTAATCCGTGGGTAGGGGCAATAGTGGAGACGCAAGCTGGAAACTTTGCCGGCCATACCCAGGCTCCTGGAGAGAGTCATGCCGAGATGGATGCGTTGATAAAGGCTGGCCGAAATGCCGCTGGATCGACCATGTATGTCACCCTTGAGCCTTGCGCGCATCAGGGAAGAACTCCACCCTGCGCCGAAAAAATTGTTGAGGCTGGAATTAAGAGAGTCGTAATAGGCATCGTTGATCCCGATCAGAGGGTGAGGGGTCGCGGGATTGAGTACCTCCAGAAAAAAGGGGTGGAGGTGATCGTGGGAGTCTGCGCAGATGAGATCAAGACTCAGCTGGCACCGTATCTTAAACAGAGAAGTACAGGCACTCCATGGGTTGTTCTCAAGCTGGCGGTTACCCTGGATGGCCGAATAGCTGCTAACGATGGCAGTTCGAACTGGATAACCGGAGAAATTGCCAGAGAAAGGGTTCAACAGATTCGATTGGCCTCTCAGGCAATTGTGGTGGGAGCTAATACAATCAGGGTGGATGACTCGTCGCTGAGAGCGCGAATCCCTGATGCGAAGCGTCAGCCTATCCGCGTGGTTCTCGGGTCAATCCCGGAGGCGGCCAGTGTGCATCCAGCGGAGGAATTTCACGGATCCGGTTCCGATCTAGTCCGTTCTCTTGGTCAGCGTGAAGTGCTTCAAGTACTGATAGAAGGCGGTTCCCAGGTTGCCAAGGAGTTTTTGGATCTTGATTTAGTGGACCAGTTTGTATTTCACATAGCTCCGGCGGTTCATGGCGGAAGCGACGGAATCTCCGCCTTTGCCGGTAAAGGAGCGTTGAGTGTTGGGCAGTTGATTCGACTATCTACCAAAAGCGTGACCCAACTTGGTGGCGATACTGAGATCATCCTGTGGTCGAAGCGGGCTGAGGCGTTTATAGAATCCCTTTAGCGATGGATGTCATCAGGGCTGATGAAAAAATGTAAAGTGAGGAATCGTTGTTTACCGGACTGATAGAAGGACTTGGAGCATTCATTGGCAAGAGATCAGACGTGTTCAGTTTTGATTGGCCAGGCCTGGACGAACCATATCAACTCGGGGAATCGATAGCGGTTAACGGATGCTGTTTGACGGTCATCGAGTACGATTTGTCCAGCTTTAGTGCAAATGTGGTTCCGGAGACTCTTCGGCGCACCAATTTGGGAGACTTAACCCCGGGGGCTAGGGTTAATTTTGAGCGACCCGTCAGACCTTCTGATCGTCTTGGTGGTCATATTGTTCAAGGTCATATCGATGCTGTCGGTGAGATAGTTAGAGGTGCGCCGGAGCTGCTGGTGCGATTTGATCCTTCATTCTCAAAATACATTGTCACTAAGGGTTCTGTGGCAATTGACGGCATTTCGCTTACGATTACCCGCGCAGATAATGACATCTTAGGTGTATCGGTAATCCCACATACGGCGTCGGTAACTACACTGGGAACTAAAGGCATTGGTGACAGGGTAAATCTAGAATTCGACATTGTAGCTAAGTATGTGGAGCGAATGACTAATTTTACCTCTAACAGCTGAAGCGATTGATTTATAACTCACATAGACGGGATAGATACGTGGCGCTTGGAACCATCGAAGAGGCAGTAGCGGCTATTGCCCGCGGCGAGATGGTGATTGTGGTGGACGATGAGGATCGTGAGAACGAGGGCGACCTGATCATGGCTGCGCAATACGCCACTCCTGAGGCAATCTCATTTTTCATCCAGCATACTTCGGGTCTGATCTGCGTTTCAGTTACCGGAGAGCGTCTGGATCAGCTAAAACTTCCACTAATGGTGGCCGATAATACCGAATCTCAAAGGACTGCGTTTACCGTTTCGGTTGATTATCGACATGGCACCACCACCGGCATTTCGGCGCATGATCGATCTGCCACAGTTAGGGCGCTGGCGGACCGCAACTTTACGTCATCAGATTTTGCAAGGCCTGGACATATTTTTCCACTCAGATACAAGGAGGGAGGAGTTCTCAGGCGGGCTGGCCACACCGAAGCTGCAGTTGATCTCGCAGTGGCGGCAGGGCTTGAGCCGGCTGGAGTTCTCTGCGAAATTGTCTCCGAAGACAAATCAGAAATGGCAAGATTTGAAGAGTTGCAGGGCTTTGCTGAGAAGTTTGGCCTGGTGATGATATCTATTGCTGATTTGGTAAGGTACCGGCGGCGGAGGGACATATTGATTCGAAGGGTTGAAGGCGCAAGTGCAAGGATCCCCACTGCATATGGCGACTTCAATTGCACTGTTTATGAGTCGGTTTTAGATGGGGAGCATCATCTGGCAATGGTGATGGGTGAAGTTGGCAACGACTCGCCCACATTGGTGAGAGTTCACTCGGAGTGCCTCACCGGAGATGTTTTTGGCTCACTGAAATGTGACTGTGGGCCGCAGTTGGATTCCGCTCTGAAATTGATAGCCAGCGAAGGCAGCGGAGTGATTATATACCTCCGAGGGCATGAAGGCAGAGGAATCGGGATAGCTCACAAGTTGCGTGCCTATTCCCTGCAGGATCAGGGTAGGGATACCGTAGATGCCAACTTGGAACTTGGGCTTCCGGTCGATTCAAGAGAATACGGGATAGGCGCACAAATGCTTGTGGATTTGGGCATAAGCAAAATGCGTCTGATTACTAATAACCCTGCGAAATATGGCGGCCTGGAGGGTTTTGGACTCGAGATTGCGGAAAGAGTCAAAATACCTCCATTTATCAACCCGGAAAATTTGAACTATCTCCGCACCAAGAAAGAACGGATGGGCCACTTGATCGATGGTTTGGATGGCTAGTCTTGTGATTTGGCCGGAAAGGGAAATGTTCGCTAAAGATGAGTGATTTCGGGTCTGGAAGTTTTTTCTCGCAGGCTGAACCGCATGCTGTAGCAGGCGACCGGTATGCAATAGTGGCTGCGAAGTACAACGAATTCATAATCACTGATCTGCTTGATGCCGCGGTGAATGGTCTTCGGACCCATGGTGTTGGCGAGGGTGATATTGAGCTTTACAGAGTCCCTGGGGCAATGGAGCTTCCCCTGGCGGCCAAATGGCTGGCCCAGAGTGGCAAGTTCGTCTCAATAATTTGCCTTGGTTCGGTCATAAGAGGTGCCACCACCCATTATGAGGTTGTGGTGGAAGCCTCTTCCGGCGGAATTAGCCAAGTGGCGCTGGAGTTCGGTATTCCAACTATATTTGGGGTACTCACAACCGAAAATATTGAGCAGGGCATTGAGAGAAGCGACCCCAGGCTGGGTAACAAAGGCTTGGAGTTTGCTTTGGCTGCAATTGAAATGGCTAATTTGAAGAGATCAATCCTCGGCTGAGTATTTATAAAGTTATGCGAAATGGATCGATAAAATGTTGCGTTTAGTACTACCCAAAGGGTCACTCGAGAAGGCTACTTTAGAGCTATTTGCTCAATCCGACTTGGGGGTTTCCCGTTCCTCGGAGGTTGACTATAGGGGAAGAATTGACGACCCCAGAATAGATGAAGTCCGTATCTTAAGGCCCCAGGAGATCGCCAGTTATGTTGGTGAGGGAAGGTTTGATTTCGGAATAACTGGGAGAGATTGGATCGAAGAGAGCGGAGCGGAGGTAGTCAGCCTGGGAGAGTTGCCCTATTCCAAGGCTACTTCGAACCCGATCCGCATTGTGCTGGCCGTCGCTAATGATTCTCCGGTCCGTTCATCCCAAGAATTGCATTCCGGGATAAGGGTTTCGACTGAATATCCGGTGCTAACCAAGCGTTACTTTGATTCGCTGGGTATTTCTGCAGAGATTATGCTGTCCTATGGTGCGACTGAGGCAAAGGTTCCTGACATAGCTGATGCAATTGTAGAAATCACTGAGACAGGGCGGGCGCTCAGAGCGGCGGGGCTGAGGATTATCGACACCATACTGGTGTCTTACACTGAGGTGATTGCAAACCCTGAGGCTACAAAGGATCCAGTCAAGATGCACGCAATGACTCAAATCATGACCCTTCTAATGGGTGCTCTCAAGGCGAGAGGAAACGTGCTAGTTAAATTGAATGTTGGAGATGGCGATCTCAATTCAGTGATAGATACGATTCCATTTATGAAGGCACCGACTATCTCAAAGTTATATGGAGACGTTGGTTATGCGGTTGAGGCCGTGGTGGAAAGAAGCCAGATAAACACCTTGATTCCAGCACTTAAAGACGCTGGTGCCACTGATATCTTGGAGATTCCGTTATCTAAGATTGTTCCCTGAGCGAGATGGTTTTGCACTTTTATAAATTTCGTCAGAAGGGAACGGTTCGGGAGTTCGATGTTCACAGGGGACTTGGCATAATTGAGTCCGCAGACGGGGAATTGTTCCCATTTCATTGCATTGTGATCAGCGATGGAACCCGTACCATCGAGCCGGGCAGAGAGGTCTATTTTTCACCATACCCAGCTCTTGGAGGCAGAATCGAAGCGGTAGCAGTGGATAAGGCTTAGCTGTTCTCCGGCTTCTGATCCAGTGCGGACACCTGAATATAGGCCAGTCTGAGCTGGGCTGCGGCGTCGGTAATTTCCTGTTCGTGTTCTCCGAGCCTACCTTTTAGCGAGTCTACAATAGCTGCCAAGGCGTCGATGGCCAAAGTTGCAGCTCGCAGCCGCGGCGGGTCATTGCTTAGATAAATGGCGGCAAGTTCAAAAAGCCCGAAACAATGATTCGCAATTACTACTTCTGGCGGGGATGACAATAATTCCTGTCTCAGTTGGTCGATTTTGGCGCGGTCTTCCGGGTCGGTCTCAGGCTGCTGCTGGTCTTGATTTTGAGAGTTAGCCTTGTCCGTCATCTAGTTAATCTCCTCGGAGGTAGGTAAGTAGGCCGTCTACTGTTAGACTACATCGGTAGTTTAATGAGAAAGCGGGGCAAGCAGGCTATGCTCCCACCTTGTCGCCATCTGGTAGGCAGGGTCGATATTAGCAGGCTCCTTCTTGGTCTTCGCTTTTTCATGCACGGTTGAAACTGTAAGAGAGATTTTGCAGTTGTTTTTGAAGGAGTGATGCCGAATAGTCGCACCCACAACTAACGAGCCTCGAATCAACGAGCGCATACGGGCCAGAGAGGTTCGTCTCGTCGATCCAGAAGGTACACAGCTAGGGATAAAAAGTCTTTCCGAGGCCATGGCGTTAGCCAGGCAGTTGGATTTGGATCTGGTGGAAGTGGCGCCCATGGCTAACCCACCGGTCTGCCGAATTATGGATTACGGTAAATACAAGTTCGATGCAGCTCAAAAGGCTAAAGAGTCCCGCCGTAAATCTATGAATACTCAGATCAAGGAGATGAAGTACCGTCCCAAGATCGGTTCGGGCGATTTCGATACCAAAACTCGTCAGGTTATAAAGTTTCTTCAAGAGGGACACAAGGTAAAGATCACGATTATGTTTCGCGGACGTGAACTTTACCATCCTGAGTTGGGTAAAAACATCCTGGACAAAATAGCTGAAGAGGCACAAATCGTTGGCAAAGTCGAATCTATGCCCAAGCTTGACGGAAGAAATATGATCATGGTGCTTGGGCCGGATAAGCGGAGTGCGGCAAAGCCAAAAGGCGACAAATCCCCTGCAGAGAAGACTGAGGAAAACAATTCCTCAAATGGGGCGTAGATAAGATTTGTAACCCAAGGTTACGGTAACACGAAAGCAAGCAATTAATGGAAGACCTTGGCACTTAGCCAGGAAATCAAGGAGTGAACAAGTATGCCCAAGATGAAGACTCACCGAGGTGCAGCCAAAAGGTTCAAAATTACAGGCTCGGGTAAATTACGCCGCAGAAGGCCTAATCGCTCGCATCTTTTAGAGAAGAAGTCATCAATCCGTACTCGACGTCTCGGACGTGAGGCTGATGTTGCTAAGGGAGATCTTCGTCAGGTCCGCAAATTACTGGGCATGTAATGCTTTGAAAATTGGTTGAGTTTTAGTAGGTCAGGAGCAGAATATAAATGGCAAGAGTTAAAAGGGCAGTTCATGCCAAGAAGCATCATAAAGCGGTACTTGAACAGGCTAAGGGTTACTATGGGAATAAGTCACGCAGTTTCCGGGCGGCAAATGAGCAAGTGCTCCACTCGATGGCGTATGCCTTCAGAGACCGTAGGGCTAAGAAGGGTGAATTCCGTCAGCTGTGGATCCAAAGAATAAATGCACAGGCCCGGGTCAACGGTATCAGTTACTCAAGATTTATGGCGGGATTGAAGGCAGCTGATATAACTGTTGATCGCAAGGTATTGGCGGATCTGGCGGTTAGCGACCCCGGGGCCTTTGCAGTCCTGGTGGAAAAGGCGCGCACTGCGCTGAGCGTCGCCAGCCAGTAGGACCCGCCACGGCAAGTATCGCCATTTCAGCTAAACATCACCGTGTTGTGCGCCTGCGGAGGCTTCTTCGTCGGCGCACTTTGCGCGAGGTGGAAAGAAAGTTTGTTATTGAAGGAGGCCGAGGGATTCTTTCGGCACTCAATTCCCAGATCGAAATTGAAGCTGTTTATTTCGAGCAAACAGACGACGCATTGGTTGGAAAAGTGGTAAGTACTGCTTCTGAGCTCGGTTACCGTACTTATGAAGTGGCAAAAGGGACAATGGAGAGAGTTGCCGACACCGTAACTCCCCAAAGTGTGATGGCGGTTGCTAATTTTGTGGACCAAGGTTTGGATCAGCTTCCGCTTGGGTCATTTGTGGTGGTGATGGCTGGTGTAAGGGATCCCGGTAATGCTGGAACCATTATCCGCTCCGCTTTGGCCTCGGGTGCTTCTGCGCTAATTATGTGTCATCAAAGTGTGGATTTATACAATCCCAAAACTGTGCGTTCCAGCGCCGGTGCACTTTTCAATGTCCCAATTTCTATTGTTGATTCCTTCGGAGAGGTATACGACTTTCTCCATTCGAATAATTACCGATTGATTGGTACTTCGTCACATTCGCACTCAAGCTGCTGGGATTGTGACTTGTCTGGCAGAATTGCGATCGTAGTGGGAAACGAGGCCAATGGTCTTGAGTCAATCTGGACTGAGATGATGGATTCATTTGTGAAGATTCCCATCGACGATAGGGCGGAATCGCTGAACGTGGCTGTTGCCGCTTCAATTGTGATGTTTGAGGCTTCACGTCAACGACAAGTTGGTTAGTTTAATATCCACTTAACTCCAGGAAAATGCTGGCTGGGGACTGCCAGCCGATGTAAATAACAGGCTAGTTTGTATCAGTATCTCCATTCAAGTGATGGTTGTTGCCATGCCGGGGAGCCGTTTTATTGGTGCGGGTGGGAGTCTAGGTTGGTGCCGGAAAATTTGTTAGAGGAAATAGCAGGCCAAATAGAGACCTTGAAGTCACGGTTTCACTCTCAGTTGAAACTGGTGAAAGACCTGGGTCAGCTAAAGGAGCTTGAAGCTTCGGTTCTGTCCAAAAAAGGGACAATCGCGCAGCTCAATAGGCATTTGGGTGCACTGGATCCGGAGGAGCGCAGAACTGCAGGGGCACTGATAAATCAGGCAAGGACTGAACTTCAAGCCGAATTTGAACAGTCATTATCGCAGTTAATGAAAAAATGGCGGGAAGAAGAGTTGGCAGTCGAAAAGATCGATCTCTCGGAGATAATCTCAGACTCAAACTTTTTTGCCGGCAGAATGCACCTGATTACCCGTACCCGCCAGGAGCTTGAGGACGTTTTCGTGGGAATGGGATTCACGGTTGAGGAGGGACCTGAAGTTGAAAGCGACTGGTATAACTTCGAGGCCCTCAATATACCCCCCTATCATCCCGCCAGGGCGGGTCAGGACAGTTTCTATCTTCGCTACCGGGAGCCGGAGTCGATGCTGCTTCGCACTCATACATCGCCGGTTCAAATTCGGGTTATGCAGAGTAGACAACCTCCTATCTATGCGGTGATGCCGGGCAGGGTGTTTAGAAGAGATACCGCTGATGCGAGGCATACCCCGGCATTTCACCAGATTGAAGGGTTAGTGGTGGACAAGGGAATTACCTTTGGTCATTTGGCCGGCACCATCGAGACATTTACTCAAGCGATCTTTGGTCCCAATATTGTTTCCAGGCTGCGGCCGGCTTTTTTCCCGTTCACTGAGCCCTCTGCGGAGTTTGAAATTACCTGCACTATTTGTGAAGGTGGAGGCTGCCGCACCTGCTCCCAAACCGGATGGATTGAGCTTGGTGGTTGTGGAATGGTGGATCCAAATGTATTCAACGCAGTGGGGCTTGACCCCGAGGAGTGGAGCGGATTCGCTTTTGGTTTCGGAATTGACCGGCTTGCCCAGATGCGCCATTCAATTTCTGATATGCGGGTTCTATTAGACAATGACGTCAGATTTCTCCGTCAATTTTAGTGTTGAGGTCCTTATAGATGAAGATTCCCTATTCCTGGCTGTGTGACTTTGCTGAATTTGGTTCACTTGAGCCGGAGGGCGCCACTGTGGCCAGCCCCTCTGCTCAGCTTTTGTCACTGATTGTGGATGCGATGAATGATCTTGGTTTGGTTGTCGAGGGGGTTGAGAGGATCGGGGCTGGACTCGATAACGTGGTAGTGGCAGAAGTGGTCGAGATATCAGCGATCGAAGGTGCCGACAAGATCAGAAAAGTTATGGTCCGGGCTGATGAGAAGGACCTAATCCAAATCGTCTGCGGGGCCTTCAATTTTGAAGTTGGTGATAAGGTGCCGCTGGCTAAGATTGGAGCGGTCCTCCCCGGTGACTTTGCTATAGCCAAGAGGAAGATGCGTGGAATCGAATCTTATGGCATGCTGTGCTCTGGCAGCGAGCTGAAACTTGGTTCAGATCAGAGTGGACTCATGATTCTCACAAGAGATCTTAAGCCGGGAACTCCTATTAGAGAGGCCCTGGGAATCTCGGGCGAGGTGATCTTCGATCTTGCAATTGAAAACAATAGGCCTGATGCAAATTGTGTTATGGGAGTTGCCCGGGATCTAGCTGCCTGGTTTAAGATGCCATTTCACAAGCCAGGCGTGAGCCCGGCTGAGATCAATGCGACAGCCAGTCCTGAGCTGTTATCAAAGGTAAAGGTGATTGACCCCGCATATTGCGATCGTCTTGTGGTTGCTCGTTTTAGTGCTGTGAGTCCGTCTCCCACTTCTAAAGTTGTGGCCAGCAGGCTTGAAATGGCGGGCATGAGGCCGGTGTCGCCGATTGTAGACATATCAAATTACCTAATGATTGAGTTGGGTCAGCCTACTCATCCATATGATGCCAGCCGACTTGATGGTGGAGCGATTTCTGTTCGTCTGGCACAGAATGGGGAAAAACTTAAGACGCTTGATGGTGTTGAACGCGTCCTGGGTTTGCCCGATGCGAGGGGCAGAGAGTCAACAGATTTGGTAATTGCGGATGGAAGCGACAGGGCGGTTGGCTTGGCGGGGATCATGGGTGGCGCGGAATCGGAGATCACTGCCTCCACTACTGAGGTTCTGCTTGAGGTAGCGCATTTTGATCCAATGACTATCGCCAGGACTTCGAAGCGGTTGGGGATTCGCTCCGAAGCTTCGGCCAGATTCGAAAGAGGCGTTGACCCTGCCATAATCGAGACGGTTCTTTCCCGATTCTCCGAAATGCTCGGTCAGAAGCCCCTTGAAGTAATCGATATATCCCAGCCGTTGTCAACTTCTTCGTCCTCGGTAACTGTTCGTGCTTCCAGGGTGAATCAGCTTCTCGGGATCTCGCTTTCAGTTCAGCAGATTTCAACTTTGCTTGTCGGACTTGATTTCCATGCCAGCAAAGTTGAAGGTGATGTGATTGAATTTCGGGTTCCCACCAATAGGCCGGACGTTGAGAGGGAAGTGGATGTCATTGAGGAGATCGCCAGGCACTACGGTTACAGGAACATCGAAAAGGTGAGGCCTTATTCCAAGCTGACTGGAAAACTTACTCCTAAGCAGCGTTTCCGTCGTCAGCTTGGCTCCCTGGCTATTGGAATGGGGTTTTATGAAGCCTGGTCAGCCACCCTGCTTTCACCTGGAGAACAGGAGCTTTATAATAATCCAGGTCCGTTTATTGAGGTTGATAATCCACTGACCAAGGAGGAGTCGGTTCTCCGCGGTTCCCTTCTACCGGGATTGATTCGGGCCTTGAGGTTCAATGCAAACCGGGGTGAGCGGGAGGCGCGATTTTATGAGATCGGCAAAGTTTTCCAGTTGCTCGAGGATCAACTCATAGAGAGTGAAAGAGTTGCCTTTCTGCTGGGGTGCGATGGGGCACCTTCAGCGATGTCGGTGTTTTCAAAAATCAGGGACTTCTTTCATCTCGGCAAATTTGAACTGATAAATCACTTTCAACTTGAGAGCGCCAAGGCTCAGGTTAGGCAATCAGCATCAGTTGAGTGCTGGGGAGGGCTTCACCCTACACGCAGTGGATATTTAGTTTGGGATAAGAAGCTGGTAGGTGTTGTCGGTCAAGTTGATCCTATGGTGCTTGAGAGAGCGGGACTCGCTACTGACAAGGAGGTTGGATATTTGGAGCTGAACTTCGATCTTCTTACCGAGATGCTGCCGCCCCCCAGGAATATGGAGCCGATTTCCCCCTTTCCGCAGGCCCAGGTGGATTTGGCATTCGAGGTGCCGGATTCGGTCAGCTCGTGGGAGATTGAAGAGGCTCTTACCTCTCAGGTGTCAAAGGAAGTGGTATCGGCAGCATTGTTTGATGTGTACCGCGGACCTAATCTCGCAGACGGCCATAAATCTTTAGCGTTTTCTGTGAAGATGGCTAATCCGCAGAAGACTCTTACAGATTCAGATATCTCTGTTATCAGGGAAAAATGTATAAATATCATCGAAACCAGATTCAAAGCGAAGCTGAGAAGCTGAATTGGCTGCATAATCATTCACAAGCATGTATGATTAGGATATGAAATCTGTTGTTTTAGGCGCCTCTGGCTATAGCGGGGTGGAGCTTCTTCGCATACTGGCAACTCATGGCGATATTGATGTGGTTGCAGCTGGTGCCACCAGCCACGCTGGACAGAGGATATCGAGCCTTTTCCCTTCCCTGTACCCCTTCAGTGGAGAGGTTGAATTCATAAGTAGCGACATACTGATCGAAGACATAGTTTCAGGAGACCTTGAGGTGGATGTGGTCTTTCTGGCGCTTCCGCATGGCATCAGTCAGACAGTTGTGCCCAGGCTGTATCAAAAGGTTGGCCTGATAGTTGATCTGGCAGCAGATTTTCGTCTTAAGGATGAATCCCTGTATCCGAAATGGTACGGATCAACTCACAGTGCATCAGATTTTCTGTCTAAAGCTGTCTATGGTCTGCCGGAAATCAATCGGGATCAGCTCAA
Source organism: Actinomycetes bacterium (assembly GCA_021803345.1). Classification (GTDB taxonomy): domain Bacteria; phylum Actinomycetota; class Acidimicrobiia; order Acidimicrobiales; family Acidimicrobiaceae; genus SCQM01. The sequence goes on from JAJZLS010000068.1 coordinate 89,994, forward strand.
AGGGGCAAAGTTGATAGCATCGGCTGGATGTTACGTGACCTGTTCCACCTTGCCGCTGTTTCCCCTGGTGACCCAAGACCTGATAATAAGAGGATCTACAATAATTGATGCTGCAAGTGGTGTTACTGGTGCGGGAAGGTCTCTAAAGGAAAATCTGCTTTTTTGCGAGATTGATGAGGACTTTTCAGTCTATGGTTTGAAAAATCACCGCCATACGCCTGAGATAGAGCAGAACCTTGGCTGTCAGGTGCAGTTCACTCCTCATTTGCTTCCGACCAACAGGGGTATTTTGGCGACTACTTACTCCACTCCGTCCGAGAAGTTCGAGGGTTCTCTCAGTGCTGCAGCTGACCCGGAGGCGATTGGATCAGAGTTGTTGATTGCGGCGCTTACAGAGGCCTATGGGGATGAGCCGTTTGTTTTCGTCACCCCGGACCCGCCATCAATCAAGGCCACGCTTGGGTCAAATAATGCGATGGTGTGGGCGACCTATGACCACCGCACCAGAAGAATAATCACGGTTTCGGCGCTTGACAATTTAGTAAAAGGAGCAGCAGGCCAGGCGATCCAGTGTGCCAATATTGCGCTTGGTTTAAATGAGCAAGAGGGTCTTGTATCGTTTGGGCTTTATCCCTGATTTCGAAAGGTATTTTATGAGTGTTTTGTACCCAGAAGGATTTCTGGCGGCTGGATATGCATCCGGAATAAAAGAATCCGGTGGTTTGGATTTGTCGCTGGTTGCGTTGGAGGATTCAAACCGGGCGGTGGCAGCTGCCACGTTTACTCAAAATCTTGCAGCTGCGGCACCCGTTCAGGTTTCTCGCCGCAATTTGAGCCTGTCAAATCAAATGATCTCTGCAGTGGTACTCTCGAGCGGTAATGCCAACGCTGCCACCGGGAAAAAGGGCCTTACTGATGCCGAGCTGATGTGCAGGCTGGTCGGCGAAGGTCTTGGAGTTCCCGAAAGTTCTGTACTTGTCTGCTCCACCGGGTTGATAGGTATTGCGATGCCCACCGAGAAGCTGCAATCCGGAATTCCCCGGTTAGTAAAGAGTCTTGGTGCAGATGCAGACGATGGGCTGAAAGCGGCCCGTGCGATAATGACTACCGATACAAGGGAAAAGCTGGTGGCCATCCAGGGTTCAAATTTCCGCATCGGAGGAATGGCTAAGGGCGCTGCAATGCTTGCTCCCAATATGGCTACCATGCTGGCAGTACTCACTACTGATGCGGCTGTTGATTCAGCCGATCTATCCAGGATGCTGGCGATTGCGGTGCAGGACTCATTCAATCGGCTTGTAATCGATGGTTGCACTTCCACCAATGACACCGTCATTGCGTTGAGCTCCTCAAAATCTGCCGGGGTCGATCCTGAGGAGTTTCAGACTCTTTTGACCGAAGCATGCAAATCTTTGGCGATGCAAATGGCACTCGACGCGGAAGGTGCCACAAAGTGTGTAACAGTCACGGTCCAACGAGCAGCCAATGAGCGGGAAGCGGATCTTGGCGCCCGCAAGGTTGCTGTGTCCCGGCTGGTGCAGTGCTCTTTTTATGGTTCTGATCCCTATTGGGGACGCTTGGCATCTGAGCTTGGTAGTAGCGGAATTAATTTCGATATGGATAAATTAGCCGTTACCTATGGCGAAATAACTGTGGCTTCAGGTGGAGTGACAGTTCAGTTTGACGAGAAGGCCCTGGCACAGTACATGTCGGGTCGGGAGCTGAAAGTGACTTGCGATTTGGGCCTTGGATCCGGAAGTGCCAGTGTGATCACAACTGACCTTAGTCCTGGCTATATCGATGAAAACATGAGGACGTCGTAGATGTCTAATGTGCACAGTTCTATTGAAGCCGGCGGTGACGTGTGGCTGAAGAGTCAACTTTTGGTTGAGGTACTTCCATACATAAGGCGGTTCTTTCAAAAGGTGGTGGTGGTGAAGTATGGCGGCAATGCCATCGGTGACTCCACCGGTGAACTGGACCAAAGTTTACTGTCGTTTGCCCAGGATATCGTGCTTATGCATTCGGTGGGGATTCTGCCAATAGTGGTTCATGGCGGAGGACCTCAGATTGGGAGTTATCTTGAGAAATTGGGGAAAAGTTCCAGGTTCATCGACGGGCTAAGGGTTACCGATGCCGAGACGCTTGAGATCGCAAGGATGGTACTTGTCGGCAAAGTAAATCCTGAAATTGTTACCGCAATCAATTCGCTAGCCACCGTAGCGGTCGGGCTATCTGGTTCGGATGCTGGCCTAATAATGGCTTCTCCCCATTCGGAGGAGCACGGATATGTGGGCAAGGTGGATGCGGTCAATCCGGAGATTCTGGAGAAGCTGTTAGCCCAGGGTCTGGTGCCAGTGGTTGCTACAATAGGTGTTGATCAAAGTGGCAATTCCTATAACATCAATGCCGACACGGTTGCCGGGGCGATTGCCGGTGCAATTAAGGCAGAAAAGCTGGTCTATCTCACCAATATCGATGGAATTCGCAGTGTTGCTCACGACCCGAAGACACTTATCCGTCAGGTTGGTTCAGAGGAGCTTTTGCAGTTGATCGAGGAAGGGATCGTGTCGGGCGGAATGATACCAAAGGCGCTTTCCTGCATTGACGCTATAAGCAAGGGGGCACATTCTGCTCACATTTTGGACGGTACTAAACCCCATGCTTTACTGGTGGAGATTTTTACTGATCAGGGGATAGGGACGATGATCAAGTCTGGCACCCCGACTGGCTGGGAGATTAATTGATGACTAACGAATCTTTGCTTGAATTTATGGACTCCCTTGATGATGTGGATCCTCTTGAGCTTTCAAACACCATATTGATGCCGAACTACGGGCCGGCTGCGATATGCCTGGTAAAAGGTGAGGGAGCAAAGGTTCTCGACTCAACGGGACGTTGGTACTACGATTTCCTCTCCGGGATAGCTGTAGCATCGTTGGGTCATGCTAATCCTGCGGTGGCCGAAGCAGTCTCTTGGCAGGCCCAGGAGCTGATGCATGTTTCCAACATCTTTGCTAATCTAATTGGTCCCAAGGTGGCGGCGATGATAGATCGTCTGATCAGGTTGGAGCGGCTTTCATCGGGTCCAGGCCGGGTATTTTTTGCGAATTCCGGAGCGGAGGCAAATGAGGCAGCAATCAAATTGGCCCGTAAATACGGCCTTGAGAGTGGGAAGCACCATATCATCACGGCACTTGGGTCCTTTCACGGTAGAACCATGGGGGCTCTGAGCGCCACGGGTCAGCGTTCAAAGCAGATTCCGTTTGAACCACTGCTGCCGGGATTTTCTCATGTCCCATGGAATGACGTTGCGGCTATTGAATCCGCTGTGACTGAGGCCACGGTGGCTGTGATGCTTGAACCGATTCAAGGTGAGGCTGGGGTGATTGACCCGGATGAAACCTATTTAGGTGAAGTTCAACAGTTGTGTAGATCCAGGGACCTTCTACTGATTATTGACGAGGTGCAGACTGGGTTTGCCCGTACTGGAAAGTGGTTTGGTTTTCAACATTATTCGATAGAGCCGGATATCGTGACCATGGCAAAAGCGCTCGGATCCGGGATGCCCATCAGCGCCTGTTGGGCACGGGAGGGGCTGTCAGAAGCCTTTGCACCCGGAGATCATGGCACAACCTTTGGAGGCCAGCCGCTGGCAGCTTCTGCTGCTTTGGCGACCATCCGGAAATTGATAGAAATCGACGCCCCTGCCCGGTCGCAAGAACTGGGGGAAGCAATGCTCAAAATGTATGAAGGCAATGCCGATATCGATTCAATTTCAGGCTCCGGTCTATTGCGGGGGATAAATTTGAAAAGTCCATCAGCTAAAAAGGTGGCATTGCGTGCAATGGAACTCGGAGTGATAGTCAACCCAATTGGGGAGAAAGTCATTCGACTGGCACCTCCTCTAATTATTTCACTACCGGAGCTTGAGAGCGCCTGTCAATTAATTCTGCAGGCGATTAGTGAGGTGGAATGAGACATTTCTTGGAAGTAGATGATCTTTCTAAAGATGAATTGCTCACTGTGCTAGACCTGTCTGAGATTGAGAACCCGGATAGGGTGCTTACCAACCAATCTGTTGGACTGGTTTTTGAAAAGGCTTCCCTCAGAACTAGAAATTCCTGTGAAGCTGCAGTGGTTCAACTTGGCGGACACCCGGTTTCTATCGCCGCCGGCGAAGTCGGCATTGACAAGAGGGAATCGGCGGAAGATGTAGCCCGCACTTTAGCCTGTTATCATTCCTTCATTGGTGCGCGGGTGTTTGATCATTCAGTACTGGTGAGAATGGCTCGGGCTGTAGATGATTTAGGAGCAGGGGCTCAGATCATAAATCTTCTCTCAGATTCATCACATCCATGTCAGGCTATTGCCGACCTATTGACTATTCGGTCTCATGTGGGTTTTAGCCCGGATGTCAAGGTGGCATACGTTGGGGACAGTAATAACGTAACCCACTCTTTGGCCATTGGGGCATTGATGGCAGGGCTCAAGGTATCAGTGGCATCGCCCAACGGCTACTGGTTCCCACAGGATGAGCGCGACGAACTGGCTGGTTTTGGAGAGATCAGCTTTGTTGAGGATCCTTACCAGGCTGTTTTCGGAGCCGATGTTGTTTACACCGATGTCTGGACTTCTATGGGTAAAGAAGAGGAACGTAACCAGAGGCTGCGCGACTTTCAGGGATATTGTGTCGACAGCTCCCTTATGGCGAAGGCTAGCAGCCAGGCAATTGTCATGCACTGTCTTCCGGCTCACGAAGGGGAAGAGATTTCGCGGGAGGTTTTAGAGTCGCCAGCTTCGGTGGTTTGGGAACAGGCAAGGAACCGGATGAAGGCCATGCGTGGGCTGTTTCAGTTCATGAGCGGTGTGAGGTAGAGGAGCTAAAGATGGCCAAGAATCAGAGACAGCACCGTATAGGTAAGATTCTTGAAAACAATCTGGTAACTTCACAGGCTCAGTTGGTCGAGTTGCTCGGAGCGGAGGGAATAGTTGCCACCCAGGCTACGGTATCTCGGGATCTCGAGGAACTCGGTGCGATCAAGGTCCGGGTTTCCGGAGGTGAGAGCGTTTACGCGGTTCCGGAGCTACCCAAAGATCAGTCGGTTCCTGAGGACCACCTAAAGCGGGTCATGTCAGACTGGGTTGTGGAAATAACTTTTTCTTCGGTTATTGTGCTGCTTCGCACACCCCCGGGATGTGCACATGTTGTGGCTTCCGCTCTCGACCGTTCTCAGATGAGCGAGATCATTGGCACGGTTGGAGGGGATGATACGGTAATGGTTATTGCCAGCGAGAAAGTTGGAGGACAGTTAGTCGCCGATAAACTTAGTCGCCTGGCCGGGCTTTAGACTCTAATTCGAAGCCCGATCGGATCTCGCCAAATCAGTAAGTAGTAATCTACACTCAGTTCAAATGGAGTATTGGTATGTCAAAGGGAAGAGTTGTTCTCGCCTATTCAGGTGGACTTGACACTTCGGTGGCGGTCAAGTGGATTTCAGAAGTGCATGACCTTGAGGTCATTGCCTTGGCAGTGGATGTGGGACAAGATGAGGATTTTGATGTAATCAGAAACCGTGCTTTGGCGGCGGGTGCCGTTGAAGCCGAGGTGGTGGACGCCAAGGACGAGTTTGCCAGTGACTTTATCGTTCCTGCCATCTTTGCCAATGCAATGTACGAGAATAAATATCCTCTGGTATCTTCACTTTCTCGACCGGTGATTGCCAAGCACCTGATTGCTGCCACCAAAAAATACGGGGCGCAAATCGTGGCTCACGGCTGCACCGGAAAGGGTAACGACCAGGTGAGGTTCGAGGTATCCTTGAGGGCTTTGAGACCGGATATTGAGATTCTTGCTCCAGTGAGGACCTGGGGGTTGTCGAGAGCGGATTCAATCGACTACGCAGCCAGACACAGCATCCCGATCATGGCCACAAAGGAGAAGCTGTATTCGATTGACCAGAACCTGTGGGGCAGGGCGATTGAGGCCGGCGAGATGGAGGACCCGTGGGTAAAGCCGCCAACAGGTATTTATCAGACCACGGTGCTCTCCGCCACAGAACCGTCCACAGTTATCATTTCATTTGAATCAGGTGTGCCCACGGCAATTGACGGTGAGAGGATGGATCTGGTTCCTCTGATTTCGAAACTTACCCAAAAGGTGGGTTCCTACGGATTTGGAAGAATCGACATGGTGGAAAATCGCAGGGTGGGAATTAAATCCCGTGAAGTGTACGAAGCTCCAGCGGCGCTTGCCCTGATTATGGCCCATGCTGATTTGGAGGATCTGACACTGGAACGCGATCTTGCTCATGAAAAGCTGCGGCTTAGTCCCAGATGGACTGAGTTGGTTTATGACGGCCTGTGGTATTCCCCTCTAAAGCAATCACTTGACGCGTTTATGACTGAGAGTCAGAAGTTTGTCACGGGGGAGGTTCGGTTGTCGCTTGAGCCAGGGAGGGTGATGGTTGAAGGGCGTCGTTCGCCAGTTGGCCTCTACGATTACGAGCTTGCGACTTATGACGCGGCCGACGCATTTAGGCATGAAGATGCTGAAGGATTTGTTAGGTTATGGGGTTTGGGTGTTCAAACATGGTCGAGAAAGCAGCTAGGGTCGCAATAGGTTCGCTAGACTTTCGAACCGTGTTTGTAGCAATTGAGGGATGATGAAGTGCTCCCTTGGGAAGTTTTAGAGGTAACGTAAATGACACTGTGGCATGGAAGGTTCGGAGCGACTCCCTCATCAGAGCTTCTGCTATATACCCAGTCGTTGAGTTTTGATAAGAAGTTGGCGATAGACGATTTGGCTGGCTCAAAGGCGCACGTCAAGGGTTTATTAAGGTCCGGGATCATTTCAGAAGAGGAGGCAGAGATCTTGCTTGCCACTCTTGAAAAGGTTCAGGCTGAGTTGGATTCGGGAACCTTCATTTTTGAAAACTCAGATGAAGATATTCATACAGCAATTGAGCGCAGGGTGACCGAGCTTGCTGGCGACACCGGAGCAAAGCTGCATACTGGGAGAAGCCGCAATGACCAGGTGGCAACCGATCTAAGGTTATTTACAAAGCGTGAAATGGGCAACGTGGCCAGCAGGATCCTCGATTTCCAAAGGCTGCTTCTTGGTTTGGCTGAGTCGGCAGAGGATGTCTACCTTCCGGGGTATACCCACCTGCAGAAGGCCCAACCAATCCTGCTTTCGCATTATTTTCTTTCACACGGCTGGGCTTTGTCCAGGGATTTCGACCGGATCATTGAGACTATTTCCCGACTTGATGTCTCTCCTTTGGGGGCTGGGGCTCTAGGCGGTTCGTCCCTTCCATTGGATCCTGATTTTGTTGCCGCAGAACTGGGGTTCTCAAAGAGGTTTGAAAACTCCCTTGACGCGGTTTCAGACCGGGATTTTGTTGCTGAATCCCTGTTTGATCTGGCACTGCTTGGGGTTCACTTGTCCCGGATCGGTGAGGAATTGGTGCTTTGGTCCAGCGAAGAGTTTGGTTATCTCCGTTTGGATGACGCATACTCCACCGGATCCTCAATGCTGCCACAGAAAAAGAACCCTGACATCGCCGAGCTCGCCAGAGGTAAAGCAGGTCGTGTAATTGGTTCTTTGACCGGATTTCTGGCGACCCTGAAAGGTTTACCACTGTCGTACAATAGAGATCTCCAGGAAGACAAAGAGCCTCTTTTTGATGCCCTTAACCAGGTTTCGCTGGGAATTTCTGCACTTTCAGGAATGCTATCCAGTGCCGGATTCGACTTTTCAAGAATGCGGAAGGCGGCAGATTCGCAGTTTCTCTGCGCCATAGATCTGGCGGAATGGCTGGTATCAAAAGGAGTTCCGTTCAGGAGTGCCCATGCGATAATCGGCGGACTGGTAAGGGATTCAATTGAGCGTCATGTTGACCTGGGGGAATTGGTCGAGGCCCATCCACAGCTGGGGGCGGAAGCAGCCGAGCTTTTGTTGCCGGGTGTTTCTGTTCAGAGGCGAAGAAGTCTCGGTGGTTCGGGAATTGAGGCGGTTAAATTGCAGCTTTCAAGCTTTCACTCCCTGCTTAGCCGTGATTCTCTGCGCCTTCAGTCTTTAGGTTTATTTTAATTCCAGCTTTCTGATGCAAATCGACCGCCTTTTGTTGTGTGGTGGAGATTCTGGGTCTATGGTTGGTGTACAGATTAAGGCCAGACTTCACATCGAAAGTTGGAGATGAACAAACTCAACCGCCTCGCCAGCCGGAAGATATTTGCGGCATTTGTGTTGGTAATTGCCGCCTGGGCTATGGCATTGCCGGCATCAGGTTCACTGCAGGGGATTAACTCGGGATTGGCCAGCTACAGCAATCCACCAGTAATTGGATTTGGTAATGCGCCAATCTATGCGCCTTCACAGCCGGTTGTTCCAAACTCAGTAATTGTCGCAATGGCTGCCACTCCGGATGGCAAGGGATACTGGCTGGTTGGAGCAACTGGCCAGGTGTTTGACTACGGTGATGCCCCTGATCTGGGATCTCTCTCCGACCCGAGCCAGAAGGCCCCAATAATAGCAATGGCCGCCACTCCGGATGGCAAGGGGTACTGGCTGGTTGGTTCGGACGGAAGTGTGTATCCTTTTGGGGATGCTCAGTCGTATGGGTCTACTGCCAACCTTAACTTAAATGGTCCCATTGTTGGCATTGCATCCACTCCGGACGGCAAGGGGTACTGGCTGGTTGGAGCGGACGGTGGGATTTTCACCTTCGGTGACGCCGCCTTTTACGGTTCAATGGGTGGGAAATATCTGGCTGGTGCAATAGTGGGGATGGCATCCACTCCGGACGGCAAGGGGTACTGGCTGGTTGGAGCGGACGGTGGGATTTTCACCTTCGGTGACGCCGCCTTTTACGGTTCAATGGGTGGTAAGCCAATCAATGCCTCAGTTGTCGGAATGGCTGCAACTGCGGATGGCAAGGGGTACTGGCTGGTTGGAGCGGACGGTGGGATTTTCACCTTCGGTGACGCCCCGTTCTATGGCTCGCTTGGCGGAAAACTTCCCAATATTCCAATATCGGCAATCACTGGAAGCCAAAGCGGACCCGGCTACTACTTACTATCGCCTGATTCGTTCAATTATCAGATCACTCCAACTGCCAATGAGGGGGTGACCCGGTGGTCTCAGCAGATAATCCTCACTGCTGAATCCCAAGTAGCTCCCGCCAGTTCTCCTGGAAGTTTTTGCAATCCGTATGGGCCATGTGAGGAATGGTGTGCCCTGTTTGCCAGTTGGATATGGAGCCATTCAGGCGTTCCGACTCCCAGTTACGGTTTTACAGGTGCATTGTACGACTGGGTTGCCCATAACCAGCAGATTCTGCCGCCTAGCCAATTGCCAGCTGAGGGGGACTTTGTGTTTTACGGTACAGGTCCGGGCTCTGCTTCCACCTCCGTTCACATGGGAATTGTTGCTCAAACTTGGCCCGACGGGTCACTTGTAACCATTGAGGGTGACTCCGGTCCTGGTCCAGGGGGATATCTTGGCGTGACGCTCAATGGTCCATTTTTGATATCGCATTCACTTGAGCAGAACGGTAGTCCTATATACGGATTCGGCCAGCCGAACAACTAATTGCACGCCAGCTATGTTAAATTTTTGTTGAGGAACCCTGGTTGTGGCTCAATATAGAAGTCTTACAGAGGTTCAGCGTTGTGCTACGGGTTGGCTTGTGGGGATTACATGACTTGTAAAAAGTTGGACCGTGAATATTTTCAGGATCATGCGCTTTTAGTAGCGCCGAAGCTGCTTGGTTTAGTGATCATAAATCAGGCTAAATCTTTGGTTATCACCGAGGTTGAAGCCTATGGCGGCTTTGATGATCAGGCTTCGCACGCATACAGAGGAATCTCGAAGAGAAATCGGTCTATGTTTTGCCAGCCAGGGACTCTTTATGTCTATCTGAGTTATGGGATCCATTGCTGTATCAATATCGTTACTGAGCGGATTGGCACAGGAGGAGCGGTTCTCATAAGGGGAGGAATTGCTTTTGAGGGCGACCTTAGAGATGGAGGGGAGGGATTGCTTCCATTTATCGTCAGCGGACCGGGTCGGGTTGGCAGGTTTTTAGACGTGGGCCTCGATGACGATGGCCTGGATTTGCTGGACTCGGATCGATTTAGGATTGTTGACCTTGGGTTTGAGTTTGGAACTTTTACGCTTCCAAATTCAACGGAAAGGGTTGGCATATCGAAAGCAGCAGATCTTCCCTGGCGGTTCATAATTGATAACAAACAGGCGATCAAGTTGTTAAGTGATCGGGCAAAGTTATCCGGTGTCAAGCTTTGAATCTTTTAAGGTTTCGATAATTTCAAGCGGTTTCCCAGGATCAACACAGAAAGATCAGTTAACCTGAAGTTTTAAAGCTGAAGTGAGTTCCGATATCATTGCCAACAATAATTAAGGATGCCAGGTGAGCGTTATCACTGATAAAGAATTGATTTTGGCGGTTGATGATAATCCCGCGATAACTGAACTTATTTCGCAGGGGCTTTCACTAATTGGGTACCAGGTTGAGTCAGCTTCGAGTGGTGAAGATGCACTTTATCGCGCGACTACCAGCAGCTACAGTTTGGTAATTCTGGATCTTATGATGCCCGACATGGACGGATTCCAGGTCATAGAGCGGCTCAGGAAATCCGGAAGGGACGTTCCCGTTCTTTTCCTTACGGCTAAGACTGACACTCAGGACAAGATAACAGGTTTGTCGCTGGGGGCAGATGACTACATTACGAAGCCATTTTCGCTGGAGGAGTTAGCCGAAAGAGTCAAGGCGGTTCTTAGAAGGTACAGAAGTTCTTCATCAATGAGTGTCAGTACAACATTGCAATTTGGAGATCTGGTACTGGACCGGTCGATGCATCAAGTTACCAGAGGATCTGCAGAAATTGACCTTACCCCCACGGAGTTCAACCTGTTAGCGTATTTACTTGAGAATTGTAATGTGGTGCTGAGCAAGGCTCAGATCCTTTCAAAGGTGTGGGGGTATGATTTTGACGGGAGTGACGGAGTGGTTGAATCATACGTAAGCTTTTTACGCAGAAAGATTGATTTTACCGAACCTCAGCTCATCCATACCATTAGAGGTGTGGGCTACTGCCTAAGGTTACCAAAGTAAAAGAGGAGTTTGCATGTGGTCACCAATGGTTTCGGTTGGCGGAGATTTTTAGCAGCTCTTCCTTCGTTCTATTCCTCGATAAAAGGCAGAGTTGTCCTGGCGGTATCGATTCTTGTAATAGTGGGACTCGGAGTATCTGATGTTGTAGGTATAGTCCAGCTCCATTCTTACCTGGCAAAACGGGTTGACAATCAGATAAACAGTGCACTTCGCACCACGTCTCGCATTGCGCAAGCGGACAGACTTGGTTTTGCCGGCCCCACCAGGTTCCGCCAGCCTAACCCGTCCAGGATTCAGGCCCCTTCACCGGTTTTAATAGTTGTATACGGTCCGAGCGGTAATCAGGAATTTGTACGTTATAACCAGCTTGGATCCATCAGAGAACCCGTCATACCTTCGCTTGGCAAAGCGCAGGCATTGTCATCAGGCAAGCAGTATTTTAGACTTCCAGGGACCGGAAATGACAGTTCTCCATTTCAGGCTAAGTTGCGACCTCTGGCTAATGGTTCCGGGTACGTCCTTGTAGCAGTTTCGCTGGATGAGGTGGACTCGACTATTTCCCATCTCGGGTTTCTGGATGCAGTCGTTGGGGGTATCGTAGTTTTAGCGCTGGTGGTGTTGACTTATTTAGCGGTGTGGCTGGGAATGCGCCCGCTTTCTGAGATGGAGGATGCTGCTGATGCAATAGCAAGGGGTGATCTCTCTCGCCGGATCGATACCGCCACTTCTTCCGAGGAGATAAATAAGCTGGCCATGGCTTTCAACCAAATGTTGGAACGGATCCAGTCGGCCTTTATTCAGGTTCAGGAGAGTGAGAGGCTTTCGAAGGACTCCCAGGATCAGCTGCGCAGATTTGTTTCAAATGCAGGGCACGAGCTTAGAACCCCTCTCACTTCGATACTTGGCTATTCTGAACTGTTGCAAAGCGGGATAGATTCAGATATGGAGCTGGTGAAGGGTGCATCAAGGCGAATTCAGCAGGAATCCCAAAGAATGTCGGGGCTTGTTGAAGAGTTGCTGCTTTTAGCCAGTCTTGATCAGAGGAAGCCATTGCGTTTCGAACGGGTTGATGTGCTGGCGCTGGTTGCCGATGGGGTCCAGGATGCAAGGGTTATACAACCAAGCAGAGATATCCGCTTGCAGACACTTCATGGAAATGATGATGGAAGCTGGGTGCAACCACTGCTGGTGGCTGGAGATGAGCAGAGTTTGCGGCAAGTTATCAGTAATTTGATCAATAACGCTCTGTTCCATACCCCAATAGACAGCGGGATTATTGTCAGGTTGGGGATATCGGATGAATTTAGTGAAATTGGTCCCGAGGTGGTTGTTATTGAAGTTGAGGACTATGGACCCGGAATCAAAGAAGACGCGGTAGTTCATCTCTTCGAGCGGTTTTACCGGGTTGACGACAATCGTGGTTATCACAACGGTGGTTTTGGGTTAGGACTCTCGGTTGTGGATTCGGTGGTGCGGGCCCATGGGGGAAGTGTCAGCGTTGATTCAGTCGTAGGTAGAGGTTCTCGTTTTACTGTAGTACTGCCAAGTTTCTCCCCTGAAGACAGCAAGTCTGAAGCTTTGCAGTCAGGCGTAAATCCACTTTGAGGTTGGTTTTTGGATTTTTCCAATCTTTTCTCAATTTTTCTTTCTCCAAATGGCAGCACTGTTCGGCTTCAGTATTAGATTGGTAAATCCCAAGTGGAGATGTTGAACACCAGGGGGTTGACACAAGTCAATCACTTGA
>JAJZLS010000070.1 GCA_021803345.1 Actinomycetes bacterium
CCCTGTCAACGCTTCACCTTCGCCCTTGCGGACGCCGATGCATGACACGGGGCCACCGTGGATCGCTACTCCTTCGATGTTGGACTCTTTCATTCCTTTCTACATGCCGGTTTATCCCGGCGCTCTGCCTATTGCCGCGCCTCGACCAAGGGGCGACCATTGTGTCACTAGCTTTATGGCAACTGGATAAACTCCGACCATTGTGATCCCCACTAACAGTCGAAGCAATATTCCCAGCCCAAAGGAATTGCTAAAGACGAATAGTGCATTGACCAGCGCACCTGTTGCTGCAGATATGGCGAATACCACTCGTGGGTTGAAACGGTCGGCCAAGCCTGTGAATGAACTACCAAGCGCTCCAATAACGAACCCAATTTGGACAGCCGCAGTTAGCATCGCTACTTCGATGGTATTCAGATGCCAAAGTTGCTGAAATGAACTGGATACGACCGATGCACTGAACCAGACACTTAGTGTTAAAACCTCAGCTACAGCGATAAAACCTAAGGCTATCCAGCGAATATCTCTATTGAAGTCGGAGTTTCCTTTGTTTCGCCATAGCACACTGAAACTATAGAATAATTTGCAATTTAATGTTGCTGTAGCGAAAGCGACTATTTTTAGCAGAGAAATTGGTTTGTCGAGAGTCGCCAATCTTTCCTTTAATTGTCTTTATGACATCATCGAGTTCGCAGTCTGCTTTGGCTTTGCCCGATTGGGGTGGTTAAGAGTCAAAGTGCAAAGCTTGTACTTTATCTGCCAGCCATTGGCTCCTGGGTAAACGATATCAATTGGGGTTGCTGCAGCTAGCATTGAGGCTAAAGTAGTATGGTTAATGGCGATGGAGCTCGCCACAACTGGTGATAGTGCCTAATGGCTCCTGGCGAGGATGAAGGTGTATCAATGCCGGGACGTTCAAATGTCGTTTTCCCAAAATCCATACTTTTGGTTTCGTGCCGTGCTTTTTGTTACTGCAGATTTAGCGAAGATATATTATCCGTAATCAACTCAGACATAACCTCTGGGAGGTGTCTCAGGTGAATAAGCCGGTTCTAAGCATTCTTTATCCAAGTGACTCCAGCTACTCTGAATCAGAGTCAGCTACCTCTTCGGATATGCCGGAATATTTTCATGATCTAAATCTGGATCAAGTCACTGCAGATATCATTGGCGGATTTGGCTTCTATGAGCTAAATGAGTTTTACTATCACCCTTTGCAGGATCTCAGTTCGATAAAGTTCCGCCATCAGGTATTCGCTGACCTAATGAATAACGACATTCTTGCTGCGTTCAACGACTTTTCAGTAGGGCTTCAAAGAATGCGGGCCAGGATTGAAAGATCGCAGAAGCTTCATAATCTAAGGCAGCGTCATAGATGGATGTTGGATGCGGCGGAGGGTTACTGTACAACTGTCACTGAACTTGTACAAAAATCACAAGGTCTAAATATACGTTCCAGCGGCCTAAACAAATTTGTATCGTTTCTCAACGATTATCTTCATTCGGAATACTTTCAAACACTTTCCCGGAGTTCGCATTCATTAAAGGAACAGATATCGGCTATTAGGTACAACTTATTCATAAGTGCTAATCGGATAGTTGTAACTCCTCATCGCGGCGAAACTGACTATGGTGCTGAGGTCGAGGAGACGTTTGAGCGTTTTAGACATGGCTCGGTCAACGAATATACTGTCAACTTCCCAAATTGGCCTGATATGAATCCTGTCGAGGAAAAGATCCTCGAGATTGTGGTCAATATGCAGCCACTGCTGTTTGACGAAATTCAAAGCTTTGTGGCATCAAATATTAATTACGCAGATCCAACAGTAGTGAGTGTGGAAAGAGAGCTTCAGTTTTACATTTCTTACCTTGGTTACATATCCAAGCTAGACCGGACTGCTGTCAGATTTTCATTTCCCGAACTTCTTAAAGACATGAAGTGTGTAGAAGTTCGAGGGCTATTCGATATAGCGTTGGCTCAAAAAGTGGTTGGCGATGGGAAATCTGTGGTACCTAATGATCTGGTGCTTGAGCCTCCCAAGCAAGTAGCGGTGATTACCGGGCCAAATTCGGGTGGGAAGACCACCTTTGCCAGGGCGTTTGGCCAGCTCAGTTATCTAAGCAAATTAGGATGTCCGGTCCCAGCAAGAAAGGCAACCCTTCCCTTATTTGACCAGATCTTCACTCATTTCGAGCGGGAGGAGAATCTTGATGATCTACGGGGGAAGTTGGAGGATGAACTGGTACGTATTCACAAGATACTTGACCAGGCAACTGGGCGCAGTCTGATAATCATGAATGAAAGCTTTGGTGACACCACACTGGAGGATTCGAAGTTACTTGGTCATGCGGTGCTCAGCCAGATAATTAACCTAGGCGCGATATGTATATGTGTTACCTTTGTAGACGAGTTGGCCTCTATTGGGGATGCCACCCTAAGCCTGATGTCAACAGTGGAGCCAGATGATCCAACAAAGCGCACCTATTCAATTGTGGTACAGGATGCCAACGGACTGGCTTATGCTCTTGCAATTGCTGAAAAGTATGGTCTCACTTACCGGAGGTTGAGAGGAGCCAAGTCTAATGAAAGCTAATCTTCTCTTTCAGAACGGAGACTTTGACCGTAGTGCACCGCCCCCGGTAAATTTCGATGATTTGGTCCAAGACCTGGAGTTTGGCCAGATCTTGTCGATAATGTCACGGGGCGATGACTACACCTTGGAGACGGTCAAGAAAGTATTGATGCAGTCCTTGAAGTCTCCGGCTCAGATCAAATATCGCCAGGAGATTCTCAAGGAGGTGCTGGCTCACGAAGATACGATTCGGGAGTTATATCAGAGTGTCCGTGAGACTTTGCAGGGAGTCAGTAAGGTCAGTTTCCTCGGAATTGGATATTTTAGTAAGCAAAATCCTGAAATTACCCTGCACAGGGCCCTTCAGCAGCTGAAATTTTTGTCGGATAGATTGATTCAACTGTATAAGTTTGCAAACACCAATAGTTCAAAGTTTAATTCGCAAGGTTTCGCATATTTTTACTCTCAAATTATGAAGGAGCTTACGCAGCAGTATCTGGATACTATTAATCAGCATCTGCGGCAACTTAGGTTTAGCGACGGTGTATTGATCTCAGCTGCGCTTGGCGAAGGCAATAAGGGCCGGGACTACAGACTTCACAAACATCAGATCGATAAACCATCTCGAATTAAAAAGATCTTTCCCCATAGGCATTCGGTAAATACCATAGTGATACCGGATCGAGATGAAGCCGGGTTCAAAGCTCTGGAAGAACTCAGGGGCAGGGGCATAAATGCAGCAGCAAATGCGGTGGCTAAGTCGGCTGACCATATTCTCAGTTATTTTGAAAATCTACGCTTTGAGCTAAGTTTCTATCTCGGTTGTACAAACCTCTACCGTGAATTGACTGAAAAAGGCGAACCCGTTTGTTTTCCGGATCCAAAACCGATAGGAGCGGGAACTTTTAGAGTTGAGGGGTTGTATGATGCCTCGCTGTCACTTCGGCTTAAAGCCAAATGTGTCGGTAACGATGTCATAGCTGACTCCAGGGGATTGATTGTAATAACTGGGGCTAACCGGGGTGGTAAATCCACCTTCTTGCGCAGTGTCGGCTTAGCGCAAATAATGATGCAAGCTGGAATGTTCGTGCCGGCAGTTTCGTATAACGCTGACATAGTGGAATCCATTTTCACTCATTTCAAGAGGGAAGAGGATTCCGAAATGAAAAGCGGGAAATTGGAAGAGGAACTGGCGAGGATGAAAGTAATTGTGGATAATATCTCTTCCAATTCCATGCTCTTACTAAATGAGTCCTTTTCGTCCACAAATGAAAAAGAGGGTTCGGAGATTGCCAGGCAGATTGTGAAGGCAATGCGAGAAGACTGTATAAAAATATTTTTTGTTACGCACTTTTACGATCTAGCGTCGTCATTTAAGCGCAATAACAGGTCTGACGCAGTTTTTCTACGAGCCGAAAGAAATGAAGATGGAACCCGGCCTTTCAAGCTGGTTGACGGTGAGCCGCTTTCAACCGTATTTGGCTCTGATATTTATCAACAGGTATTTGGGGTCAAGCTATAACTTGCGTTATCGAATCAGTTTATTATTCCACCTGCCGGCAGTTGAGATTTGGGCAGCTGAAAACGCGGACTTTCGCACGTTTATGAAAAACCCAGGATTATCTCCTAAAACATTTTGATAATAGTTCTGCGAACTGGTTATTTATAAATAAAGTCTTGGGTACCTATGGGTACCTCACCTACGATGTTTCGCAACTTATTTAGAGGCAGGCAGCTCGTGCGAGGCAGGTCGTTCAGGTGGGTTGATTATTGCCGCCAAGAATTCTGTGGAATTCCTCAGCCTGATTTGCTGATATGATCACATTCATTAGGTCGCCTTCATAGATTTCCGTTGATCCGGTAGCAAACGATCTCATTCCCAGGTGCTGGACCCAGATAACCACGCATCCACTTGGAAGACCGGCATCACGTAGTTTCTTCCCGGCTACTGGCGATCCAGGTTGAACTCGTTGTTCCATAGCATATGCTCGTGGAGTTATGTCATACACATAACCTGCCTTAGAGTCAAGTACCTTATTGTAACCCCGCACCAAATCACTGAATGAAAGTATCCCAAGCAGCTTGGTGTCTGCATTTACCACCGGCACCCAAGTGGTGGCAGATTGTAGGAGAAGCTCCAAACTTTCATCCAGTTTGGAGGTAATGGGCAGAGAGGTATGCGACGGATCGATTGCGTCTGAAACCGTGGCTTCAGGGTTGGCTTCAATTACTTCTACCAGTCGTTCATGTCTCACTACGCCAAGCAGCTTGCCTTCTGAATCTATCACCGGAGCACCAGGAAGCGAACTTTTTTCAAGTGACTGCAGAGCTTGCCTGGCGTCCTCTCCGCTCTTCAGGGTAAGTGCCGGGGGATTGAACACGTCAGCTACTTTAAGTGAGGTTAGCAAGGGAAGTCCAAAGCTCAACTGTCTTGCCGGAGAGTCAGCCTTTGATCGTAGCTGTGATCTGTAAATGCTATCGTCAGACCTGCTGGCGATGAACCAGGCAATGGCTACTGCTGCCATTGCTGGAGCTAAAAGCGAGATATTACCGGTCATCTCCGCTACCATTAGCATCACAGCAATTGGAGCACGTGATATGCTTCCGAAAACTGCCATCATTCCTACCACTATGAATGCCACAGGGCTATGTCCTACACCAGGTGCCCAGGATTTGAGAACGTCCCACATGGCCAAACCGGTGAAGGAGCCGATTACCATTCCAGGTCCAAATACGCCTCCGGAACCACCTGAGCCAATTGAAAAAGAGGTGGCAGCAATTCTTGCAAACGGTAGCAAGAGAATTATGTAAAGGGGAAGGTGCGCAAGCTCAGATGAAAGACCCTTTTGCACCCAACCGTAACCAGTGCCTAAAACTTCGGGTAGCCATAGCGCGATCAGGCCTGTCAGCAGAGCACCGACTGCAGGTCGGAGTTTTTTAGTGAATGGCAGCTTCCTGCTGAGATCGACAACTCCATAAAATGATTTGGAGTAAAGAAGGCCCATTCCTCCAGCAACGAGTCCCAATATTGCAAACCACAGCAGTTGTATAGGTTGGCTAAAGCTGACATTTCCCGGTATGTGAAATAGGGGCTCGTATCCGTAGAATGCTCCGAAGATCGCAAAAGCAATTATCGATGCCAGAGTTCCCGGTAACAGGGCCTCAAAGGCGAAGTCCTCTCTGTAAACAATATCTGCGGCCAGGACAGCTCCTCCGAGGGGGGCGCTGAAGATCGCCCCAATTCCGGAACCGATTCCAACTGAAACGGCTATTCTCCCGTCTTCAGGAGAAAGGTCAAGTATCCTGGCAAGGAGGGAGCCAAATCCTGCGCTGATCTGCGCAGTTGGACCTTCCCTACCGCCTGAACCACCGGAACCGATAGTAATGGCAGACGCAATTATCTTGACCACAACT
>JAJZLS010000032.1 GCA_021803345.1 Actinomycetes bacterium
CCGATCTGACTTGCGCTGCCTATGGCAGCCAAGTGGACGGGTATTCTCCCGAGTTGGTAGAAGAGATTCGATTGAAACCCAGATAACATTTGTACCTTCAGGGTCGAGTGCGCGCATAATAGTATCGTTTCCATCAGTATTGGTTTTTTTGTTCTACCTACATTTAAGCAGGGAAAAGTCGACAACGGAATGGGAGCTATTGTGTAAGGCGAATTACCTGTTCAAAGGCTGCATTGCCTGTCTGAGCGGCTCCTAACTTATTTACATTAATAACGCTACTAGCTATCGTCTCCGGATAACGACCAGGAGACTCCGAATTCGAGTGAGACGAGCGTCAATAATGTGGGGCGCGCTTGTACCACATATCGCTCCAAAAACATATCCAGTCAACGGTCAGTTCGCAAAGCTATTGGGTGAGCATTATCCCGGAAATGGCCTAAACCCTCGGCAAGAGATCCTTGTCGGAGGTGCCCGAATTGTTGATGCCGTGATTACTCACGCAGTGATGTCATACGAAGGATCCGTTCGTCTGCTTACCTTTAAGGGTGGTCAACCGTTGCCATGTTCTTCCATGGTTCCCGCAGGAACTGCATTTGAGGCAACGCTCCGAGTCCTGTGGATCCTCGATCCCATGGCCTCAAAAAACTTACTGTTGGCGAGAATCGCAGCCACGCAATTTGAAGAATTATACGAAAGCCGCAAGTTATACCGTTAATTACCTGACGAACTCAGTGAAGAGCCATTACTTCAGAATCAAATGCGAAACGAGTCCTTGAAGTAGTCACTATCCGCAATTTGGTTTACAGTAATTGGTTACGGCAAATCAGATAAGGTGGTCACGCCAGAGGGGAGCAAGCTGCCTTTCCCTTTGGGATAACTGATGCATCAAAGCTATGGTGGGCAGGAGTTTACGCCTATCGTTGGCTTTCGATATTTACTCGCGCTGGATTTACTTTTGCCCTCTAGCTCGACGCTCCTGTTGCAGTAGTCGATTTGAAAGATACATATCTCGTGAAGACTTATTCTTCGGGGCCCAAACGGTGGCCTTGGGCGCAGCAATTTATTTTTCTACTTTCCAACCTGCCTGCAGTTCAGCAAGCCACCGGATAGGACATTACAATCTGGGGTTCAGGCACCAACCCCGATGTGCGCTTCGATAACCCCGATGTGGCAATAATACACAAAGGAAACAGGGTCCCTGATCTCTCTCGCCCTTGCTTGGGTCAGAATTGATTCAACCGACGAGCCATTCGTTTAAACCGATTAGCAGCTACGGATTTGAAGCCGGGAGTCGGCTTTGAGGGAGTCCTTCGGTGGATTTAGATTTAAATTGCTTGATATTAATAAATTTTGACCTCGGCGTTTGACTGACCATAGTAGCTGAGGCACCAGGGAGTTATCATTTCAGTTGTGCTCGCTAGTGCAGCACTTTAAAGAGGTAGCAGCCTAGTAACATCGTCCTTCCATTGCATTAAGTGAACAATAGAACTAGCCTCGGCTTGGCGGATTACTTAGCCGCTGTGCATTAGGAGGTGCTACATGAAAGCTCTCGTCTATCAGGGACCTACCAAGATGAGCTGGTTGGACGTTCCTAACCCAAAGATTGAAGTGTCAACCGATGTAATAGTTAAAATGAAAGCAACGACAATCTGTGGAACTGATTTACACATCCTCAAGGGCGATGTGCCCGAAGTAGAGATCGGGCGTATTCTCGGCCATGAGGGAGTTGGCATAGTTACCGAAGTAGGATCTGGCGTTACGAACTTAGCTGTTGGCGATGAAGTGATCCTTTCCTGCGTAAGCTCATGTGGACGATGTTCGAACTGCAAAAAGGGACTTTACAGCCATTGTCTTGATCCTGAAGGAACTGCTGGGATTGGCTGGATTTTTGGCTATATGATCGATGGTACCCAAGCCGAATATGTGCGTGTTCCTTTCGCAGAGAATTCGGTTTACAAGGTCCCTTCTGGTATGACTGACGCTGAAGCGATCCTGCTGTCGGATATTCTTCCGACTGGATTCGAAATTGGCGTGCAATATGGACATGTAAAGCCTGGCGATGTAGTAGCAGTCATAGGTTCGGGGCCAGTGGGGTTATCCGCTGTTATGACTTCCCGTTTATATGGTCCCTCTAAGGTAATTGCTGTCGACCTTGACAATGCTCGTCTTGGTCGTGCTAGGGACTTTGGTGCGACTGACACAGTTAATTCCGGTGATCCAGACTGGAAGGAACAGATATTCGCTCTGACTGACGGGCTGGGGGTGGATGTGGCGATCGAGGCTGTTGGGGTGCCTATCACCTTCACAATGGCTACTCAAATTGTGCGTCCTGGTGGCAATGTCGCCAACATTGGTGTGCATGGAAAGGCAGTTGAGCTGGCACTCAATGAACTCTGGATTTCCAACATTAATATCTCGATGGGCCTTGTAAGTACTAATACGCTTGGAATGCTTCTCAAATTAGTAGCTGAGCATAAATTGCCGGCAGAGAAATTTGTTACCCATACTTTCTCCTTTGATCAGATTCTTGATGCTTATGACATTTTTGGCCACGCTGCGGAGCATGACACCCTGAAAGTCCTCATCCACTAACGCGAAGATAGCTCGCGTACCGTAGCAGATGGAGGTTAACAGCCGTAGGTATTGGTTCAAGGGGTGACCCCGGTAACAGAATTCCCCCAATTGTAGAAACCAGCATGTGGACTGGATGGTCAGCGAACGTCGTGGTATTGGTTCAGGCGGGTACGGATATTGGAACAGGTGATTTAGCGGTATTGGTGACGACGCAAGTTGAGACCCGAGAGGTGACTCTCATCTCGGGGGTCTATGGGCCCGGCCCGTTTAATGGCGAAGTCTTCGTATCACCTAAATTAAAGGGAGATCTCAGAGTAATCTCAGTATCT
The DNA here is from genome assembly GCA_021803345.1 of Actinomycetes bacterium. Lineage (GTDB taxonomy): Bacteria > Actinomycetota > Acidimicrobiia > Acidimicrobiales > Acidimicrobiaceae > SCQM01. The sequence goes on from JAJZLS010000032.1 coordinate 2,904, forward strand.
GGCAACATTGCAGCTCGTGGGCATCGCTACCCAGTCCTGTTTCAATATCGACACCAGTACTTTTGGGAGTTTAGAATCTACCGACATACATATGTTGGTAGATGAAATCTCGATTATGTATACTTTGTCGATGAAAGCCACGTCATTCCATCTAATGCAATGTAGTTAGGTGTTTCGCTTCGATTCGAGTGCTTGATAAAAGGTTGCTCTGCTCTAATTGTGAACGCGGGAATGAGCGAATATGGTGCCGGGATAACTTCCGGAAACTTCTCATGTTGTCTTCTAAATTTTTCGACGGGTGGTACAGGACCTTGAATGGTAGATCAAATCTAGGCGTATTTCAGCAGGCTTGGCAATCTGCCTATTACTTTCTGCCAATTTGATGTATGATAATTACATATTTAGGAATTGAGGTGGGTCCAATGATATTGGTCTCATTTGTCCTTCTGGCGATTGTAGTTTTTGGTGCGCTATCGAGTTTTCATCTCGGATCACATGTTCTTCTCGCTTCTGGAGTAATAGGTGCAGTTGCTTCCTTGGTGTTGCTAGCAGATGTAGTTTTTCTAGCCAACGTAGCGTCAATGGTGTTAACCATAATTGTCTTAGCTGGGATCTTAATATTTTGTATTGCATTGGCTGTTATGGGTATGAGTGGGGTCATGGGCGCCAGACGAGTGGTTGATCCCAAGAGTTCTGCATCAAAGTTACTGCAGGCAGAAGGTGTTGCGGTTACAGATCTGACCCCGCAGGGTACAGTTCGAGTTCTTGGAGAAACCTGGACGGCCGAGTCTCTTTCGGGTTCTGTTAAGGCCGGCGTGGATGTATATGTTGCGGAGATCGATGGTATCCGCCTAAAGGTATGGGCCAATCCTGAACATTCACGTAACCTAGAACAGGGGAGCAAGGCATGATAGTTGCATTCAGTGTTTCGATAGCAGTTCTGGCGGTTCTGGTGTTGGTTGCTTCAAGGTCGGCGCGAATCATACGTGAATATCAAAGAGTGGTTTTGTTTCGACTTGGTCGTTCAGTTGGAGCCAAGGGACCGGGATTGATTTTCATCAACCCAATTACTGATCGGATTTCGTTGGTGGATCTTCGTGAGCTTTTTTTGGAGATTCCACACCAAACTGCTATCACCAAAGACAACGCAGCAATTTCAATAGATTTCATTATGTTTTACAAAGTTTTAGATCCAGTGATGTCGGTCGTTCAAGTTCGGGACTTTTCCGGGGCGGCGTTGAATATAGCGGCAACTACTTTACGAAGTGTTGTTGGCGAAATGACTCTTGATGATGTTCTTTCAAAGAGGGAGGAAATGAACAATGCCCTTAGAACCAAATTGGATGATGTTACTGAGCGTTGGGGTGTGAAAGTAACAAACGTGGAGGTACGTGAGATAAACCCTCCTCCGGCAGTTCAGGAGGCTATGACTAGGCAGATGTCAGCAGAGCGAACCCGCAGAGCCGTGGTTACCGAGTCAGAGGGCCAACGTCAAGCGGCAATCACTGTGGCCGAGGGCCAGAAACAATCTGCAATACTTGCAGCTGAAGGGCAGCGCCAGGCAGTAATTCTTGCTGCTGAAGCAGAGAAGACTTCTGCCGTCCTAAGAGCCCAAGGACTGGCGGGAGCTCTTGATGCCGTGACTGGTTCTGCGCATGACGCAGATCCTAATACCATGGCATTGCAATACCTAGACGCCCTAAGACAGATGGCTAGCGCTCCATCTACAAAGTTTGTTTTGCCGATGGAACTAACCAACTTACTTGCTGGAGTACGCAACCTTGCCGAACAGTTCCCCACGACCACTTCCAAATCTGGCTCTTCTAAGCCTATTGATATATCAGGTAATGGTAACGGTTAATCATCGTCGTTATCAATCGATAGCCGTGATTTGAGTTCTGATGAGAACAAATAGCGTTTGCACTCTATAATTTTGGCACACGCAAAGCCAAGACCCTCAGTATTACCCGTAATCGCAAAAAGGCCGGTTCGAAGGTTGTATTTGGCGATTTGACGATTGCTGGATCCGGGCGTGTTATTCCTCTACCTGACTTTTTGGTAGATGTTCTAGATATCCACAGGAAGGCTCAGACAGCTGAAAAAGGGTATTTGCTCAGTCTCAGTATAGCCTGGGCCGAACCAGAAGCTCTTTTTACGACCGTGATCGGCCATTATCTTGATCCTGATAATACTTCGAAACTATTAAAACTTTGTGCGGACGAGCTGGAATAGGGGAGTGGCAGTTGCACGAGCTCAGGCATTCCGCAGTATCTTTCATGCAAAAAGGGGTGCTGCTAGAAGTCCTCGCCGACATATTCATAGATTGCAGATAACTAACTCTACTGCTTTGTTTGGGTAGTTTCAGACTGTTTGGCTGCTCTGAGTTTTCGCATAGATTTTCCTTTCAAATCAAGCCTGATGGAAGAGAGATCATGGAGGAATCTAGAACACGTCGGTTCAGACATTCTTCCATATATAGTGATTTTCTACAATCGCCAACGGCTTCATTCAACTCTGTCATACTTGACGCCCCAACAATGCGAAGATAGGTTCAACCAACAAAATGAAAGTGAGGGAGATTGCACAAGCCTTGTGTCATTGAAATCTGTCACCGAAGTGCAAGGCAGGCTACAGGATCAACAATTTGGGAAACGACGGACAGGGGAAAGGCCGGATGCCTTCTCCCTGTCCGTCGACTGAATCAAATGTCTAATTAATTAGAAGAGGTTCTTGAACCAGCTGCCGACTGTGCCAAAGAAGCCTTGTATAGCCGAGCTGATTTCACTAGCTGTGTATCCTGCTGCCTTCAATATGTTTCCGATCGTCTGCTGTGCCAGACCAAATACATTGCTCAAGGCCGATGTGACTTGGCTGGCTGTATAGCCAATTGATTGCAAAATGTTAGCAACACCCTGCGCAGTTTGACCAAATACAGATGATAACGTCCTCGCGATAGTATCGACAGAGTAGTTCAGGCCCTGCAGGATGCTTGCAACCTGGTTTGCCGATTGCTGGTACACGCTCTGAAGCGCACCTGCGATCTGGTTTGCTGAGTAGTTCAGGCCCTGCAGGATGCTT
>JAJZLS010000081.1 GCA_021803345.1 Actinomycetes bacterium
ACAATTACTGCCCTTTTGTTGGTCGGTTTGCACTGTTTTATCAACAACCATTCTACCAGCTCAGAGGGCACTATTTCTTAATAGTTGGCTCTTTCTATGCGGTTAGGTTCGGTGTTTTGAGGCTAAAAAGGTCTCGGGCTTCGTGAGGATAGGTTGGTCAACCCGGAAACGGGGAGGAGCCACATGCGGACTCAAACTGAGGAGAAAACCGGATAAGGCGCTACTCTCACATCCTGTTTGGGGACATGACTCAGTATGGTCAGTGCCCGACCAAGCAACACCACTTCTTGCGTCGCGTTAGAAAACGTATCGCAAAGCAATCCAGGCCGTTAAGAGTGAGCTAGAACCCCTATAGCTCACTCTTTCCGAGTGAGTGATAGCCAGGGATTCCGAGGAGTTCATCAATCGTCGCAAACCTAAAGCCGTCTCTGAGTAGATGATCTACAATCAGCTTCACCGCTTCGACGGTCTGGCCTCGGGAGCCGGTTCGAGCGTCGAAGCCATCATGGAAGATCAGAATTGAACCCGGTCGCACCTTTGCCAGGGCCCGGCGGGCGATCCTTCCGGGACTGGGTTGAAACACTTCGAGCACATGTCCGAACTCTCCCGATATTGGTTCAAGACCTTGGGCCCTCAAGGTCTGAAGCATCGAGGGATGCCGAAACAACCAGGGTGGGCGGAACAGCGCCGGTCGCCGACCCAGTAGTGTCGTCAGTGTCTGCTGGCCTTTCGCAATGTCTTCCTTCTGGGCAGACCAACGGAGGCAGTGTAGGAATCGGTGGGAGTAAGAATGACTTCCGATGAGATGGCCTTCTCTGGCCAAACGCTCCGTAACTTCTGGGTTCCGGTCGACGCAACGCCCCACCTGGAAAAATGTAGCCGTAACTGCTCGTGTGCGTAAGAAATCTGCGATCTCCGAGGTGAACGGCTCATTGGGACCATCGTCAAAAGTCAATGCCACAACCTTCTCGGATGTCACACCCTTGTAGGGAAAGTCGCCAAACAATTGCGAATATGGTGACATGACAATCCAGTACGCGAGGCCCAACCCTGCAACTAATATTCCTCCAGCAGCCACGAGAATCATCGGACGACTAGGAACGGTACACGCTCTAGGACATTGGCTGTGGCTTCGAGACCTTCCACAAGATCTCTTCCTAGCGGTGTCACAAAGATAGCTAAAAGGATACAGATCCCCCACATTCCAGCACCGTAAGCACCCCGCCAAAACTTCAGATAGGGACGTGGAGACTTCTTCTCGGTGCGAAACACAGGTGCTGTATGCATCAGCGTACGATGGAAGAGGCGGTTCAAGAGGTATGCAAGGGCGTAATAATAGAAGAAAGTGACGAAGAGGTTGTAGACAAACCCCCTCTGAATGCGTCGAGCTGAGGTCATAGTCGGGTTGTCTCGTAAGAAGATCACCTTTCCTCGATGACGCAAGCGTCTAAGCAGATCAAGTTCGTCACCACCCTGGGTCAGCCTTGTGTCGTAGCCATCCCAGACTGCCCTTTTGAACGAAATATTCGTGGCAGTGACGTAGAGTACCCGACCCGTCACGAGGGCAATAAAGTACACCACATTGAAGAGAACACTGCAATAGATGGTTCCCCACCAAGGGGCATTTGAGAACCTGCAGGGACCGGCAACAGCGACACAAGAGGGATCCCCCGAGAAGGCCTTGTCGATACTGGACAACCATGACGTTGGGAAGGTAGTGTCAGCATCAGTCGAAACTACAATCTCCCCTCGACTGTTTTCCGTCCCGGTTTGCCGAGCCCGGCATATCCCCGGACGTGGTTCTGACACGACTCGGACACCATGTGCTTCAGCGATAGAGGCAGTGTTGTCTGTGCTGTTGTTATCCACCACTATCACCTCATAATCGCCTGAAAAGTCCTGGCAAGCGAGCGAAGCGAGCGTGGTGGCTAAGTAATTCGCCTCGTTCAGCGCCGGGATCACTATGCTGAACCGTGGTTGACTAGAGAAGGTCATAGCGTGAATCTTACTTGAACACCAGTTCAAAAAATCTCCAAACGTTGGATAATTGATTCCGCGATATCGATTTAACCCCACCCCAATCCCAGTCCCGATTGGTCCCAGTACTCCTTGAACACTTGATTGGGGGTTGTTTTAACAGCTTCAGGTCCACAACCGTTCCTTGTACCTCTCGATCGGAGCACGGACATTCCACTCCACGGTCAGAGCTGATGGACTATCCGGCCAATTTTTCCCCAACGTCAGATTCTTAACCAGCCCGTCACAACTTCCCCCAGATAACTATTAGAGCCATTTATCACCCAAGGTCGTTTCATTACTCGGCTAATTGGAAGTTCAATTTCTCTGGGAAGGCTCCGGGCGGGCAGAAGCAGGTGGTTTCAGTGGCAAATAGTCGGCGCCACAACAGCATCTGGCATGACTGTTACGAATAGCAGGCCGAAGCCAATGGCTCCAATAGCTTGGCCAATGAACAAAAAATGAATAACACCCAAGAGTGATAGCAGCCCGATTATAGATCCTGCGGATTGGACTAAAAGAAATAACACTGTCCAGTATCTATTTCGTATTTTCACTAGCCAAATCGACACTGCAAATTGATAAACATACAAGGCTATTCCTAGATAATTATGAATCTCGGAATAGGTTGAGTTAATTCGCCTAGGGAAAGTGCTGATAAGTACCAGCAGTTCTAGCGCAGCTAGAACCAGTAAAAGGAACGCCTTTGCCCGAAGGTCGTTATTGATTGTAAGTAGTTTGGCTGCTGCCAACCAAAGGAATAATGCACATAAGGCGAAGCCGAGTATATAGGGTACGATCGTGGTTACATGGTCCCCAAAATCGCTTGCACCACCTCCGCTAGTGAGCACCTTTGGCATGATGATAAGACAGATCAGCAAAAATACAACCTGCGAGATTTGACTTAGCCAGAGACATTTCCTTACGCCGCCCATAACAAAGTATAATGCTATTGAATCTTTGGGCACCCTAGGCGAGTGCCAGAATGGCAATGTAGGTTATAGCCATCTATGGTTGTTAAAGACAGCCTATGGAAAGGAACTCTGACATGAGTGAACCAACGGAGTACGAGATAGGAGCCCAGGCATACTGTCAAGACGGCGAGTGTGGTGAGCTTGCGCGTGTAGTGATCGATCCCATAAAGCGAGCAATCACACACCTTGTTGTGGAGCCGCCCAATGGTCGGGAAATCGGTCGGCTTGTGCCAGTCGACCTCGTTGAAACAGCGACGGAAAAAGAACTCCATCTGAGCTGCACTCTAGAGAAATTCGAGACGCTCGAAGAGGCGGAGGAAACCAAATTCATCTCAGCCCCAAGCGGTCAGTGGGGTTATGGGCAGAATCAAATGTTGTTGATGCCCTTCTTTGGCATGGGCATGGGTGGCATGGGCATGGGTGGCATGGGCATGGGTGGCATGGGCATGGGTGGCATGGGCATGGGTGGCATCGGTGCTTCACAACAAGCGGTCACCCATGACAAGGTCCCACCGGGTGAGGTCGAAGTGCGACGTGGGCAACGCGTGCATGCATCTGACGGTCCAATCGGACATGTCCGTGGACTCGTCGTTGATCCAACTGACCACCAAGTGTCTCACGTTCTTCTCGAAGAAGGACACCTTTGGGGCAAAAAAGAGGTTTCCATCCCTATCAACGCTGTGACCCGGGTCGACGATGATGGCGTTCAGGTCAGCCTCACTAAGGCGGCAGTAGCCGCCCTGCCTCCGATTGTCGACGTGGAGCAGAATGTTGGACCGAGCAACGACACCGACTGACGCCGAGCAGGGCTCCGATCTATTCCGTAATTTAGATAAAGGTGTACCACATTGTGTGAAACCTCGCCCTACGTGCCGAATGCGTTATGTGAGCCAAGCCGAATAAGCCGGATCATATCCAGACCAATCTTCTGATATATCAGCAAGAGGTCGGGTTTGATACGGCAATCGCGGAAGTTTTTCCACTCTTTGGTCAGTTCATGGTCATTGTGCTTGGGTTTCAAAGGCGGATCGTTGATGAGCATTTCCGAAATAACTGACAAGTCATCTTCGAGCGATATCCTATGCCGAACTTTGCTCTACTGCTTGTTATATGTTTTATAATGTCGCACCTTACCTGGATGAATGGAATCGCAAAGCATCGCATCGATGGAAATGAAGTTCGAAACGCTAAGTCTAACTCACCGTCTCGGATTCGAGTCCAAGTACTAAAGTAACTAGAAGCATCTGGGATTGTCAAGAGTTTTACTTGTTCTGATGGGCTAGGAGCTCAACGAAAGCTCCATCTATTAGTTGAAACATCAGAGTTGTCGTGACCCTTGGCATGCTAACAGAGCTTGATCGACTCCGAGCTTTCGCTCAAACACGGCCATCTCAGGAGCTTCTGAGATGCTAATTAGCCTTTGGTAGCTCGCGAGCTACCAGATCCACCTTTGATGCCAATTCCAAATCAGCACTAGTAATTCTTTTAGCACTATGTGTAATTAACGTCAACCCGATTCGACGCCACTTCAAGGTAAGATCGGGATGATGGTTCAGCGCCTCACATTGAGGCGCCAACAAATCTATGAATCTGACAGCAGTCAGAAAGCTCTCAAAATCTATCACCCGCTCTAGCCCAGACGGAGTTAGATTCCAGTCAGGGTGGAGTTTACGAAGACCTCTATTTATTGACTCTTGGCCAAGCAACTCGTCCATAGCCACCACCGTTATTTCGAACAGATAAGACCCAAACTAGCATTGCTACCCCAATACTTTAGAGTAGCCGCATGGTACCTGGAAGCACGTAATAAAAGAGTATGGCAACAAGAATCAGCCATGCCAGACCCTACAAGATCCAGCCGAAGTTGTGTCGAATCACCTCTCCCTGATTCCTGACAAAATGGCTTTGTAGGTGACAGTGAGAATTGCGCTGTGCCCGCGACTATAGACATCACACTCTAAAAGGCGCCAAACGGTCCTTTTAATTTCTAATTGGGCGCGTAAATCTTCAAGTGACATGCTCACAGAAGATGAACGTGCAAAAGTCCAAGCATTGGTAAGGGAGACCAAAAAGACTCATGAATACAAGCGCGCTCTGGCGGTTCTCCAGCTCGAGGCTGGAATTTCTTTGGATATGTTGGACATCACAGAAAAACATGCGCAAAGGATAAGTCGAAACTTTCATAAAATCGGCGTTGGGGCGTTCATAGACAAAAGGCACAACAACGCCAAGGTACTTCTCAGCTAGCCACAGCGTGATGAGGTGCTTTCGATGCTAGATACCTCCACCCCCAACGACTGGGGTTACACCGATTCACCGTTGTGGTAGATACGGATCCTGGCCGAGGTAATTGAAGAGAGGTACAGTATCGTCTACTCCACCCGTAGAAGCTACTACTTGCTTTTCAAAAAGGCCTCCTTCAGCTTTCACCTGCCTAGCAAGAGATATGAGAAAGCCGACCCAAAAGTAGTGGCAGACCGAGAAAAACACTACCAAGAGCTGAAAGAGGTATTTTCAGATCCAGATGCAGTGGTCCTCTGTGAAGACGAAATGGTCCTCACAGAGGTGACAACCACACGAAAGGTCTGGATACCAAAAGGTGTAAGTCGTGTGTTTGCCGCTCTGGGACAAAAGGTCTCATCGGCAGCAGTGGCTGGGTTCTATCCAAGGCCTGGATCTGGGTTTTCTCATCAATACATAACACCAGTGCAGCATCAGGGGGATTTAGATA